>PKUG01000202.1 GCA_002869665.1 Desulfuromonas sp. | reverse complement strand
CTCGATTATGTTGCCGATCAGGAAGATTTTGGTAAGGAGCGCGGACACGACCTGTTCGAAGGGAAGATGACTCTCCCCCTGATCCATGCTTACGCCAATGCCTCCACTGAAGAAAGGGGTCAGGTCGCCCGTATTGTCGAGGCCGAAGAACTGCTCCCTGAAGATCTGGATTATGTCTGCCGTTTGATCGATGCCAACGAGGGGATCGCCTACACACGCCTCAAGGCCCGCGAGCGGATCGAACGGGCCAAGGGGTTGCTCGAAATTTTTCCAGATTGTGAAGCCCGTCGGGCGCTTTTCACCCTGGCCGATTTTGTCGTTTCGAGAAATAAGTAACTCGATTTACATCGTTGTTGTCTGCGGGGAGTCCGGTATGCCGGACTCCCCGTTTTCATTTCTCCTTCAGCATGCGCAATGCTTTTCCTTCCTCCGCTTTTCCTCTATACTCCCGGTATGTTTCGCGTGAACCTGCATAAAAAGGTCCTCGGGGCCTTTCTGCTCCTGTCGCTGGTGCCGCTCGGTATTCTGCTGTTCAATTCACAGCACAGCCTGAGCCTGGTCGAGGAAATCCTGCGCCAGCGGACGACAGAAGCTCTGGACGCCCAGGCGGCAAAGGCGCTTGAACAGCGTGCGCGGATGGTTGCCGAGCAGGTTTCCGCGTTTCTGAATGAGGTCGAGGGTGATCTGCTCGATCTGACCCTGGTTCCGCGCACGGCTACGGCTTATCGTGAATTCAGCCATAATCACCGGCGTGAAATCTGGTATCTGTCCGGGACCAACGGTGCCCCCTTGGAAACCAGGGAACAGGCGCTTCTTTACAGCGAACTTGCCTTTATCGATGCCGACGGCATGGAACGTCTGCGAATTGTTGATGGCGAGGTCTCTGCGGATCTTCGTATGGTTGCTGATCCAGCCCAGACAACATACAAGACTGAAACTTATTTCGATGAGACTGCCCGGCTTGAAACGGGAGATATCTGGGTGACGCGGTTGAGCGGTTGGTATGTCAGCCGTTCGGATCAGTTCAGGGATGTGGAGACCCCGCCGGAAGCGGTTCTGGGGACGCCATACCGGGGAGTGATCCGTTTCTCTACACCCCTTTACCGCGAGGGAGCTTTTCAGGGGATAGTCGTCATTTCCCTCGACCATCGGCACCTGGTGGAGTTTACCCAGCACATATCGACGATCGATGACCAGCCGGTCGTTTTTCCGTCATACGCCAGTGCCAATTATGCCTTCATGTTTGATGACGAAGGGTGGACGATTGCCCATCCGAAGTTCTGGGATATCCGCGGCTACGATGCTGACGGCAATTTGGTCCCGGCCTATACCAGGGACACCTCTGCCGAAGATGTCAATGCCGGTCGGATACCCTTCAATTTGCTGGATGCTGAGTTTATCCATCCCAATTACCCACTGGCGGCGCGCGCTGTCCGCCAGCGTTTGTCGGGTGTCGTCGACACGACCAATATCGGTGGTTCGAGCAAGATCATGGCGTACGCTCCGATCCATTACGCCAGTGGACCCTATAAGGGGTTCAATATTTTTGGCGGGATCACTATCGGTGCCGAGATCGAACAGTTTCATCAACCGGCCCTGACTACGGCGCAGTTGATCCAGCGGGAGATCAGTCATTATCTGGCGCAATCCTGGCTGGTCATCTCGTTAACGATCATGCTCGTGATCGCTGCGGCCTATATGCTGTCCAACAGCATCGTTCGTCCGCTCCTTTCCCTGAGAGAGGGAACGCTGCGGATGATCCAGGGGAACCTCTCCCCACTCGTCAAAGTAGAAACCAGCGACGAAGTTGGGGCCCTGGCCGATTCCTTTAACCAGATGGTCAAAGAACTCAATAACCGGCGTCAGCGCCTGCTTCAGACATTGCAAGCCCTGCGTCTGTCGCGTAAAGAGATTATCCGCGAACGTAACTTCAAGGATACGGTCTTCGAAAATATTGAAACGGGAATTCTGACATTCGATGATGAACGTAACGTCACCTCGGTCAACGGCCCGGCCTGCCGGATTCTCAATCTCAACCGACCGGTGAAAAACTGCTCCTGGCAGGAACTGCTTGTCGACTGGCCAGAACTCACGGACGTGCTGGAATCCTGGTTCTGTGGTGATATCGTCAGGCGTCACGACACCTATCGGATGTATGTCCCGTTAGAACGTGGCGGGCGGAACCTGACCTACCGGATGGCGCTTTTTCCGATGAGTTTCCGGCGGCAGGCCGGGTGCCTGCTGACGATCGAGGACCTGACCGAACGGGTCAATATGCGCCAGCAGATGGCGCGCATGGATCGTCTGGCGTCCCTTGGCCGAATGTCAGCAGGTATCGCTCATGAGGTGCGTAATCCGTTGACCGGGGTCAGCCTTCTGCTCGACGAATTGCACGACCGCCTGTTGGGGCAGGAAGTGGATCAGCAATTGATCCGCCGGGCGTTGGGGGAGATCGAACGGCTTGAATCGCTGGTGAATGAAATGCTCCACTTCGCTTCAATGCCGGAACCGCAGCTTGTTCACGGTTGTATCGACAAGGTGATTCAGGATTCGCTGTTCCTGTTGCGCAAGCAGTGCCAGCGCCAGCGTGTTGAGCTGATTGAGGAGGTTCCGTCCGATCTGCCAGAAATCATGATGGACGCCGACCGGATCAAGCAGGTTATGCTCAATCTGCTGAACAATGCCCTGGAGGCGATGCCTGATGGGGGCACTCTGACCGTCCGGGTCGAGACCGCTGAGGATTTCATCCATATTCTCGTCGGCGATACTGGTGTCGGGATCCCGGCGGACAAATTGCAGCTGGTGTTTGAGCCCTTCTTTACCAGTAAGGGGCAGGGGACCGGCCTCGGGCTGGCGATCAGTTACAATATCGTGACTGATCACGGTGGTGAAATCCTGATCGACAGCAAGCCCGGCAGCGGCACCCTGATTCGCTTTACTCTGCCCTTGCGGCGTGCCACGGGTGACCGGGTGTGATCTCTTGAAGTCAGTGCCGCGCAAGATTCAGGCGCAAAGCGTCAGTTAAACCCCGGTGGTAAAAACAATGTCTGCCGGTTGATAAGAGTGGGAGCTGGTTTGATGGAAAATATTCTGATTGTCGATGATGAGGCCTTTATCCGGGAAAATCTGGAACGGATTCTTGCCGAGGACGGTTTTCGCACAATAGCGACTGAAGACCCCGGCCAGGCGATCAAAATCGTTGCCGAGGAAGAGATCAGTCTGGTTTTGCTTGATCTCAACCTGGGGTCGAGCAGCGGTCTTGACGTTCTGCGCGCCATGCGTGAAGTCGATCCGGAGATTCTGGTGATCATCATCACCGGCTATGGAACGGTGGAGAGCGCGGTCGAAGCTTTGAAAATAGGTGCTTACGACTATATCAAGAAGCCGTTCAAGGCTGATGCCATTCATCTGATCGTCAAGCTGGCTCTCGAAGCGCAGAACCTGCGCCGCAAGGTGAAACGGTTATCGCGAGACGCCGCCGGTATCAACATGGTTGGTAATAGCGCGGCATTGGAACAGATATTTCACCAGATTCGCGAAGTCGCCAAGCATGAGACTGCAACGGTTCTGATTACCGGGGAAAGCGGAACCGGCAAGGAACTGGTGGCCCAGGCCATCCATAAACTTTCCCCTCGTCGCGAACAGCCGTTTATCGAGATCAACTGTGGTTCGCTGCCGTTCAATCTGCTGGAGACCGAACTTTTCGGTCATGAACGGGGCGCTTTCACTGATGCCAAGAACCGCAAGATCGGCCTTTTTGAAGAAGCGGATCGGGGGACGATTTTTCTCGATGAGATCGGCGAGATGGATCTTAATCTGCAGGTCAAATTGCTACGCGTGCTTGAGGATCGCAAGATCCGGCGGTTGGGGGGGAACCGCAACATCGACATCAATGTCCGCATTGTCGCCGCGACCAACGCTGATTTGAAAGATGTCATCGAGAGGAAAGAGTTCCGTGAGGATCTCTACTATCGCCTGAACGTTTTTCCGATTCATATCCCTCCGTTGCGCGAGCGGCGCGAAGACATTCCGATCCTGCTGGAGCATTTTCTTCAGCGTTTCAGCAAGGAGTTCAATCGGATGATGAGGGGGTTCAGCCCCGAATCGCTGGATCTGCTCAGGCGTTATCACTGGCCGGGAAATGTCCGGGAACTACGAAATATCGTCGAGCGTATCTGTATCATGCATAATGTCGAGCAGATCCTCCCCGAGCAGCTGCCGCGCGAGATCCGGGGGGAGTCACCGCAGAACGAGGTTCCTTTCAACTGCGAAATTCCACCGGAAGGGGTCATTCTTGATGATGTGGTCGGGCAGGTTGAAAGAGCACTGGTCGAGCGGGCTTTTGTTCTCAGCGATGGAAATGTCGCCAGGACCGCGCGACTACTCAATGTGCCGCGCGGCACCTTGCGTTACAAGCTGGAAAAATATCAGCTGACACCAAACGAGTAATTTACAGTCGCTGGTAGACTGGTCGATTTGGTGATAAACGGTAATTTGGAATAAGGTCAGGCGATTTTTGCTGCGGCAAATTCAGCAAACCTTTTCAGAATCAGGGTCGCGATCGGAGTTTCCCGAACTTTTGCAAGCAGTTGCTGCAGATCTCGGCCGCTCGCTTCGAGTTCCGTAGCCTGCTCCTCGATATAGGCACGCATGATCGTGGTGCTGTACTCCGGGTGAAACTGGACCCCCCAGGCCGAACAGCCATGGCGGAAGGCGTGGTTTGGTTCGAAGTTGTTTGCTGCCAGGCGGACGGCACCCGGCGGCAGTTCGAGAACCGACTGCGAATGAGTTGTGTGCCCGGTGAAGTCTTGTGGCAGATCGTGAAAGAGCGGGTCCGTTGCGGCTTCAGACTGACAATGAATCTCCACTGTGCCGATCTCTTTGCCGGCCGGGTGGTAATCAACAACGCCTCCGGCAGCTTTCGCCAATAACTGGTGGCCATAACAGATGCCAAACAGTGGTATCTCCTCCCTGAGTAACACTCTGATCCATTCTTCGAGCGCCAGGCTCCAGGGCAATTCATCCGTGACCATGGCATGTGAGCCGGTGATCAGCAGCCCGGCACACTCATCCGGTTGTGGAAAATCGGCACCCGTCTGAATGTCAAGTACATGGATGGGCAGGTTCGTGTCGGCCAGTGGTGCAGCTGTCCATTGGTCGAAATCTCCGAATTGTTGTGCGGTGGTGGAAAAGGTCGTTCCGACCTTGGCGATGTAAAGTGATTTCATGGCTGATCCTGTTCGTTACAATTTTTCAAGAATGAATGACTTTATCACTTGGGGTCGGTTTTCACCAATAGGGTAAAAGCGTATAGTAAGCTGTGTTCAGCTAGAAATATTTAGCGGCTTGCCACTGGTCAGGCTTGATGCCAGGGCTCTGGCGACCAGGGGGTTGGCGGCCAGTGGGGGGAGACCGAGTTCGGCAACAACCTGACGACATAAATCCGGCAATTCAGCTGTCGGATTTTCTTCATGACAGGCACTGACAGCTGCGTGAATCCTAAGCAGGTAATCGCGACTTTGATTCATGCGCACAGCAATTTTTTCCTGTTCTGATATAGGGTCTTCCCATGAGGAGAACAGGCATTTTATGTCTGCGATCTTTTCAAGACGGGCGATCGTGGCAAGTGAGGTTTTGATGTCGTCATAGATCGGCATGTCCCCGGGGTAGATCAGCGCATCCCCGGTAAAGAGCGCACCAGCATTTTTCAGTTGCAGAGACACGGATCCCCGCGAGTGTCCCGGAGTATGATAGACCGCACAACTGAGACCGGACTCCAACTCAATGCTTCCCCCGTCTTCAACCGTCCGATCAATGGTTGCTCCCCCCTCAATCAACGTGTAAAAACCGGGAACCGGACGTTCAGTGAACTGACTCTCCGGGTTTTCGATCCACTCGCGTTCGGCCGCATGCACGATGACCGTGCAACCGGTCTGGGCCCGGACGGTTTTTGCCGAGCCGATATGATCCGGGTGCGTATGGGTGAAGATGAGGTGGTCGATCTCATCCGGTTGCCGTCCCAGACTGCGAATGTACTCAAAAATAAGTTCAGCAGATCCGGTGACACCGCTGTCGATCAGGTGAATGCGTTTGCCGATCAGCAGGTAGACATAGGCAAAACGATCAATCTTGATCTCCGCTGTAAGGGGGACCTGAAAGGGGATCTTCAGGGCGTGTATATGTTCGTTGACCTGCATGCGTTTTTCTCCTGGCAGTAGATTATGGCCACTGTGCTGAACAACGTTAATCCAACATATTTTACGGTACAAGTTAAATAATATCGTCTGAATCGTGCCGGGAGATATTGTCAAACAGTGATGAATCAGGGCACTATGACAGGTGTGAGTCATAAATGATTTCAAAAGGATCGGCAGGTGCGGGAAACGGATAATAATGAGAGCAAGATGAGCAGGGAAGAGTGGGATGCCATCTGCGAGCAGTGTGGCCGTTGCTGTTACGAGAAATTGTCTTATCGAGGTAAAATTCTCTACACCCAAACCCCCTGTCGTCATCTGGATACGGAGACCGGGTTGTGTACGATCTATCCGGAGCGTTTCAAACTCCACCCTGAGTGTACCCAGTTGACCACCGAGCTGGCCAGGGCGGGAGTCCTTCCTGATGATTGCCCTTATGTTTTGATGTTCGCACGTCCCGGTGGAAAAGGGTCGCGCTGAACGAATTGATGTCCAAAAATGCAATAATTTTGCTATTCTTTAAAAATCCGGCCCATCAGGAAATCAGTTCATGCGGATAACAGGTTGCTGCTCAGAACAGGGAGAAGAACATGCCATACATAAAATTCGGGACTTCAGGCTGGCGCGGAATTCTTTGCGATGATTTCACCATGGACACGGTTCGCGTTGTCATACAGGCGATTGCCGATCATCTTCATGATCAGGGCCGCGCTGAACAAGGGGTCGTAGTTGGATACGATGCGCGGTTCATGGGGCGTGATTTCGCCCGTGAGGCGGTTCGCGTGCTCGCGGGGGCCGGGGTCAAGGCGTTTCTCTGTGACCGGGATGTGCCGACTCCGGTTATCGCTCATGAGCTGCTGCGGCGTAAAGCCGCTGGTGCGGTCAATTTTACGGCCAGTCATAACCCCTACGATTATAACGGAGTCAAATTTTCCGATGTCACCGGCGGTCCCGCCTTGCCGGAAACGACCAGAGATATCGAGAAACGTGCCAATGCCATGCTCGGGGTCATCGTTGCCCGCGACATGCCGCTGAATATTGCCGATGAGATGGGCCTGTTCGAGTTTATCGATCCCCGTGGCGATTACTTCAAAACAATCCAAGAATTGGTCGATTTCAAGGCGATTGCCGATTCCGGGATCAAAATCGCAGTCAATCCGCTTTACGGATCGGGGCGAGGGTATCTCGACCGACTGCTGAGTGAAGCGGGGGTCGAAATTGTGACCTTCAATGATCATGTCGATCCCTATTTCGGTGGCCATCCGCCGGAACCGGCCGAAGAGCATATCCATGATTTTATTTCGCTGGTCAGCGAGGATCCTAGTATTTCCCTCGGGCTGGCGACGGATGGCGATGCCGACCGTTTCGGTATCCTTGATGGTGATGGGACCTACATCGAGCCGAACTACATTCTTGCACTGTTGTTTGACTACCTGATACGCCGTAAGGGCCTGACCGGCGATGCTGCTCGTAGCGTTGCCACCTCTCATCTGCTCGATGCCGTTGCCGCCCATCACGGGGTGAAGGTGCTGGAGACTCCGGTCGGCTTCAAGTATATCGGTGAATATATTACCGAAGGGCGCATTCTGATCGGTGGAGAAGAGAGTGCCGGCATGAGTGTGCGCGGGCATGTGCCTGAGAAGGATGGTGTGCTCGCTTGTTTGCTGACGGCCGAAATGGTCGCTGTTGAAGGGCGGACTCTACAGGAACTGCTGACTGATCTCTATCAGAGGGTCGGTGAATTTTATACGAAACGGATCAATATCCGCCTCTCGGCGGATCTGGTCGATGGTCTGGATGCAAAATTCGCTGCCGAACCGCAGGAAATCGGAGGGCATGCGGTTGCATCAATCAACCGTACGGACGGCAACAAGTATCTCTTTGCCGATGGCTCCTGGCTGCTGTTCCGCAAGTCGGGGACTGAGCCCGTGGTTCGCCTTTACGCTGAAGCGGGAAGTAAAGAAGTGCTCAACCGATTGATTGCTGCTGGGCAGGCGTTTCTCTCCTGATCCGGCTGAGTTTTTTTAGAAAAGATTCCGGTTTTCTGGAATATCAATAAAGAAAAGCCCCCGTTAACAGGGGGCTTTTCTTATTTTTGGGTCAGCATGTGCTGCGCGACTGCCAGGCTGAAATTATCCAACCCACGATCGAGGCCGGTAACAAGCGGTAAATAGCCGGGTGCGACATCGATCTCTTCCTGGAAGCGCTGTTTGGCTTCCTGTTGCGGGGCGGTGATGGTCCAACTGATATCGAGACGGGCACGTTCGTTAAGTCTGCCGCTGAAGTCATTGATCAGCACGTTCAGGTGAATGGCATCATCTGGGGACTTTTCCCACGGCTGCAGATTGATCTGCGCCTGCGGCAGCAGATGACTCAGATTGTTGCGTAGAACCCGCAGAAAGTTGTCCTGTAGCGGCTCTGCCCAGGCGTCATGCTTAGCGATGATCACGCGGCCGTCGGTGTCATGCGTTACGATTTCCCGCCGTTCAAGGTACGTCGGGAAATAGTCGAGACTGATACTGACAGTGATCTTGTCAGTTGATAAGGGCTCAGCTGTGGCCGGCAGACCGTTGAGGAGATAGTAGCTGGTAGAAACCGGCTCACTGCCCAATTGTATGCAAGCGCTACAGAGCAATAGCACGAAACAGGCGAAGAGGCGCTTCATGGAGTGTCTCCTTGGCTGCGGCCACGCAGAAGGATCTGCGGATCGCGTTCGAGTTCATCAGCGAAATAGGCGACCTTGCGTGCCGCTTTGTTGACCTCCTGCAGGGTGACGCTGAGCTGATCGATGAGTTGTGAGTCGGTGCCGGACAGTTCCCTGATCTGCTCGACTGCAATGCCTGCCTGTTTGGCCGTTGTTTCGAAAGCTTGCAAGGTCTTCTGCAGTTGGTCATCCAGCGGATCAATCTTGCTGTCGATGTGGGCCATGGTCCCGCGGGTCTGGCTCAAGGTGGCATCGAGACTGTCGGCCAGGGGCTCGATGCGGGCATCGAGCTTGGTCATAGTCAGTTCGGCCTGTTCGACGGTGTTTTTCAATGACGTTACCATGGGGATCAGCTGGCGGTTGAGTTCGCGGATCATGAGATCTAGCTGTTCGGCCGAATTGCCGACATTGTCGATCGCTTTGTGCAGCCCGGGGGAGGTGACGATCGCTTCGATGCCGTCAGCTGTTGAGATCAGCTTGCTGGCGATTTCCTTGAGCGGTAGTTCCTCGATCGTTTCACTCAGCTCGTCCAGGCTGGAACTGATGGCCGGAAGCTCGGGAAATTCGTTGCTGATACTGTGAAACTTGGCGTCCGTATCCGGATGCATATCGAGGTTGACATAGAGCTGTCCGGTAACCAGGCTGTCGAGCTGTAGTTGGGCACGTAGCCCTTTGTCGACCAGCGAGGTCATGGGATCCTTGTTGGTTTTGAGGGCGTCAAGAAGCCCTTCGTTTCCTCCTTCGGACTTGATCCGTGATGGTTCAATCTCGATAAAGACTGGAATGTTGAAGGTGTATTCGCTCGGCTGGATACGGACATTGATATCTTTGACCTGGCCGATTTTTACACCGCGAAAACGCACGGGCGAACCGACATTCAGGCCTTTGACCGAGCCGCTGAAGTAGATCACGTACTTGCGCGTTTCGGTGAGCAGGCCGCCGGGACCAAAAAAAATCAGTCCCGAGACGCTGAGGATGATCGCCCCGAGGACGAAAGCGCCGATGATTCGTGGATCGATACGTTTACGTCTACGCATAGCTGTTCCCTTGGCAAAACACCGGTTTCCATGTAAAGCGGTGTTATTTAAGTCTGGCCTTCCTGGTCAGAAAACTGATCACCCGGGGATCCTGCGATGTTTCCAGCAACATCTGCGGCGCCCCCCTGGCGATGATGGTCTTGTCCGTCGGATCGAGAAAGATCGAGTTGTCACCGACAGCGAAAATACTGGCCAGTTCATGACTGACGATGACAATGGTCGACCCGAGACTGTCACGTAATTCAAGGATCAGATCGTCCAGCAGACGTGAACTGACCGGGTCGAGGCCCGCAGAGGGCTCATCGAAAAAAAGTGCATCGGGATCGAGAGCCATTGCCCGGGCGAGGCCGGCCCGCTTGCGCATACCGCCGCTGATTTCCGACGGATAGTACTCGGCAAAACGGGATAGACCGACGAGCGAGAGTTTGTAGGCGACCACCTCGGCGATCTGCCGGTCAGTGAGGTCGGTGTGCTCCTTGAGGACCAGTTCGATATTCTCCCCCAGAGTCATCGAACTCCAGAGGGCGCCGCTTTGGAAAAGCACGCCAAAATTACTGATAATTCGGTTGCGCTCCTGATCCGAGGTCTGCCAAAGGTCGATCTCATCAAATAAGATTTTCCCGGCGGCTGGTTCCATCAAGCCGATCAGATGGCGCAACAGGGTGCTTTTGCCGCAACCACTCCCCCCCATGATGATAAAGATCTCGCCTCGGTTAATACTGAAATCGAGACGCTCCTGGATGATCGTCTCCCCGTAAGCCATGGTCAGATTTTCTACGCGCAGGTGGGGTTTTGTCGTCATCAGACCCCCAGAACCTGACAGAGTACGGTTATGATGGCATCCGCGACAATGATCAGGACGATTGAGGTGACCACCGCACTGGTCGCGGCAAAACCGACGGCAGATGCACTACGTCCGCAATGAAGGCCGCGGAAGCACCCGGCGGTAGCGATCAACACACCGAATACACCGGCTTTGATAACCCCGATAAAGAAATGGGTGAGTCCGACAAAGCCCTGGATCTGCTGAAAATATTGAAAGAAAGAGATGTCGAGCATGGTCGCGCAAACCACGGCACCACCGATAATTCCCATAAAGTCGGCATAAATGCAGAGCAGCGGCATGGTGATGATCAGGGCGATCAGGCGCGGCAGAACGAGAAAGTCGATCGGTGAAACAGCTATTGTTCTGAGTGCGTCGATCTCTTCGTTGACCTGCATGGTGCCGAGCTGAGCGGCATAGGCAGCACCGGTGCGACCGGCCATGATGACTGCGGTCATCATCGCACCCATCTCACGAGCCATCCCGAGTCCGACCAGGTTGGCGATGAATATCTCCGCTCCGAACAGACGGAGTTGGACGGCTGCAACAAAGGCCAGGATCATCCCGACGAGGATACTGATCAGGGTGACGATGAACAGGGCCGCGGGCCCGGCCAGTTCCAGTTGCAGGAACAGGTCGGAAAAACGGAAGCGGGCGCGACCACGCAGCAGGTTGAACAGTCCAATGAAAATTTCACCGATAAACCCGAGCATATCGCTCCAGGTGCGATGGGCTTCAATGGCAATGTGGCCGATCCGGGCGAGAACCGGGTCCTCCGGATGATCGCGATGCTGGGCTCGGCGTTCCGGCATGTTGGATGAAAGGTTGAAAAGTTTGTTCACGCCGGTCGGCAGGGAGTCCCGGTCGATCGCAATCGATTTGTCTTCACAGGTCTCAACAAGGTTGATCAGGAAAGTCATCAGGCCGCTGTCCCAATGTTCGAGACGGCTGCAATCGAAGGAGAGCTTCTGCCCGTGCGTGGTGGCAAGTTCAGTGAAGAGGGGAGAGGTGTCGGGTACCCCGGCCTTGAACGACCATTCACCCGAAAGCTCCAGACACAGTTCGTCACCGCTTGTTGTTAATCGATATTTATCTGCGGTTACGTCCGTTGTGGTCACGAATACCCCCAAGCAACTGAATTCTGTAAAAATATCACGTCGCTGCAGTGGAATCCAGTGCCTAACGGGCCGTTGAAAGACTATCGCCGTTATGTCCGTGATTGTCGAAATCTCAAGTCGTCTGTTGAAGGCTGTTTAAATCGGGTTTGATAAATCCTCGGAGGAGTTAATGCTACATGCCACGCTTCTCCAACTCATTATCGATCAATGAGAGTTTGCGCGGTTGGGCTTTACTGGCAGCGCGTAACTGCTTGAGGAGATGGAGTTGAAGTTGTGGCAACCAGAGGAGGTACCAGATATCCGGTGTCCGTGGATGTTTGAGTATGGCCTGGCGCAGGTTGGGGCGCATCTTCCAGCGTTCATGTCTGGCAACCTGGGAAATTGTCTCAGCCGTCGCTGCAGAGCTGCGCAAGAAACGATAGACGGCACCTTCATGCAGGCGCGGGTTGCCGAGGCAGGCATTGAACAGTTGCGGTTCCCCTTCTTTAAGAAGTTCGGCGACAACTCCCGCCGATCCACGCCGGGCCAGGGTGATCTTGTTCCCCAGTGGAGTGGTCGGCAGGCGCTGGATAATCGTACGCTCGGCAGCCAGTTTCTGATCCGGGCTCGCGCCGGGGAGCTGGCAGAGGTCGACCAGTTCAAAAAGTCTCAGATAGGGAAGTATGCTGCGAATCAGGTTTCCGGACGTCGCCGGGTTTCTGGTCAGTGCCAGACGCAGGCGATGGCTGAGGGTCTGCTTTCTGTTCTGATGAATCTTGTCGATCAGCTCTGTTGTCAAGTCGCGGCGCTTCAGCAGAATGACCAGATGGTCGTCGCTGAGCGCCGCGTTTTTCAATAAAACCTCGATAAATTGCTGATCGGGGTCAAGTATGAGCTGGTAAAGCTTGTCTGCATCGGCACTCAGGCCCGCCTGATATTTTTTGATTGCCTGGGCATCGATGGAAGACGTGTGGGTATTCATTCTCATCAGGAATTGAGGATTTTATTCCTCAAGATCAACAGCCGGAAGGCCATTTCCGCTTTGCCGACGATGTATTGTAACTCCGAGCGCTTCATCTCCAGCTTGGTCGGTTCGTCCTGGAGGTAGAGCATTCCAACCAGCCGCTCCTGAACCGTCAGCGGTAGCACCAGCGCGGTCTGCGGTGGCTGGGTGCCGAAGAACATGGTCAGCTTGCGGTTCTCGGCGTTATCTACGACCGGCCCGAGATAAGGCGCGCGGCTGTTTGCGACCAAGCTGAAAACCGAGAATTCCTGTAGCGAAACCGTGACCTGTTCAAGTTGCGGAATCATGGTCTCATCGGCAAACATCCAGCCGGTGACAAGGTTGCTACGCACCATAAAGAGTGCCGAACGCGGATAATCGGCGGTCAGATAATTGACGATAGCACGACCAATGTCGTTACGATTTTCGGCAGTAACGAGTTTGCGTAACAGGGTGTTGAGCTTTTCTTCGCTCCCTTCCGGGCGCTCACCGATCTGCTCACTCTGGTGATAATCGTCACCATCATCCTCATCATCTTCACCGAGCAATGGCCAGGTCGTGACATCGTCGGTTTTGACCTCGATGGCGTGCTTGGGGATAATGACCTACTGTTCTTCATCTGCTGACAGGTTCTGCCCATTGGCGTCTGCCGCCGCAGCTGCTTCGGCAGCGAGCCGCATGAACTCCGCTGCCAGTGCTTTGAAACGCGGCGGCATCGGCATGCCGTAATGCTTGTTGAGAGCCATGACGACACGAACTTCAGGCATCGCCAATGGTAAAATTTTCAGTTTCAGGCGCTCTTCAAGCTTGGTGATCAAACCCCGATTGGCGGTGTTGCCCATGGCGACGAAAAGCTTCCCTTCATCACGGTAGTAGGGCACGATAAAATAGCGCAGGGCGATCTTTGGTGGGATCAGGCGCAGGATCTCCGGAGCGATATTCATCAGCTGATCCGGATCGATGTAATGCAACATCAGTTGGCGACTGAGGAGTTTGGCCAGCACGTTTTCTTCTAGGAGCCTGAGCTCGAGAAGGCAGGTGCCGAACTTGCCGCCATAGATTGATTGATGTTCGACGACGCGTCCAAGGTCGGCAGCTGAGATCATCTCATTTTCGACCAGAAAATCGCCGAGTCTTTTTCTTTTCCCCCCGGATTGTTGTTTGTCTGTCTGCTGCACGTAAGCCTCCTCGCAGCCGGGTTGGGTTGAATAGATTATTTTAAACAATGAATCCTAACATAAATGCTGTGCGACTGGAAAAAGGTTTTTCGCATTGCCTCTGGACAGTCGGCAGGGGTGCGGGTACACTACGAATCCTTTTAAAAACATGTCAATAGGGCTTTTCTCACGGATGAACAACGATGAAATTTGCTGAACAACCGCTGCTGATTTTTGATGGGGCCTGTGGCACCAATTTGCAGCTGATGAACATTCTTGATCAGGATTGGGCCGGTTGCGACGGTTGCAACGAAATTCTCAACCTCTCGGCCCCACAACATATCGTCGCCCTGCATAGCAGCATGCTCGATGCCGGAGCCATGGTTGTTGAGACCGATACTTTCGGTGCTTCACGAGTAGTTCTGGCTGAATATGATCTGGCCGACAAGGTCAAAGAGATTAATGTCCGTGCGGTCGAAAACGCCCGCGCCGCGATTGGCGAGCGCAGCGACAAATATATCGCCGGCTCAGTCGGCCCGGGGACCAAACTGCCGTCGTTGGGGCACATTTCTGTTGCCGAACTGGCGGCGGCGACCCGTGAACAGGTGGAGACCCTGGTTGAGGCCGGCGTCGACTGCTTGATTATCGAAACCTGTCAGGATCTGCTGCAGACTAAAACGGCCCTGGTCTCAGCATTCGAAGTGCTTGAGGCTGCAGGACTCGATCTGCCGGTGATGGCTTCGGTGACCATCGAACAGCAGGGGACCATGTTGGTCGGTTCGGATATCGCTGCCGTCGTGGCGACTCTTCAGCCGTTCCCGCTGTTTTCCCTCGGGCTCAACTGTGCGACCGGCCCCGATGATATGAAGTCTCACGTTCAGTACCTCAGCCGAACCTGGCCAAAGCGGATCTCGGTCATTCCGAATCAGGGGTTGCCGCAGGTGGTGAACGGTCAGACTCATTACCCTTTGAGCCCTGATGATTACGCCGAGCAGATGTATCGCTTTGTTGTTGAGCAGGGGGTCAGTATCGTCGGTGGCTGTTGTGGCACCAGTCCGGAACATATCCGGGCCCTGACGAGCAGGTTGGCGGGTGTGACGCCGAAGGTGAGGGAGGTGGACGCATGAAAGCAGCCGTAGCCAGTTTGTACCAGGCGGTTGAACTGCAGCAGGAGATTCCACCACTGTTGATCGGCGAGCGTTGTAATCCGAACGGCTCCAAGGCCTTCCGTGAAGCCCTGCTTGCCGAAGACTGGGACGCCTGCCTCAAGATCGCCCTCGACCAGGAAGCCCGCGGTGCCCAGGTCATCGATCTCTGCGTGGCCTATGCCGGGCGAGATGAAATCTCCGACATGCTGGAATTGACGAAGCTGTTTTCCGGCTCCTGCAAGGCGCCGCTGATGTTTGACTCAACCAGCCCGGAGACCCTGGAGCAGACGCTGCCGCTTTATCCGGGTCGGGCGATTATCAACTCGATCAACCTTGAGGATGGCGGTGCGAACCTGGATCGCATCTGTCGCCTGGCAAAGAAATACGGTGCCGCGGTCGTGGCCCTGACCATCGATACCGAGGGGATGGCGCTGACCTGTGAGCGTAAGGTGGCCGTCGCCAAACAGATCTATTCCCTGGTTGTCGAAAAACACGGAATGCGGCCGCAGGATATTCTTTTCGACCTGCTGACCTTTACCGTCGGCTCGGGTGATGAGACCATGCGTGATGCGGCCATCGAAACTCTCAATGCCATCCGCCAGGTCAAAGCCGAACTGCCCGGTGTTGGTTTCACTCTCGGGGTCAGTAATATCAGCTTCGGTCTGCGGCCGGCGGCACGTAAAGTCCTCAACTCGGTCTTCCTGCACGCTGCAGTTGAAGTCGGGCTCAATACGGCAATCGTCGACGCAGCCAAGGTGCTCCCCTACGCAGCGATCAGTGAAGAGGATCGGCAGATCTGTGACGACCTGCTTTTCAACCGCAATCCTGATGCGTTAATGACCTTTATCGACCACTTTGAAAAGGCGGTCGAGCAGGATGATGATCCTGACGAAAGTGCTGTGCCGCCCGAGGAGCTGTTACGTCAGCGGGTGCTGAAAGGGGACAAGGAGGGGCTGGAAGATCTTCTCACCACTTTGCGTGGCCGACGTGAACCGCTGGAAATCATCAATACCCTGCTGGTTCCGGCGATGCGTGAAGTCGGTGAATTGTTCGGTCGCGGCGAGCTGTTGCTCCCCTTCGTGCTCCAGTCCGCCGAAGTGATGAAGCAGAGTGTCGGGTTGCTGGAACCTTATATGGAGAAGCTGTCCGATTCGGGTCAGACCTCGGTTCTGCTCGCAACGGTGGCCGGTGATGTCCACGATATCGGTAAAAACCTGGTCGATATCATTCTCAGCAACAACGGTTACCGGGTTCATAATATCGGCATCAAGGTTCCTGCTGAGGAGATCATTGCCAAGGCCAGGGAATACCAGGTGGATGTTATCGGCCTGTCCGGTCTGCTGGTGAAATCGGCGTTGCTGATGAAAGAGAATATGGCTCAGTTCCAGTCGGCCGGCCTGACTCAGCCGGTCCTGCTCGGCGGGGCGGCCCTGACCCAGAAGTTTGTCGCCAACGACTGCGCACCCAATTATGAAAAACAGGTCGTTTATTGCGGCGATGCCTTTGCCGGACTCAAGGCGATTCGCGAGTTCGAAGCGGGGACCCTGCAAACGACTACCTGGGATGAAACCGCTGTGGCAACCAATCGGCCCGGGCGCCAGGAAACCCTGGAACGGAACCACGATGTGCCGCCGGTCCCCTTTGCCGGTAAACGGATCGTGACCGATATTGATGCGGAAAAGCTCTTCGGCTATCTTAACGAAGCGGCCCTGTTCCGCGGTCGCTGGGGCTACCGCCGCGGCAAGAAGAGCAAGGAAGAGTACGAAACGCTGAACCGCGAAACCGTTCTTCCGCTCTATGCCCGGCTCAAGGATCAGGCCCTGGCTGAAGGGTGGTTGCAACCGGCGGTCAGCTACGGCTATTTCGATTGCTGCAGTGAAGGGGAGCAATTACTGGTCAGCAGCAGCGCAGGGGATAAAATCTTCTCATTCCCGCGCCAGTCCGGTGCGCCGGGGCTCTGTATCGCCGATTACTTCCGTACTGCTGCGGAAGGGGGCGATAAAGTCGGCTTTTTCGTTGTCACCATTGGCGATAAACTGGCCGTAAAAACCCAGGAACTTTACGCTGCCGACAGTTATCACGATTACCTGATGCTGCACGGACTGGGGGTTGAATTGACCGATGCCCTGGCCGAGTACTGGCATGAGCAGATGCGTATTGAAATGGGGATTCAGGCCGAACGTGGTGACATGGAGGCCTACGTGGCCCAGGGTTATCAAGGGTCGCGCTATGGTTTCGGTTATCCGGCCTGCCCTGATCTCGGTGCTCACGTTCCTCTGTTCGAGCTGTTGAGCCCGCAAGACATCGGTGTCAGCCTGACGGAGTCGTTTGAGATGGTACCGGAAATGACCACTTCGGCCATCGTCGTTCATCATCCGCAGGCGAAATATTTTGCGGTATAGTCCTGGAAACTCTAACCGCTGAGGAGTCGCTTCATGCGTTATATCTGCACCTGCTGTGGCTATGTCTATGATCCGGAAAAAGGGGACGAGATGAACGATATCCCACCGGGAGTCGACTTCGATGACCTGCCGGACAGCTGGGTCTGCCCGATGTGCTATGTCGGTCGCGACAAGTTCGATCCGCTCGATTAAGGTATAAATGATTGTGTCAGCCGGAATTTCAGGGCGACACAAACTAAATGAAAACAGTCGGAAGGGGTGTTATGAACGTTGAAGAATTCGGCCGCAGTCTGGTCAAGATCCTGTCTCTTAAATCAGAGCGGGAAGAGCGTTTGCTGACCCTTGCCAAGGCTTTGGCAAATGGTTTTGGGGTCAATGAGAAGGAAGTGGCGGTGCTGCGTTACAACAGTAGCGACAGTCAATTGAGTTTCGTCTGGCCGCCGAAACTCGGGAAGATTGGTGCGGTTCCCCTGACCGCCCATAACGCCCTTTGTGCACGGACCCTCCGTGACCGGAAACCCTATCTGGACAACCAGTTCAGCGGCACCAAGCATGTTTCTTTTTTTGAGGCGGTGCGTCTGGAGCCGACCGGTGAGAGTGGGGCAGTTGCCGAGTTGCCGATTCAGAAGATTATGAGTGTGCCGCTCATTGATGGTTCCAGGCTGCTCGGGGTTATTCAGTTGAGCCGGAAGGGAGCGCAGGCCGCTGAGGCCGGTGCCGATTTTACCCGTGGGCAACTGGACGCTCTTGCCGCGATTGCAACCGCCGTCGCTCCCAGCCTGTTGCTTGAAGACTGAGACTGCGCTACGTCAATAAAAGTGAACTGAACAAAAGCCCCGACCTTTGAAGATCGGGGCTTTTTTTATTCAGGCAAAGAGTGCCAGCACTGTTTCTGGATCAACGTTTTCAATTCTTTCTGCCACCATATGCCGTTTTGCGTAGGGTAGGTAGACCCGTTCACGGATGAAAAATGTGAACAGCTCGGGGTCGAAATGTCCTTCACGGCACATGTGCCCCATGATGGTCAGGGCTTCTTTGAGGCTGTTGGGGCGTCGATAGGCCCTGTCGCTGGCGGTCAGGGCTTCAAATACATCAGCTATGGTCAGGATCCGCGACTGGATAGGAAGTTCTGCTGCCGGAATGCCGCGCGGGTAGCCCTTGCCGTCCATCCGCTCATGATGCCCACCGGCAATCAGGGGGACGTTGCTCAGATAAGCAGGGAAGGGGAGCTCTTCAAGCATATTGATGGTCGAGACGATGTGGTTGTTAATGATCTTGCGTTCCTCATCATTCAGAGTTCCCCTGGGGATTAACAGGTTTTTGACATCCTGCTGGTCGAGTAGGCAAACTTTCTCACCTGCATCGCTGACGTGTAGCGTGAGATCTGCAAGTTCGGTGATCTGTTGGCGATCTTCGGGGCGCAGAAATTCACCGCCCGTATTGCAGCGGTGGAGAAAGGTGCGTGCAGCAGCAAGTTTGTCGAGGGTTTCACGGCACTCGGCTACCGCTTGCGGCTGACTTTGACCAGTGCTGCTGCGTAATAAGGCGATCTCGGCATCCCGGCGCATGATCTCGATGCGCGCGTCGACCAGTTCGATGCGATCGACAACCGTCTGCAGCTTGGTCCGTTTGTCAATCAGATGCTCCGGCGTGGCGATCTTTCCGCAGTCATGCATCCAGGCCGCCATCTCCAGTTCCTTCATCTGCTTCTCGTCAAAGGACAGGTTGCCGTATGTTTCGCTGCAGTTGTTGATGGCCCGGGCAAAGTCCATCGTGATTTCCGGCACCCGTCGGCAGTGTCCCGCCGTGTGTGGAGACTTCTCGTCGATGGCTGTTGCGATCAGCCTGACCAGAGATGCCAGCAGGTTCTCCATCCCTTCGATCAGACGTTTCTGATTGATGGCAACAGCGGCCTGGGCGGCAAGTGCGGCGATCAACTGTTCGTCTTCACTCGAGAAGGGAACGACCTTGGCGTTATTCTGGTCAGTCGCGTTGAGCAACTGCAGGACACCGATGATGTTCCCTTCGTGATCCTGCATCGGCATGGCCAGGAAGGATTGCGAGTGGTAGCCGGTGTTGCGGTCGAACTCGTGTGTTCCGCTGAAGTCGTATTCCGTATTCTTGTAGGCGTCGGGGATGTTGATCAGCCGCTTCTCGTGGACGGCGCTGGTGACGATCGTGTTCAGGTTGGGTGAACCGTCCGCATGCTCGAGCGGGATGGACGGGAAGGTAATCGGACTTTCGCTGCTCCCCCCCATATGAAGGTTAAGTGAGCTGGTGTGAATCAGACTGAACGACAGCGTTCGCTCCTCAAGGATGTAGAGGCTTCCACCATCGGCATCCGTCAGTTCCATGGCGCCGGTGAGAATAGCCTCAAGCAAGGTTTCGAGATTATTCTCCGTAGACAGCTGAGCACCGATCAGCATCAAATGCTCGGCTTTACGCAGTAGTTTTCCGTTGTCGTCAGCTTGAGAGGTTCCGTTTGTGCTCATAGGCGTGGCAGCCCCCATCTGTTTCAATGTTTATTTAACGTTTAACGTGGTGACCCCGTCCCAGTCCCGGGCTGGAGGTTGTGTATAAAAAGCGGCGATCCGCTCCAGGTAAAGCCGGTACAGTGGTTGAGGATCAGCGTTGACAAGTTCGAGAAGAATTTCTTCCGCACGTGAAAAGTCTGTCGCGAAGTAGGCGGCCAATGCGCGGTTGAAGGCTTCCAGATGTTCTTTGTCTCGGACATCCGGGTCACCTTCACAGAGCGCTTCGTATATATTGACCGGTCTGTTCTTACCTTTGACCCGTACCCGGTCGAGCAGTCGACAACTGAACTTCCCCATCAGTGCCGTATAGGTTGACTCGGAAATAATGATCCTCACGCCGTAAATTTTACTCAGCCCTTCCAGTCTCGAGGCCAGGTTGACATTGTCGCCGATGACCGTGTAATCGAAACGTTCCTCGCTGCCGAAATTACCGACGCTGGCTTCTCCGGTGTTGATCCCGATGCCGATATCGAAGGTCGGCAGGTTGTCATTTTTCAGCTCGGTCAAAAGGGCCGTCAGGCGGTCACTCATAGCCAGGGCGGAGCGCACGGCATGGATTGCGTGGCCGTCGTCATCAAGGGGGGCGTTCCAGATCGCCATTATCGCGTCGCCGATGAATTTATCCAGGGTCCCTCGATGTTCGAGAATTTCACGGCTCATGACTGTCAGGTAGCGGTTCATGAAGCGACCGAGTTGCCCGGCAGTCAATTGTTCCGAAAGTGAGGTAAAGCCGCGGATATCACTAAAGAGGATGCTCAGCTCGCGCTCTTCCCCCTGCAGGGAGAGTCGTTTCGGATCCCGCTTCAGTTGCTGAACGACCTTCGGGGAAACATAGCGACCGAAGGCGTCATTGATGAAGCGTTTCTCTCGCCCTTCAAAGAAGTAATTGAAGATGGTGACGACGAGAAAAATCGTCAATGCCACGAATGACGGATAAGTCATGCCGATGATGGTGTTGTTGCTGAAATAAAACGCGTAGTTCAGGACTAATGGGGCGAGCAGGGCGCTTACACCTGCCAGTCCGCTGATCAGCGGGCTGCCATAGGCAAGGATAGCACTTAATAAAATTCCGCCTAAGACAATGAAAACAAATGTGAAACCGCGTTCGGCAACCGGGTCGTGGCGCATGGGATCGCCACTTAGAAGGTTGTCGATAATCGTGGCGTGAATCTCCACCCCGGGAAATACCGTTGAGAAGGGGGTCGAGCGCAGATCATTGAGGCCGGCGGCGGTGGTGCCGATGAGCACATATTTGTCCTTGAGGCGTGCTGCGGCAGCTCCTCGCGCTACATCAAGGGCTGAGACGTAAGGAAAGGTACCGATCGGACCGCGATAATTAATCGTCATCTGGCCATAGTCATCTGTCGGAATCGCCTGTTCGCCCAGTCCCACCCCGATCAGCCCCCGTTTGTCGTCATGGTAGAGCTGTGAAATCTGAAGCTCTGCGTCGCCCAGCCCCTGGCCGATCCGGGTCATCTCGAAGGCCAGTGATGGATACGGGATGCCGTCAAGTTGCATGAATAGCGGGACCTTATGAACCATGCCGGAGGCATCCGGGAGGAAATTGAAGAAACCCTCGGACGTAGCCTGCGAAACGCTTGGAATATTGATGATGGCGCGGTAGGCGTGGATCAGCGTTAACTGATCGAAGCGGACGTTGTCCGGTTGTACGCTCAGGTTGAGCGATGGGAACGGAGTCGCGAAAGGATCTTTGAGACCATCGTCACGGTGAAGAAAAATGTAGCCAAGAACCGCAGGGAGGCGGCTGATCGCCTTGCCGAACAGTTGGTCGTGATCGATGTCCGGGTTATTCCTGACGTCGTCGAGATTTTCAGCGACGACGGCCTGGGGGATCTTGTCGGCGATCTGTTCCAGGACAAATCCGGGCGAAGTGCGATCAGGTTCAGCAAAAACAACGTCGAAGCCAACAACTTTGGCTCCGGCTTCGCGAACCTGGTCGATCAGGTCGGCAATGATATTACGGGGCCAGGGCCACTGACCATAAGCCGCCAGACTTTGTTCATCGATGTCGATGATGACAACCTGATCTCTGGTCGGT
Source organism: Desulfuromonas sp. (assembly GCA_002869665.1). Lineage (GTDB taxonomy): Bacteria > Desulfobacterota > Desulfuromonadia > Desulfuromonadales > Geopsychrobacteraceae > PKUG01. The sequence continues at coordinate 25,543 of PKUG01000202.1, read as the reverse complement.
TGCTGACCGCGAAAACGGAACATGGTATCGATACCGCGTGCATCGAGGGCAGCGATCAGGTCGGGCTTCTCATCGAAGGAGAGAAACAGGAGACAGGCCGTCAGGACAACCAAACAGCCCGCCTTGAAGGGTGTGAATTTTAGTAGGTTTCTCAGTTTTTCCCCCACTGCAACAAGTCTGATGAGACAGGTATATTTACCAGAAAGCGTAACCCAGTCGAAATTTTTCTAGAAAAAAAACTCCTGCCCCTTGGTCACGAAACCTTTAAAACCATCCCGCTCTGGCTGGTAATCCGAGCCGGATTGATAATGATAGAGCCAGATCTTGCTTTTAATATCTGCGGGCAAGGTACGTAGTTGTTTGTAATGAGCGTGGACAGATGAGACCGATTTTGTCGTTTCACAGTCATGAAAGATGATATCCGCTTCTGCAGAGATCTGTTCAAGTAGTTCGGGCTGAAAAGTCGTGTCTGTCGAAATGAAGGCCGCCCCTTTAGCGGCATCTGTGATCAGCAGGCCGAAGCTGTCGTGGCGGCAGACCGGGCCGTCAACATGAGGCATCCTGATGAGTTTAAAGGCGATCTGCTCCCAGAGAAAACCATCAACCAGAGACACTGGGTGGCAGGCGAAATAGTCGTTGAGTGTCATTCTCCGGTCCCCGAGGCATTCAAGTCCGCCTTTCAGAGAGTTCTCCCACAATTGTTCAATCAGCTTTTGCTCGCAGATCAACCGGGGGCGTCTTTGCTTGAGGGTGAAATAATTATTCAGGGCCATCCATTCAAGCCCGCCGACATGATCGCCGTGCAGATGAGAAATGTAAATTGCGTCGATATCGGCAGGAGTCAGGTTCTGTTCGTGGAGGGTGAAGCGGATGTCGCTGCCACAGTCGATTAACAGCCGATTGCCACTTTCGGCAGTAATGATCATGTTGGAATGGAACAGCTCGTGGCCGGAAAACTGCGAACCGACGCCAAGGAACGTGATTTTCATAGTCTCTTACTTTCAGATTTACGGCGTTGTTTGCGGTATTGACTGTTTATAAAATGCCTTCGAGGTAATCGCCGATATTGGTACGAATCGGCATGAAGTAGAGGTTGCCGCCATTTTCGCGGGCGAACTCCAGAGCTTTGCGGGCGAACTCGCGGTTCCACTCCATGGTCGGCACGAAATCGGGTGGAAAAATCGCGTTATTCTTGTTTTCCCAGTAGTTGCGGCTGTTCTCGGTAAGCACCGGGGAAACCCCCCAGAAGATGGTGAAATCCTGCAGGAACCCCTGGTAGATGTCCATCAGGCGCAGATCGAAAAAAGGCTGGGTGAAGAAGGCGTCAGCGCCGGCGTCACGCTTGGCACGTAGATAGTCGATCTCTTCCTTGATCCCACTGCGGTAGGGGTCCATCCCGGCATAAACCTTGAGGTCGGGAAGCTCACGTTTGAGACGGCGGATCATCTCCAGTGCCCCGGTGCGGTAAATCTTGTGACTCATGTCCTGTGGCGGATCTCCGCTGATCACCAGGACCGCCTCGATCCCTTTGGCGGTGATCTCAGCATCGATATCGAGTGGTGCGTTGGGGTCGAAGTCGATGGCGCGCAGATGGGGGATCGTCTTTGGGAAGTATTCACCGGCGATTTTACAGGCATCCCAGCTGCGCATGTCGAAACGCAGGATATCGGGGATGTTGATACGTTCGATACTGCTGAACCTGTCGCGCACAAGTTCCAGTTCCCGGCGCAGGGAGGCTTCGTTTCTCGGGACAAGTTCAATTGATATTTCAGTCATTTATTTGCCTTTATTACAATATAAAGTGAAAGTTTTCGAGCAGTTTATTCTTCGATAATCTGGCCGCTGAAGCGATAGATATCGATCCCGGGTGTCTGCCAGGCGTCGGTCGGCAGTCCCGCCTTGACACAGGTCTGTTGCAGGAAGGTCTCGCGATCCCAACCGTATTCCGTGGCAACCTGGGGGAGCAGAACGCCACGTTGATAGCCCTTGACGATGTAGATACCGTGTCGTCCGACTTCTATCAGATTGATGTCGCTGATCTTCTCCAGTGGAGAGAGAACCGTGATTTCGATCTCGAAATCGGCAAGTTCGACCTCACTCATCGGCGCGAAGCGCGGGTCTTCGGTCGCTGCGGCGATGGCCATGTCGACAACGGTTTGATAGAGCGGCTGACTTGAAACAAAATTGCCGATGCAACCGCGCAGCCGGCCATTGCGCTTGATCGTCACAAAACATCCGGCCTGGACGTTCAGTGCAGGTTCCTGGCGTGGGGGCGGGCTGCAGTCTTCGTTTCTGACCCGTTTCTGAATCGTTTCACGGGCGAGGTCGATGAGGATCCCTGCGTCGTGGTCTGAAATCATAGGGCGCTCCAATGGCGGCAATGCACAAATAATTGTCACTGCCATGCGTGTTCATTTATAGTTGCAGGATTGTTCTTACGCAACTTTTTTAAGGAATTTTGTGTGTTCGCCCAATCGATGCTTTTCTTCAGGGAGTCTGTGAAATGAAAAGAAACCTGTCTGTCACTCTGCTTTTGAGCCTGTTGCTCGCCGTTTCCCTCGCCGGTTGTGCGGTCAACCCCGTGACCGGACGCAAGGAACTGGCAATCATGGAGGTCACAGTAGACCAGGAGGTTGAGCTTGGCGGCAAGGCTTACACTCAGGCATTGCAGAAAATGGGCGGGGTCTACCCAGACCCGGCTCTGAACGCTTATGTTGATCGTGTTGGTCAGCGCCTTGCCCGGGTCAGCCATCGGCCGGAATTGACCTATCGCTTCAACGTTGTTAACGAATCTTCACCGAATGCTTTTGCCCTGCCGGGTGGGTATATTGCCATTACCCGCGGGCTATTGGTCAGCATGGAGGATGAGGCGCAGTTGGCGGCAGTCCTCGCCCATGAGATCGGACATGTCACCGCCCGGCACAGCGTGCAGGAGATTCAACGCAGCACCCTTATGGGGACGACGGTTGGCCTGCTTGGGGCCTTGGCTGGGGACAGTGGCTACGGCCAGGCGCTGACCAGAATCGGCGGCTTGACCGCGGACCTGCTCGGCAAGAGCTATAGCCGTGATCAGGAATATGAAGCTGATGCTCTGAGTGTCGATTATCTGGCCCGTTCCGGTTATTCACTTAATGGCGCCGTTGAATTACAGCAACTGTTTCTGCGCAAGTTCGAAAGCGGGACCAATCCCGACTGGGTCAGTGGGCTGTTCCGCACTCACCCCTTCTCCCGCGATCGTCTGACCGCGATCGAGCAACGGATCATTGGTACTTATGGGAATAACCGGGGCGGGGCGGGGCTCGACAGGAATGCTTATCGGCGCGCATCGGGATCTCTCGACAAGACCGTTGCGGCTTACGAACTGTACGACCAGGCGCGCAAACTGGAGCAGCAGGGGGATCAACTTGCGGCGCTTGAAACTTATCATAAGGCGATGCAGCAGGCACCGGATCACGGCCTGTTGTTGAGCGCCCTCGGTATGGCCTACCTGCGCAATGAAGATCTTGTCCCGGCCCGTCGTTACCTGATCCGGGCGGTTAACACCGATCCGAATTATTATGAGTCACGTATGGGGCTCGGCTACATCTACCTGCAGAACCGCGAGTCGGCACGGGCCGTAACGGAGCTTGATGCGTCGCTCAAGCTGTTGCCGACGGTTCAGGCGGCCTATCTGCTCGGTCAGGCGGAAGAGCAGGAGGGGAACTTCACGCGGGCGAAACAATTGTACGAATCGGTCGTCCAGGCCGATCGTAACGGTAAACTCGGTAAAGCGGCGGCAACCAGATTACGGACGTTGGGACGGTGAATTTTTTTTCACCACTAAGACACTAAGGGCTCTAAGGTTTGTGGTTATGGTTTTGATTTCTGAAGAAACATCGAGCGATTGGTCAGCAGACAAACCTGTTTCTTAGATAGAGAAAAAACAAATATTTTTCTTAGTGCCTTAGTGGTAATGAAAATCTTGGTGGTATCAACCCACATAACGGAGAACGACATGACAACTTCACTCGACTGGCAGCTGGAAAAGGGGGAAACCCTGCTTTGGCAGGGGCGTCCGGCGCCGCGCTGCTATACCTTCAGACATTGGTTGCAGGCGTTGATCGGTACGGTTTTGTTCCTGGCCAGCAGCTTCTGGCTGATGATCGGTTATCACCTGATCCGTGAGCAGGGGCTTTCGTCGTGGCTGCTGGCGTTGCCACTGGTGTTGGTGATCGGCTCTTTCCTCATCGGTCCGGTTCCGATTATCCTGGCGCGGATGCGCTGGGAGAAGGTCTTTTATGCTCTGACCGACCGGCGTTTGTTGGTGCGTAACCGGTTGCTCGGACAGCGTACCGAAAGTTATCCGATGAACGATTTTCAGGGGTATAAAACCAGAAAGTATGGCAAGACCCTGCTCAGTATCCGCCTCTCTTTCCATAAATGTCCTCCGGTGATTCTCGAATGTATCGAGCATCCCGAGCTTTTCATTCAGCGACTGCCGATTTCTGGTTCTTGAGTTTTTTTGTCTGGATTTGCGTTCTGTTCGGTTGACTGTCAGCCGTATATTCTGTTAAATCCCCTCTGCCGCGTCGTAATTTAGCATACGGTGCGGTTTTTTCTGATATCTGAGTAACTTAATCCGCTCCAAGCTGTTGGTGATAATTGATGAGTAAAGCGTTTTATCTCGAAACATTCGGCTGTCAAATGAATGTCGTCGATTCCGAGCAGATTGCCGATCTGCTTGGCGGTCTCGGTTATATCCAGGTCGATTCGGCAGAACAGGCCGATCTGGTTCTCCTTAATACCTGTTCCGTGCGTGATAAGGCGGAGCGCCGGGTCTATGGACACCTTGGACGCTTCAAGCCGATCAAGGACCAGCGTCCGGCGCTGATGATCGGTGTTGGCGGCTGTGTGGCCCAGCAGGAAGGGGAGCGCATGCTGGAGAAGGTCAAGTACCTTGATTTCGTCTTCGGCACGCATAACATCCATCGTCTGCCGGAGCTGGTTCAGCAGGTTGAAGAACGGCGCAAGCGTGGCTCGCTGACCGAGTTTCTCGACCGCGATACCCGTTTGGATTTGTTTCCAGAACGCACCTTCCGCGATACCGTAACCCGCTTCGTCACCGTCATGCAGGGGTGCGACAACTTCTGTTCCTACTGTATCGTTCCGCATGTGCGCGGGCGCGAGATCAGTCGTCCGAGCGGTGAAATCCTCGCCGAAATTCGTCAGCTGGTTGAACAGGGCGTACGCGAAGTTACCTTGCTCGGGCAGAATGTCAATTCCTACGGAATCAAGGATCCGGGTGAAATTTCCTTTTCCGAGCTGTTACGCAGGGTCAATGCGATCGATGGGTTGGAACGGATCCGTTTTGCGACCTCTCATCCGAAAGATATGACTGACGAGCTGATCGACTGTTTCGGCGAGCTCGAAAAACTGTGCAAGCATATTCACTTGCCGTTACAGAGTGGTTCTGATCGCATCCTGAAATTGATGAACCGTGGTTACACGGCGGCTGACTACCTGAATAAGGTGGCGCGGCTCAAGAGCGTCTGTCCGGAGATCCGGTTGACGACCGACATTATTGTCGGTTTTCCCGGTGAAGCCGAGGAAGATTTCCTGGCGACTCTCGACGTCGTGAAACAAGTCGAGTATGCTGATGCCTACACCTTCCTCTTCTCCCCGCGGGAAGGGACCGCTGCGGCGAACTTCAGTGATGATCAGTCATCGATGCAGAAGCAGGAACGTTTCGATCGCCTGCTCGCAGTTCAGCAGCACAACAGCAGTGTTGCCTGGCGCGCGGACCTCGATACGGTCCAGTCGATCCTGGTTGAAGGATCGAGCAAGCAGGGGCAGGGGCAGCTGTTCGGGCGCACGACCTGGAACCGGGTCGTCAATTTTGCCGGACCGGAAACACTCATCGGCCAGACGGTTCCGGTGAAAATCATCAAGGTGATGACCAATTCAAACCTTGGGGAGTTAGCTCATCAGTAATCAAGCGTCAGAACTCAGGCGAAGATTTGAATGCCTGAAACTTGAAGCCTGTACTCTGATATCTGAAAACGGAGTTTTCATATGATCGATCTGCATACCCATACATTTTTCAGTGACGGCGAGCTAGTTCCGGCAGAACTGGTGCGTCGGGCTGCGGTCGCCGGTTACAGCGCCATCGCCCTGACCGACCATGCGGACCGCAGTAACACCGCCTGGCTGCTTGACAATCTGGTTCCCGCCGTTGATGAAATCGGTGAGGCAAACGGACTGCAGGTGCTTGCCGGCGTTGAATTGACCCATGTCCCACCTAAGTCGATCGCCGATGTTGCCAAACTGGCTCGTGACAAGGGGGCGGAGTTGATCGTCGTTCACGGTGAGACGATCGTCGAACCGGTCATGGCCGGGACCAATCTCGCGGCGATCAAGGCTGGTGTTGATATTCTGGCCCACCCCGGTCTGATCACCGTGGAAGAGGTACAACTGGCCGCCGAAATGGGTGTTTATCTCGAAATCACAACCCGTAAAGGGCACTCTCTGACCAATGGTCATGTCGCCAAACTGGCGACCGAGTACGGTGCCAAGCTGGTGATCAATAACGATGCCCATGCCCCGGGAGACCTGGTTTCTCCTGAGTTGGCACGCAAGATCGCTTTTGGTGCCGGTATGACGGAAGAACAGTATCAGCAAGCGTTGAGTAACTCCGCTGTGCTGGTGGCCAAGGCCAAGGGAGCGTGATCGGAATGGACCGCCAGAAATTCGATTTTCTCAAGGAACTCGTCGAAACTCCCAGCCCGTCCGGCTACGAACAGCCGGCCCAGCGGGTTATCCGTCGGCAACTTGACGGAGTTGTTGAGAGCCTGACCACCGATGTCATGGGGAATCTGGTCGCCCGCCTCGGCGACCCGGAAGGGCCGCGGGTGATGCTGGCCGGACACTGTGACGAAATCGGCTTCATGGTTCAATACGTTGATGATCACGGCTATATCTCATTCGGCGCCATCGGCGGGGTAGACCCCCACCTTTCACCGGGACAGCGGGTCAATATTCATACGCAGGCAGGGGTCATCCCCGGGATCATCGGTAAAAAAGCGATTCATCTGATCGAGGCAAAGGATCGTGATACGGTCATCAAGCTGAAGGATCAGTTTATCGATATCGGCTGTTCCAGCCGGGAAGAGGTGGAAAAGCTGGTCCGTATCGGCGATCCGGTCACCTTCGCAGTCGGTGTCGCACGCCTGCAGGGGGATATCGTCACCTCGCGCGCGTTTGATGACAAGATGGGAGCATTTATCGTCACCGAGGTCGCCAAACGCCTGCATGCTGCCGGAGATTGCCTCTGTGATTTTTACGCTGTCTCAACAGTCCAGGAAGAGATCGGCCTGCGTGGCGGTGCAACCAGCAGTTACGGCGTTAACCCGGACGTCGGTATCGTTGTCGAGGTTACACACGCGACCGACTATCCCGGGGTGGATCAGAAAACCATCGGCCGGGTCGAGTTGGGGAAGGGACCGGTTATTGCCCGCGGGGCCAATATCAACCCGGTACTTTTTGACCTGATCGTTGCGACCGCGGCCGAACAAAACATCCCGATCCAGGTGATCGGTGTGCCGCGGGCAACCGGGACCGACGCCAACGTCATGCAGCTTTCCCGTGGCGGCGTTGCGACAGCGCTGCTGGGTATCCCCCTGCGCTATATGCATACGCCGGTAGAAACCCTGGCGCTGGCTGACCTGGATGCTGCCATCGACCTGTTGGCCGCCGTCGTTCAGCGTATCGATATCAATTCCTGCTTCATTCCGCAGTAAAAATCCTCCAAAGACCTGCCCCCTGTCCGTCCGGAATCCTAAATTCCGCGCCGGCAGGGGTTTTTTATTGCCCTTGACATTGACCGATAAGCTGTTTAAGTATCTGGAAAACAAGCTGAATTCTCTTCAGTGTGATTTTATGGCGAAGGCTGTTTGAGCAGCACCGCCACCCGGTCATTCTTCCTGTATTTGTCACGCCACACGATTCGTTGTGCCTGATCTGGAGGAGAGCATGTCGGATATCAGTTTGCGCAGGCGTATTGAAGAACTTCTGGACCATGCGGATGTCGTCATTAACGGCGAACGACCGTGGGATATCCGGGTCAATAACCGGAATCTCTACCGGCGGATTCTGGCCCAGGGGAGTCTCGGGTTCGGTGAAGCTTATGTCGACGGCTGGTGGGAAACCGATTCACTCGACCAGTTGACGGCCCGTCTGCTCAAAGCCAAACTCGATGAAAAATTCAGATCTTTCGTCGTCCTTATGGCGGCGCTCAAAGCCAAACTCCTCAATTGCCAATCTGCGAAACGGGCCTATCAGGTCGGTGAACGTCATTACAATATCGATAACGATCTCTATCGCAGTATGCTCGATGAGCGGATGATCTACAGCTGCGGTTATTGGCGCCATGCTGAAACCCTCGATGAGGCCCAGCGCCATAAGCTTTTGTTGACCGCCAGAAAACTCCATCTTGAAAAAGGTCAGCGGGTACTTGATATCGGCTGTGGTTGGGGAGGGACCGCTCGCTTCATGGCGGAAGAGTTCGGGGTCGAAGTGGTCGGCATTACGATCTCAACGGCCCAGGCCGAATTGGCCAGGGAAAATTGTCGCGGACTGCCGGTTGAGATTCGGGTCCAGGATTATCGTGAACTGCGATGGATTTTTGATCGGGTTGTCTCAATCGGAATGTTTGAGCATGTCGGTTATAAAAACTACCGTACCTACTTTCACAAGGTGGCGGAATTACTGAAGGACGATGGGCTTTTTCTTCTGCACACCATCGGCGGAAATACGCCGACGGAACGAACCGATCCCTGGATTGACAAGTACATTTTCCCGAACGGGATGATTCCATCCGCCCAGCAGGTATGCAGCGGTTTTGAAGGGGATTTCGTTCTGGAAGATTGGCACAATTTCGGTCTCGATTATGACAAAACCCTGATGGCCTGGTACGAGAATTTTCAGTGCGCCTGGCCGCAACTGAAAGATAACTACGATGAGCGTTTCCGGCGCATGTGGGAGTATTACCTGCTCTCCTGTGCGGGAGCTTTCAGATCGCGCAGTAACCAGCTTTGGCAGATTGTTCTGTCGAAACAGGGACTGCCTGATGGCTACCATTGTCCACGTTGAACTGGAGAAAACTCTGCAGTCAGGGATGCTGTGGCGTGAGAAAAGACACTGAGACGAGGAGTTAGAGAGAAGACGCATTTCTCCGTGGGGTGTCTCTCTCTATTAAAAAAATCCGCAGACGCGAGATGGTGCACTTCGCTTCTGCAGATTTTTTATGGCTATTTCTTGCCTTTGTTGCTGCTGCGCCGTGGAATCGGTTTGCTGCGCGATTCGAAGGGCTTTCCGCCTGTCCGGCCGGGTTTTTTGCCGCTCGGCGGACCGCTTGTTTTGCCTTTGAGCGGAGCGCCGGATTTGCCTTTTCCTGGGCCACGTCTGCCGATCGGGCGCTTGGTGAAGGCTTCGCTGCGGCCGGTATCCGGGTTGAGCTGTAATTGTTCGTCGCAGACCCAGGCGGTTTTCAGTCTGTGCATCGTCTCCTGAGGAAGTTCAACTGGGAGATCGACAAGGCTGAATTGATCGAAAATCCTGATTCGGCCGATATCGCGGCTGTTGATTTTTCCTTCGTTACTGATCGCGCCGACAAGGTTCCCCGGTTGGACCCCGTGAACTCGTCCGACTTCTACCCGGTAGGTCATCAAATCGGTGTCGTCGGTTCTTTCGTTGGCAGCCTTACGGGGTGCTTTCGCTTCTTCGGCGACCCGTTCTTCGGCGGCGAAGATTTCATCTATCTTCAGCGGCCGTTCCTTCTGTAGCAGATAGGCAAGGGTTGCGGCGATCTTGCGGTGGCCGACATCGTACTCCGACTGGTAGTCGTCGATGATCTCCTCGAAGAATTCGAGTTCCTGCGACTCCATGGCGCCGGCGATCTGCTCCTTGAACAGTTGGATGCGGCGGTCGGTGATCTCACGACGGCTCGGCAGGGCCATCGCCTTGATCTGTTGTTTTGTCGCTCGCTCGATCGCTGCCAGCATCCGTTTTTCACGCGGGGCGACAAAGAGGATTGCCTTCCCTTCGCGCCCGGCCCGGCCGGTGCGGCCGATGCGGTGAATATAGGCTTCGACATCATAGGGGATGTCGTAGTTAACGACGTGGCTGATGCGCTTGACATCGAGCCCGCGGGCGGCGACATCGGTTGCGACGACGATATCGAGTGAACCCTCTTTCAAGCGTTCGATCGTTTTTTCCCGTAACAGCTGAGTCATGTCGCCGTTGAGCGCAGCACTGGAAAAGCCACGTGCTTCGAGTTTTTCAGCCAGTTCGACGGTCGCGATCTTGGTCCGGACGAAGATCAGCATGCCGTCGATATCTTCGGCTTCGAGAATCCGGGTCAGGGCGTCAAGCTTGTGGAGCCCCTTGACCTGCCAGAAACGCTGCTCGATTTTTTCGACCGTTGAGGTCTTGCTCTTGATCCGGATTTCAATCGGTTCGTTGAGGTGGCGCCGGGCAACGGTGAGAACTTCGGCCGGCATGGTCGCCGAGAAGAGAGCGGTCTGGCGCTGCTCGGGTGCATGGTCGAGGATCTGTTCGACTTCCTCGATAAAACCCATCTTCAGCATTTCATCCGCTTCGTCAATGACGACGGCGGTCAGGTGGTCGAGTTTCAGGGTGCCACGGTCAAGGTGATCCTGAATCCGTCCCGGTGTGCCGACAACGGCCTGGACGCCGCGCTGCAGTTGCCGCAACTGCTGGCCCATGTTCTGCCCGCCATAGACCGGCAGGACCTGAAAGTCCTTAAGGTGGCGGGCGTAAGTCTGCATCGCTTCGGCAACCTGCAAGGCCAACTCGCGGGTTGGTGTCAGGACGAGGATTTGTGGCTTGTTGAGTTTGACGTTGATCCGGCTGAGCAGCGGCAATGAAAAGGCCGCGGTCTTGCCGGTCCCGGTCTGGGCCTGGCCGAGAAGATCGCTGCCGGCGAGCAGCGGCGGAATGCTCTGCTCCTGGATCGGTGACGGCGATTCATAGCCGATTTCGTCAACAACCTGGAGAATGGCCGGGGGGAGACCCAGGTCGGCGAATGTAAGGGGGGCGTTTTCTGTCATTCTGGTCCTTCATCTGGTGATGTTTACAAAGACGCGGACAATAGACCTTTTCCCGCACGAAAGCCAGCTATTTCTGTTAAATATCGAAGTTTTTTCGCTGTCCGCCGGCTGAGGGCAGGCACGGCAGGACGCTGTGTGATCCTATTTCGCCGAGCGCGGCTTCCAGAGCAACAGCAGCAGCGGCAGTAGGGTCAGGTTCGCGAACATGGCGACAAGCATGGCCAGGCCGGTAAACAGACCGAAGTAGATCGTCGGGATGAAATCAGACAAAGCCAGGATCGAAAATCCGCAGATAATGGTTATCGACGTGTAATACATAGCGCGGCCGACTCCGTCGTGACTGCGCTTCATCGCGGCCAGCGGGTCGTTATCGAGCGGCAACTCTTCGTTGAAGCGATGGATGTAGTGGATCGTGTCATCAACGGCGATGCCGATCGTGATCGCAGCGATGGTGATCGTCATGATGTCGAGGGGGATATTGAGCAGGCCCATCAGTCCAAGCACCATGGCGGCTGAAATGAGATTAGGAATCAGGGAGATGAGCGCCAGGCGCAGAGAGCGGAACTGGAGAATAAACATCCCCAGAATGACCAGGAAGACGACGCCGATGGTCATGATCTGCTAACTGAACAGGCTCTGAAGGACGTTGTTGTAGAGCACAAACATGCCGGTCAGGTGGACCTGCTCCGGTTTGAGCCCGATCTTCTCCGTCAGGTCACTACGGATCTGCTTGAGCAGCGCATCGCGGTGCAGGCTCGGTTCGGAATCGATGACGCGCAGGGAGAAACGAACCTGGTTGCCGTCGTCGGACATGTAGGGGCGGAAGAGAGCCTTCTCGATCGATTCAGGAAGCTTCTTGTGAATGACGGCGAGAGACAGATTATCGAGCGGCTCATCACCGTTGAGCTGCTGCATCAGATCGAATGTGGTCGCCATCGACAGCACCTTGCCGGTTTCCGGCAAGCCGTCGAGATAGTCGTGGATCTTCTTCAGGGTCGGGATCTGGTAACTGCTGTACCAGTAGCTGCTCCCGGAAAGTCCGGCTTCGGCTTCCTGTTCGCCGAAGGCATCGGCAAAATCGTCAGCGAAGGTATCGTCGTCTTCAAAGGCTGCTTCTTCTTTGCGGGCGGTGAAGAAGTCGGGGTCGGCATCAACGATGATATCGAGCGGGGTCGTGCCGCCGAGCTTGCGGTCGATCAGCTCCATGCCCCGGTAAATTTCAGTCGTCGATTTGAAGTAATCGATAAAGCGGTTCTCAACGGTCAGGCGGGTGATGCCAACAACGCTGATCATTGCCAGAGCAACAAAAATGAGCAGGGTCGCTGGTCCCCGGTTTTCAACCCAGTGGGCGCAAGTCCGCGTAATTTTGCCGGTGACGTCGTAGCGCGGGGCAAAGCGGACCGGATTTTTGTAGAGCATCAGCCCGGCTGGGAAGAGTGCGAAGGAGAGCACCAGCGAGAAGCTGATGCCGATGGCCATCATCCAGCCGAAGTCGATGACCGGACGGATATCGCTGGTTAGCAATGAGATAAAAGCGACGATGGTTGTCAGCGCGGTGTAGATACTCGGTACCGCTTTGCTGCGAATCATCTCCTGGACCATGGTTGCGTGATCGGCTCCCGGCAGCTCTTCATGGAGTTCATTGTAGCGGACGACCAGGTGGACACAGAGTGAGAGGGTGATAATCAGCAGCAGCGAGGTGAAGTTGGACGAGACAACAGTGACTTTCCAGCCGATCAAGCCGAGAAAGCCGAACATGAAGACGACTGCAGAGAAACAGCAGAGCATCGGCAGGACGATCCAGCGTGGTCTGCGGAAGATCAGCAGCAGCATCGACACGAGAAAGACGAGGACTCCGAGGCCGAAAGACGCCAGGTCGTGGCGGATGAAGTCGATCATGTCGGTCACGATCATCGGCAACCCACCGAGAAACAGCTCGGCTTCGCCCTGATGCTCGGCCATGATGGCGCGGATCGTCGCGATATCGACTGCTTCAGCATCAGTCAGTTTCTTGCTGTAGCGATCAAATTCGGCGCTGACCTGGTCGAGGCGTTCTTCCTCAGCAGCAGTAAGTGGAGCTTCCAGGCGTTTTTCGCGCAGCTGATTGCGTTCTTTCAGCAGGCGGTCGTAGGTTTCATCCTGTTTGAAGTTGACCTGCAGGGCGGTTGTCTTTTCATCGGCACTGACAAGCAGATCCTTGTAGAGTGAACTGTGGAGAAACTCCTTGCGGGCGAGATCGGTATCGATATCCGGAGATTCGAGCGTCCGGATGCCATTTGACAAGTCGCTCAGGCTCATGCGCGGACTGTCGATGAGCGGGGCGTCGAGAATGCAGAAGACGGAGTCGACACGCTCCACGTTCAACAGGCTGGAGCGCAACTTCTGCAGATCAGCCAGGGTTTCCGGTGCATAAAGATCGCTTCCCGGTGTGTAGCTGATGATAAGAAACTCGTTGCTGCCGTAGCGATCATTGATCGTCCGGAAGTATTTCAGGTCCTGGTCGTTTTCGAGGAGCAGTGAGTCGGCCGAGGCATCGAGATGAAAGTCTTTGGCAAAATAGCCGACGCCGATAATCAGCAGGATCATAGCCAGAATGGTCATCAAAGGACGACGCAGGACGATACTTTCGTAGATTTTGAAGATTTTATCGCTCATGTAAATAAAGACCGGCAGAAAATAAATGGCTAACAGGTTTGTGATTGAGGACGAATCTACAGCGAATCACCGTAGCGGACAAACGTTAAGCATGCAAGAACAAAGCCCCGACGTAACGCCGGGGCTTTGATAATCACAGAAAAGAAATGCAGCCGATCAAAGACCGAGTTTCTTGAAGAAGTCGTTCCCTTTATCGTCAACGAGGACGAAGGCCGGGAAGTCGACAACTTCGATTTTCCACACAGCTTCCATGCCGAGTTCCGGGAAGTCGATACACTCGACCTTCTTGATGTTTTCTTCGGCGAGGACGGCTGCCGGGCCGCCGATGGAGCCGAGGTAGAAGCCGCCATGCTTGGCGCAGGCGTCAGTGACCTGCTGGCTGCGGTTGCCCTTGGCGATCATAACCATGGAGCCACCGTTGCTCTGGAGCAGGTCGACGTAGCTGTCCATCCGGCCGGCCGTGGTCGGGCCAAAGGATCCGGATGCCTTGCCAGCCGGGGTCTTGGCCGGGCCGGCGTAGTAGATCGGGTGGTTCTTGAGGTAATCGGGCAGCGGCTTGCCACTGTCAAGGATTTCCTTGAATTTGGCGTGGGCGATGTCACGGCCGACGACGATAGTGCCGTCAAGCAGCAGCGGGGAGCCTACTTCGAGTTTGCTGAGGTCGGCGAGGACTTCGCTCATCGGGCGATCAAGGTTAATCTTGGTGCCGGCGCTGCCCTTGCCGCGGTACTGCTCGGGGATCAGGCGGCCCGGGTTGCGGTCCATCTCTTCGACGAACAGGCCGTCCTTGGTGATCTTGGCTTTAATGTTACGGTCGGCAGAGCAGGAAACAGCCATGCCGACGGGGCAGGACGCGCCGTGACGCGGCAGGCGGATAACGCGGACATCGTGGGCGAAGTATTTGCCGCCGAACTGAGCGCCGATGCCCAATTCTTGAGCAGCCTTAAGCAATTTCTCTTCCAGCTCCAGGTCACGGAACGCCTGTCCGTGCTCGTTGCCTTCGGTCGGCAGTTCGTCGAGATAACGGGCGGTAGCCAGTTTAACGGTCTTCATACAGGCATCGGCAGAGGTGCCGCCGATAACAAATGCCAAGTGGTAGGGGGGGCAGGCCGCGGTGCCGATCGTTTTCATCTTCTGAACCAGGAAAGAGACCAGTTTCTCCGGGTTCAGCAGGGCTTTGGTCTCCTGGTAGAGCATCGTCTTGTTGGCGGAGCCGCCACCTTTGGCCATGAACAGGAACTTGTAGGCTTCCCCTTCAGTCGCATAGAGATCGATCTGGGCCGGCAGGTTGGTACCGGTATTTTTTTCCTTGTACATGTCGAGCGCGACGGTTTGGCTGTAGCGGAGGTTTTCTTCGGTATAGGTTTTGAATACACCTTTAGAGATCATCTCAGCATCGTTGCAGCCGGTCCAGACCTGCTGCCCTTTTTTGGCAACGATGGTTGCGGTGCCGGTGTCCTGACAGATCGGCAATTCGAAGCTGGCCGCAATCTCGGCGTTACGCAGGAAAGCCATGGCAACACCCTTGTCATTGTTCGACGCTTCAGGGTCGCTGAGGATCTTGGCAACCTGCTCGTTATGGCTGGGGCGCAGGAGGAAGGACAGGTCACGCATCGCGGTGTTAGCCAGTACGGTCAGGCCTTCCGGTGCAACTTTGAGGACGTCCTTGCCGTCAAACTGCTCAGTGGAGACGAATTGTTCGGAACCTTCGATTTTGTAGTACTTGGTGGGGTCCGCACTCAGCGGCATAGGATCCTGATACTTGAACTCGGGCATTCTCTCTCTCCTTGTACAATGTGAATGAAAAACAGGGCCATAAAGGATGGTCATGCGACCCGCAAAACCCGCACATTATAGGTGAATATCAGGCAGATGTCGACACTTAACAGGTTGTCTCAGGATGCGCTGATTTTGTCCCAGAATGAGATGAAAAAATACCTGACTAAATTGTTTGAAAATTAATTGACAGAAATAGTCGGGTATGATAAATCACACCAAGAACAATGGTAGGAAATGTAAAAAATTATCACTTTATGTGTGAAACTTTATCATTTTTGTTTGGTTGGTTGGAGCAGGTAACAGGACGGTAAGGGGAGGCTGACAGAATGTTCTCGCAACTGAAAGAAGATTTCAAAGTCGTATTCGAACGAGATCCGGCGGTGAGAAGTGTTTTCGAGATCCTGTTCTGTTACCCCGGTTTTCACGCCATGCTTTTTTATCGTCTGGCGCACTGGCTCTGGACGCATGAATTCAAGTTTCTCGGGCGATTTGTCTCGCATGTCGGCCGCTTTATGACCGGGATCGAAATTCACCCCGGAGCCACGATCGGCCGCGGTTTCTTCATCGATCACGGTATGGGGGTCGTGATTGGCGAGACGGCTGAAATCGGCGAAAACTGTACTCTCTATCATGGTGTAACCCTGGGCGGGACCTCCTGGGCCAAGGAAAAGCGTCATCCGACCCTCGGCGACAACGTTGTTGTCGGGTCCGGGGCCAAGATACTCGGTCCGTTCACGGTTGGTGATAACAGCAAGGTCGGTTCGAATTCGGTTGTGGTCAAGGAAGTGCCCAAGGATGCCACGGTTGTCGGTATCCCCGGACGGGTTGTCATCTCCGGTGGCAAGCGGGGCAGGGTTGAACTCGATCACGACAATCTTCCCGACCCGGTGGCCAAGGCCGTGGTCTGTGTCATGGACCAGGTGCGCCGACTGGAAGATCAGATCGAACAGATGCAACAGGAACAGGAGCGTTTAAGGAGCGAACTGGCCCGCTATGAAAGCGCGGAACGGTGCGAGGACGTTGTCTCATGAGAATGTCGACCAAGGCTCAATATGCCGTACGTGCCCTCGTCAGTCTGAATCTGATCTGCGAAGGGCTGCCGGTTTCGATCAAGGAAATTTCGGAGCGCGAAAATATCTCTCTCAACTACCTTGAACAGCTGTTCGTCAAACTGCGGCGCGGTGAAATCGTCAGAAGCATTCGCGGTCCTGGCGGCGGCTACCTGCTGGCCAGGAATCCAGCGGAGATTCGTATCGACGAAATCATCGATACGGTGGATGAGTCGATCATGCCGCTCTCTTGTATGAATGATGATGGAAGTTGCGGGTGTGACAGCGAGTGTACGACCCAGGCGGTCTGGCGTGGTCTGGGGTTGCAGATTCGCAATTTCCTGGCATCGATGACACTTGAAGATTTGACTGAAGAAGGCCGTCGCAGGCAGGCTGCCTGCAATTCGGCACATAATTAGCCCACATTTTTTTGCTTAACCGGAGGAAGCCGTGAACAAGATTTACCTGGACAACAACGCGACAACAGCGGTCAAGAAAGAAGTTCTCGACGCGATGTTGCCCTACTTCTGTGAACAGTTTGGTAACCCGTCGAGTGTCCACTGGGCCGGACGGATGGTCAGTGGCGCTATCGAGAAGGCACGTGAACAGGTTGCGGATCTTATGAACTGCTCGCCGGCTGAGGTTATTTTTCTCTCCTGCGGCAGCGAAGGCGACAATCACGCGATCAAGGGAACTGCCGAAGCGCTCAAGCACAAGGGGAACCATATCATCACAACTGCGGTTGAGCACCCGGCGGTGCTGGAGACCTGTGCCGCCCTTGAAAAAGATGGCTTCGAGGTGACCTATCTTAAGGTCGACAAAGACGGCATGCTCGATCTTCAGGATCTGGAGAGTGCGATTACCGACAAGACGATCCTGATCTCCGTCATGTGGGCAAATAACGAGATGGGGAACATCTACCCGATCAAAGAGATCGGCGAAATTGCCAAAAAGCATAAAGTTCGTTTCCACACCGATGCCGTTCAGGCGGCGGGCAAAATACCGCTCGATGTGCGTGACGCCAACGTCGATATCGCGGTGATCTCCGGTCACAAAATCGGCGCTCCCAAAGGGGTGGCGGCGATGTACCTGAAGCGCGGTACCAAGATCGGTCGTTTCATGCACGGCGGCCATCAGGAGCGTAACCGCCGTGCGGGAACTCACAACGTGCCCGGGATTGTCGGTCTTGGCGTCGCCTGCGAACTGGCCCGGACGCATCTGGAAGAAAATTATTCTTATGTTCGCAAACTGCGTGACAAACTGGAACAGGGGATCCTTTCGAGCATTCCCGAAGTTAAATTGAACGGCCATCCGAACCCGGACATGCGGCTGCCGAATACCTTGAATGTCAGCTTCAACTACATCGAGGGTGAATCGCTGCTGCTGTTCTTCGATATGAAAGGCATCGCCGCCTCATCAGGATCGGCCTGTACCTCAGGTTCTCTGGAACCTTCCCATGTCATGGGGGCCATGGGAGTTGAAATCGTTCTGGCACACTCGAGCACCCGCTTCAGCCTCGGTGCTGATAACACTGAAGAGGAAATCGATTTCGTCCTTCAGGAGTTGCCGCCGATCGTACAACGTCTGCGTGAAATGAGCCCCTTGTACAACCGGACCGATCCAGCACCGCTGACCTGTGACGAATGTCGCATGGTGACCATTACAGTTCCTCACTAACCGAATTCGATAAAGGAGTATTCAGATATGTATACAGATAAAGTTATGGACCATTTTTCCAATCCGCGAAATGTTGGTGAAATTGAAAATGCCAATGGTGTCGGCGAGGTCGGTAACGCTTCCTGCGGCGATATCATGAAAATTTATCTACAGGTTGAAGACAACATCATCAAGGATGTCAAGTTCAAGACCTTCGGCTGTGGTGCCGCCATTGCAACCTCGTCGATGGTTACCGAGATGGCGATCGGCAAGACAATTGAAGAAGCCCTGATTCTGACCAATCAGGCGGTTGCCGAAGCTCTCGACGGTCTGCCGCCGGCGAAAATGCACTGCTCAAATCTGGCTGCTGATGCTCTGCATGAGGCGATCAAGGATTACAAGGAAAAGCATTCGGCATAAAACACGACAATCAGATTGGCTTTCAACAGTGTCGTGAGCCATTCGATCATAAATGTCACCGGAAGAGCAGAGCCCCACAGAGTTGTGGGGCTTTTTTCCTTATTGTTTCCGCTACGCGTGATGGTGACAGCTCAAGTAATCAAAGAGGATGGTGTGATAAAAAAACGGATAGCTGTCGCCATGAGCGGCGGAGTCGATTCAACGGTTGCTGCGGTTCTGCTCAAAGAACAGGGGCACGATGTTATCGGTGTCACCATGCGTCTTTGGGATGGCGGCACCTCCGGTGCGACACCGAATGATGTTGTCGCCGAAGCTGCGAAGGTCGCACGACAGCTCGATATCCCTTTCCACTCCTTTGACATGACCGCCGACTTTCGCGAACGGGTTGTGCAACCGTTCTGTGGCTCCTATCTTGCCGGGTCGACTCCGAACCCCTGTATCATCTGCAACCGGCAGTTGAAATTCGGCCGCCTGCTGGAGGAGGCCGAGCGTCTGGGTGCCGATGCCCTGGCGACCGGCCATTATGCCCGTGTGGTACACGTGGACGACATGATCCAGGTGCGTAAGGGGCGTGATCTGAAGAAAGATCAGAGCTATTTCCTCTTTGCTCTGACCCAGAACCAGTTGCGCCGGTGTCTCTTTCCTCTCGGTGACATAAGCAAGGATGAGGTGCGTGCCCATGCCGCTGCACTGCAACTGTCTGTGGCCGAGAAGTCGGAGAGTCAGGATATCTGCTTTATCCCGGATGGCGACTATGTCCGGTTTCTGGAGAGTGAATGTTCGACAACCGCTCTTCGTGGCGAGCTTGTCCATGTCGATGGCCAGGTTCTCGGTCACCACTCGGGAGCCTATCGTTACACCATCGGCCAGCGCAAAGGGCTTGGGATCGGCTGGTCTGAACCGCTTTACGTTATCTCTATTGATGCGGCTGAACAGCGTGTCATCGTCGGGGAGAAAAAATATCTCAGCAGAACTGAATTGACCGTGTGTCACACCAACTGGTCGATCCCCGAACCGGACGTTCTGGAGGCACGTTGCCGTTTGCGCTACCGCCACAAGGAAGCTCCCGCCCGTGTTGAAACTTTGCCGGGCGGACGGGCGAGAATCGTTTTTGCCGAGGAAGAGCAGGGGATCACACCGGGGCAGGCTGCTGTTTTCTATCTTGACGACCGCGTCGTCGGTGGGGGCTGGATCGAGTGAGCGGCACTTTTTCCATTGTCACCCTGGGGTGTAAGACCAACCAGTTCGAGTCGGTTGCCATGGCGGAAGGACTGGCCAACTCGGGTTGCCAACAGGTCGATTTTGCGACTGGTGCCGACCTGGTGATCGTCAATACCTGTACTGTTACTGCGGCGACCGATTCCCAGTCGCGTAACCTGATTCGGCGTGCCCGGCGGATCAATCCCGAATGCCGGATTGTTGTCACCGGATGCTACGCCCAGATCGATCCCCAGAGTCTCAATCAACTCCCTGGTGTTTCGCTGGTCATCGGCAATGAAGAGAAAAAGGAGCTGCTGACCTATCTGGCCGCTAAGCGTGACGGCGGAGAAATTATCGTCTCCGATATCCGCAAGATCGAAAAAGCGGAAACCCTGCCATTGACAAGCTTTGCCCAACGCAGCCGGGCATTTGTCCAGATCCAGAACGGCTGCGATGCATTCTGCGCCTACTGCATTATTCCCTATGCACGCGGACGGAGTCGTTCGGTTGCCGAAGGGGAGATTCTTCATCAGATAGAGAACCTGACTGCCGGCGGCTACGCTGAAATCGTTTTAACCGGTATTCATATCGGCCAGTATGGTCAGGATCTGGTGCCGCAACGTGATTTGCTGAGCCTGTTACAGAAGATCGAGACGACGACGTTCTCGGGACGCTTGCGGCTCGGGTCTATCGAACCGAACGAGTTGACCCCCGAGCTGCTCGACTATATTGCTACGTCCGCCTGGATCTGTCCGCACTATCATATCCCTTTGCAGGCGGGTGATGACGGTATCCTGAAACGGATGAACCGGCATTATACCACCGCATTCTATCGCGACCTGTTATGCGGAATTCATCAGCGTCAACCGGATGCGGCGATCGGCCTCGACATCATCACCGGTTTTCCCGGTGAGACGGAGGAACAATTCGCCGCGACCTGCGACTATCTCGAATCCCTGCCGTTTACTCACCTGCATGTTTTTCCTTACAGCAGGCGTCCCGGAACACCCGCCGCACGGCTACCGAACCAGCTCCCCGGAGATTTAATCAAGGAACGAGCGGCCCTTTTGCGCGAAATCGGTGAGCGCAAACTCGCCGCTTATGGCGCTGGCTTTGTCGGTAAGATTCTTGAGATTATACTTGAGGGTGGGGGTGATAACGGTTTGAAAAAAGGTCTTTCCGAAAACTATCTTAACGTGCTCTTGCCCTTGGACGCTGGCCAGCAAGGGGAATCTCTTCAGGTCAGAATTGTCAAAGTCGAAGGGGACCACCTGGTCGCCGAAGTGATTGACGTTTGACGGAGCGGTAGGAGTGTTTAATCGCTGAAATACTGAAAAAGGGTGCCCGCAAAGGCACCCCGAGATCATGACATTATTTTACGGGCGCCTCGATCTGAGGCGCCCGTTTTGTTTGGATTACTGGGCTCTTCTCTTGCGGATCCTGTCCATGGCCGCCTTCAGACTGATCCTGAGACGTTCAAGGGCGTCCGCCAATTTACCGACCTCGTCAGCCGAATCGACTTTGATCGGGTTATCGACCTTGCCGTCCGCGAGGTCGGAAGCTGCCTTGGTCAGGACTTCCAGCGGTCGCAGCGAACTGGCGACAGTGAAGATGACCGAGAGGATCGAAACCAGCAGGATGGCGATCATCGTCAGGGCGATCGACTGAGTCAGTTCGGCTTTCTGGGCGTTGGTCTTGACCAGTGAGAAGCCGATCCGGAAACCGCCCCAGTGCTTCCCTTTGACCATGATCGGCGCCGAAATATCCCACATGGTTTCGCCGGTGTCACGGTTGTAAACCTGCAGGTATCCTTCTTTCAGGTTCTGCGCTGCCGCCAGGCCGACGGGGTCGTTGAAGATTCGCTTGGTCCGGTTGCCAACCTTGTCGCGCTCGACGTTGCCGGTGATCGGCTGCTGGTATCTGGTGTTATGCGTCGGCAGGTAGCCGTTCTTGTCGACGGCAACAGCAAAGACAACTGAGTCGTCCTTGACGAATTCGTCCTCGACAGCCAGCAGCGCCTTGTCGAGATAGAAGTCGTATTTGGTGTGGTATTTCGGCGGGTCGAAACCGGGGATTTCTTCATATTCGGTATCGAAGGCGTCGTTGACACTGAAAACGCCGTTGTCGATGGCCTCCTCCAGAAGCCTGCCGGTAATCTTGGCCCCCATGACGGCTTCCATCTTGCCCCGTTCGAGCAATTGGTCCTCGAGACTCTGGCTCTGTTGGCCGATGATGAACCATGAGCCGATCAGCAGCACGATCAATAACAGAATATTGACGTAGACGGTAACTTTTACGCTGATTCTCTTAAACATCATTCCTCCAGTAATCTGAAAAATATTGAGACAGTTGTTGGTGACTGTAGTGAGCGGTTAGCGACTCAATCTGCTTTTATTGTGCCTTGTAGCCAACCCTGATCGCGCCCCAGTGACGGTTGTTGACGTAGAGCGGGACCGAGAGATCGGCCATCTGTTCGCCCGTGTCGCGGCTGTATTTCTGCAGCAGATAGGGCTCCGTGTTGCGTGCGGCTGAGAGGCCGGTGCGGTCGTTGAACATCCGCTTGGTCCGGTTTTTCACCACATCAACTTTGGGATCTCCGGTCAACGGCTGGGCATAACGGGTGTTGTGCGTCGGCAGGTAACCGTTGCGATCGACAGCGAGAAAGAAAACCAGCCGGTCGTCTTTTTCAAGATAGCGGTCGAAGATCGGCCGCAGAATTTCATCGGTGACCTTGTCGTACTGGGTCTTGAATTTCTGCGGATCGGTGTTCGGAATCGGGATATAGAAGGTGTCGAACAGCTGCCCCATGCTCAGTTGCCCGGAAGAGAGCAGCAGGTTGAACTGGTCAAGAACTTCATCACGGCATTGTTGTGCCCATTGATAAACGTTCTGGTCAAGCGCGCTGTCAATCTCCTCGGCCTGGGTGAACGCAGGCAACAGGATAAAGCAGGCCACCAGCAGACAGATCAATTTGCTTTTAATTGTTTTCAACAGCATGTGTCCTCTCCTCCAACTTTTCATTAGCCATGTTCGACTGTGTCTTGAACCAGTACGGATACCTGTTCAAAAAGATGATCGTTGACGATTCTTCCGGATTGAATGACAACGAGACTGTATTGACGAACCGGGAACAGGTGAACGGTACCGGCACCCCCCTGGCCAAGGGATGCGCCGCGTAAGCGTTCGTTATTCAGGTTCTCGGTTAGTTTTCCACTGTTCCCAAGGACAAGCTGTGCCCAGGGGATATAGTAGTGAGGGTCCGGCAGGTTGTGGGCCAGGATGCGACCGTCGTTGTTGTTGAACAACAGGTAGCCGGAAGCTCCGGGCAGAGACGTCAGCTGCCTGATAAATTCAGATGCCTTAGCCATGCTATTTCTCCCGTGCCTTGATTTCGGAGATCTCCGTTGCCGCTGCTTCGAGGAAACGGTCGAACTGGTCCTCGTTACTGACTTCTTCCTGCAGGGTTGTCAGAAAAGCAGCAAAATCCGTCGCGCCCGCTTGCTGCCACAGATCGAGAGCGTCATCGAAGATAATGTCAGCCATCGGCCCGACAGCTTTGGTCAGGGCATTTTTGAGCTCGGTGATATAGGGTTCGATAATGCTGTTGTCGGATGCGCTGGAAATCGCTGGAGGCTCGACCGGAGCTGCAGGCGCCGTTGCTGAAGGTGCTGGTTGGATCGTTTCAGTGACGCTGACTTGTTGAGGCTTTCCGAGCATGTTGAGCGAATAACTGACCATTCGTTCGTTCATGTGGGGCTCGCCGATAACCAGAACTGTTTTGTCTGTGAGGAAGCGGGCGATCAGTGAGATCTCGTCGAAATGCAAGGTGATGTCGCTGGCCTTCGACAGTTTCTGGCGTGTCAGGCTAATGAGATCGGTCAGCATTGCCCCGAGCCCGGTCAGCGTCGCAGACGGAAAGAAGGGGGGCATCTGGTTGACGACCAGATTGTTCCCCGCATCGTAAATGCAGACACCAAAAACGCCCGGCAGTTCTTTTAACGTTGTAATCGCCTGATCCATTTGAAACTCCTACTGTTTTAAGTGGGTAGTTCAATTTTGGTTTTGAATTGCTGGAGAAACTGGTTGGCCGCCTGGTCGCGACGCAGACCGACATGCAGCCACAGGTCTTTGAAGGGGAAAATGAGACAGGTGACATTTTTCTCATTGATGACCATGTGCTTCAGGTTGCCGGTTTTCAGTGCGACGGAAATCTGCCCGATCTTCTCTTTGAGATCCACCGGGGGGATTTCGGCACTCGCCTGGCGCCGCTCCGAACGGGAAAAACGCAGCAGGTTTTGCTGGTTGTAAAGTTTGTATTCGACCACCCCGGGGAACCGATCAAGAACGGCGATGATCTGCTTTTCCATCAAAGTAATCGGTGCGGCTTTCGTGTTTTCACCGCTCTCCAACGGGGGCGGGGGGACGACACCGGGAAGCTTCTGTTCATCCTTGAGCCGAAGGGCCTCCATAACCAAAGGCATCAGCGGGACGAAAATGTCCTGTTTGATTTCTGGATAGGAGTCGACCAGGTCGATGCTGACATGCTCCCAGCTCAGAATCCGGTAAGCGGCATCGACGCCAGTAAGGGTTGCAGTGCGGGCCGAAATCAGTTCACCGTCATGCATGAAGAGATCGCCGCTGCCGAGTGGTGACTGAATGTGCAGGGCGCAGCGTTTCTGCTCGATATTCATCAACTGCAGAACCGACGTCAGACTGATCCCTTTCAGCTGTCCAGCGGCACCTTTAGTGAGCTGACGGTAGATGGTGTCGGCGGTTTTTTTCGCATCGACTGGTTTCTTGAACCGGCGGGCGACATGCAACGAACCGAGCCGCGATTCGAGATGGGGGGGAAGATCAACGCTCAGGACATCGACGGGAAGGGTCGGGTAGTGCTGATTCAGGGTCTCGATCAGATCCATGCAGCGCTCTTCGGTCCCCTCGATATCGGAGACAACCAGATCGATCTGCAACTGTTGCAGCGCACGGCTGATGTAGGTCCGTTCCTTGGCGACGATGACTTCCAGATCACTGTAACGCTGCAAAACCTGAAGCAGGCTGCGCAATGTCACATCGTCCTTGTCGATAATCAGAATTTTCTTCATTAAGCAGGACTCCAGAACTGCTTTATGTTGGCAGTATAAAACTGCTTTACGGAATCTTGTGGCATTGGATGTCAGCAAAACATGCTGAAAATACAGGGTAAAGATATTAAAGATTTGCTTTTTATTTGAGGCGTAATTGTATATGAATATCAATATGCAGAAATAGTAAAACATAGTTTTAGCATTTTGAAAAGCATTAAGTTGGAGTGAAATGAAAAATGTCGCTGAGGGGTGAATTATGGGCAGTTTATGCAAGAGAGGATGAGACTGAATCGATGTTTTAGCTGTCGTTGCAAAGCAACATTGATGCGCTGAAATGGATAAGGGCGACAGGACCTGCAGGGCCCTGAGTTAAAAGAATTGTTCAGTCATCTTCTAAGGCCTGTTGCCGTCCGCGGGTGAAATCGACTTTGAGCAGCAGCAACATGCCGAGAATGAAAAATAGTCCGATACCGAGGATGGAGTGCCTTGAGCTTCCGCTGAATTGTGCGACGACGGCAAAAAAGAGAGGGCCGAGAATTGCCGCAAAACGGGAGCTGATCGAGTAAAAACCGAAGAATTCTGCACTCCGACTTTT
>PKUG01000031.1 GCA_002869665.1 Desulfuromonas sp. | reverse complement strand
TGCCGAGGGTGGCGTAAATGAAGCTGTCGATCAACTTGGCCAGTCGCCGTTATGTTAACCAGAGAGCGATGCAGATGGTTTTTATTCTGCTGGTGCTGGCGCTCGTCGCTATTCTGCTGTTACAGGGGAATTCTCTGCTGCAGGATTACCAGCTGTCGCAGAGCTATCGCACCCATCTGGCCGAACTGCAGAAGGAACTGAAAGGGACGCTGCCAGAGCGGCTCAGCCCGGCTGAAATTGCTGAGCGACGTCTGCTCTACGAGCAGGCTGATGTTCTGTTGACACGCGATTCATTCCGCTGGACGGTACTGTTCGACAAAATGGAAAAGCTGACTCCGGACGGGGTCAGCTATCAGGGTTTTACTCCTGATTATGAAAAGAGCAATCTTAAAGTCAGTGGTGTTGCAAAAGATCTTGCCGCTCTGCAGAGTCTTCTCGACAATCTTTATGCCGCAGGTTTTGATCAGGTTTATCTGCGCAATAAGGGAGAATCGAGTGTCGATGATGGTCGCGGCGGAAAGAGGTTGGCTTTGACGTTCTCTCTTGACGTTGAAGGAGTGTTCTGATGTCACGTACAAACCCACTCCTTGTTGCCGTATGGTCGCAGAACCGGGTCAAGATTGTCCTGATTGTTGTGCTGCTGGTTGCCGTGATCGCCGCTTGGTTTGTTCAACGGGCGGTTGTTGAGCCGCGGCTTCAGGAGTTGAGCGCCGCCCAGTCCCGGTTGCAGATGCAGGTGCGTCAGCGCCAGGTCGAGTATGCAAACAGCGGTGTTCCGGTCTCGACTGCGGAGCGGATGGAGAAAAACCTGCAGAAGTTCATGGTGATGATCCCCGGACAGGATGATTTTCCGCGTTTCCTTGGTGAGCTTCATGATTGGGCGGAACGCGCCGGTCTGGAAATTCATCAGGTTAACTTTCAACCGAAAAAAGATGAGGAGAGCGGCTTTCTCCAATATGGGTTGGGTTTTTCAATTAAAGGGGACTATGCCCAGATCAAAAAATTCATTCATCTACTGGAGAATGCCGAGCGGATTCTGATTATCGACAGGATTGCTCTGAGAGGAGAGGGGCAGTCGGGAAAAGAGACGAGTGTCACCCTGCAGATTAACCTGACAACCTACTTCCAGGGAGAGTCCGTATGAACCGCGCACGTATCCTTGGCGGGTTGTTTTTGCTGCTGGTCATCGCCGTGATTTATGCCTGGCAGGCAACACCCAGGCAGGAGCGGGTCGCCGCCGGCGGAAAAGTTGTCCGTCCCCCCGACCAGCGGGTTGTTACCGCCGAACAGCTGGCTACCGTAGACGATCTGAATTTTGCCAGTGGCCGTGAAAGCGTCTATTCGCCGCCGGCCAGAGATCTTTTCGGCCCCATCTACAAGGCGCCGAAACGGGTTGCTGCTAAGCCAAAGCCCACGCCGAAGCCGGTTGCAGTTCAACCGGCACCGAAGCCGGTGGTGTCACCTGAGACGGTTATGGTCCAACCGCAGCTGAAACCGATCCCGTCGTTGACGATCCTTGGCTATCTGGGTAAAGGCGGTGAACGAACGGTTTTTCTCTCTTCGGCCCAGGGTGAAATTTACCTGGTGAAGCAGGGAGACGATTTCGGCGAAGATCTATATGTCAAAGAGATCAGCGCCGGTGAAATTACCATCGGCCAGTGGCAAACGGGGCGCCAAGTTGTCCTGCGCGTGTCCGAAACAAAAACCCAGCGCCTGCCGCGGATGAAGCTCGACTCGGGTCGACAGATGTTCGTGCCGCCGGAAACGCCACAACCCGGAGCTGCTGGCGAAGCCCCCCAACCCGATACCAAGACGAAAGAATAATGCGCATTGATTCGATAAACGAGGTGAATATGAACGGGAAACTATCGTCTCTCCGTCTGCTGCTGCTGAGTGTTGCAGCACTGATGCTACTGAGCGGATGCATGGCCGGACAGGCGGCGTTCAACAAGGGTAACGCGGCCATGGCGCAGGAGGATTACGATCAGGCCATCGTCGAATACCTTGCGGCAACGGACAAAAATCCGGGGCGGCAGGAATATCGCCTGCAACTGAGAGCCGCCGTGACCAAATCGGCCATGGCGCACAAGATAGCGGGTGACGATTTGTTCGCTCAACAGCGCTATGCCGAAGCCTACCAGGAGTACCGCCTGGCTGCCGAACTGGATGGGTCTCTCTACGTGGCGATTGACAGAATGCGGGATGCTCAGACCAGGATGCAGGCAGAAGCTCTGCTGCGTGAAGCCGAAGCCCTGCTGCAGGGGAATCGGACGCGTCAGGCCGCGCAGGTGATCGATAAAGCCCTGACCCTGGTTCCCGATCATCAACGGGCGCTGGAACTGAAGGGAAAGATCAGAACCAGCCAGTTCGCCCTGGTTGATGGTGTCGAACTCGAAGTCACCTCGACCCAGTTGATCGATCTGAATTTCAAAGACACCAAGCTGCCTGACGCCTTTGAGATCATCACCCGTTTGTCCGGGATCAATTTTATTCTTGATGAGGATGTCCGCAACGACAAGACGACCCTGTTCCTCGAAAAGGCGACTTTCGCCCAGGCGCTGGAACTGATGCTGCGGATGAACAAGCTGGACAAAAAAATTCTCAATAGCAAGACAATCATTCTTTATCCGAAGACCCGCGACAAGCAGAAGCAGTTCGATGATCAGATCATCCAGACCTTCTATCTTTCGCACCTCGAGGCTAAGGAAGCGGTCAACATGCTGCGGACCCTGCTTCAGGTGCGTAAGGTCTATGTGCAGGAGGGTTTGAACGCGATTGTTATTCGCGATCAGCCGGAGGTCATCAAACTGGCGCAGAAGCTGATCGAGGCCAACGATCGCCAGGATTCAGAGGTGGTCTTCGACCTGGAATTGATCGAGGTTAACCACAGTGATACTCAGGACTTGGGGCTTACATTAAGTAAGTATTCAGTCGGCGCTGCACTGACTCGAGAAGGAAAATTTATTTCAGACGCTATAGGCAGTAGTACAGAAAACCTCGTGCCGCTGGATGGCAGTTTTAAAGGTATCTACGACACCATAACGGGGCATTACACTCTGCCGAGCGCAACATTTAAATTTGCTAAAACTCTGGTTGACGCAGAAGTCCTAGCCAGCCCGAAGATTCGTGTGCGTAACAAGGAAAAGGCTAAAGTCAATGTCGGCAGCCGGGAACCGATTATTACCACAACGACCAACGGTGATGTGACCTCGACCTCGGTGCAGTATATTGATGTCGGTGTCAAGTTGGATGTCCAGCCGACCATTCAGCTCGACAACACTATCGTGACCAAGCTCGGTCTGGAAGTCAGTAATGTTACCGGAACCGTAGAGACCGACGACACGACGGCCATTATCATTTCTTCAACGAATGCTGATACGGTGCTGACCCTCAAGGATGGTGAGCAGACGGTTATCGGCGGTTTGATCCGTGACGACACTTCCAATACCAAGCAGAAAATTCCGATCCTTGGCGATATCCCGTTGTTGGGCGAAGCCTTCACAGGTACGGATAAATCGAAGAAGAAACGTGAAATCCTGCTCTCCATCACTCCGCATATCGTCAAGTCGGTCGTCGTTCCGCAAGGGGATGTCGCCAGTATCTGGTCCGGCGGTGAGGACGACTTCAAGCTTGGGCGCAATTTCGGAACCTTTGCTGATGAGTATGCCGGGCAGGTCGGGATCGACGCCGATAGCGACGATGAAGCGGACAATTTAGAGACCGAGACTGCGCCACAGCCCGCACCGGACGTTGAACCGGCCCCGGTTGTAGAGCCGCAGCAGTTAGAGCAACCTCAGGCAGCCGTCGAGCCGCCGGTTGAGTCGATGCTGGCGACACCGGCTGCCGGACAGGACCTGATGCCAATGCTTTTTGTCGAGGGGCCGCAGCTGGTCAAGTCCGGAGAAGAATTTACCCTGAACTTCATGATCTCCGAGGTCACCGGGCTGGTCAAAACGCCGCTTGCCGTCAGCTACGATCCGGCCGTACTGAAGCCTGTCGCTGTAAGGGAAGGGACCTTCCTGAACCGTGACGGTGCCCAGACACTTTTTACCACGACCGAACTTGACGGCAAGGTCGTTATCGCTCTGGAGCAGGAAGCCGGTGGCAAAGGCCAATCGGGCGGTGGTCTGTTGTTTCAGATGAAATTCAAAGCTGTTGGCCCCGGGAATACGGAGATTATCCCGAATCTTGGTACGTTCAGCGACGCGGCTGGACAGCCCGTCACGGTTGACAACTTCGGTCTGCTCCTCGAGGTCGCCAGGTAACAGCCTTGTTGAAACTGCGTCGATTCCATAGCCAGTCCGGGATGACCCTGATTGAGCTGGTGATTGCCATGGCGATTCTGGCAATTCTGGCCGCGGTGGTGCTGCCGCTGGCCGAAGTGACGGTGACGCGGACCAAGGAGCTGGAGCTCCGGCGTGCTCTGCGTGATGTGCGTACGGCGATTGATGAGTACCGGGCTGATTATGGCCAGGCGGTCGCTGAAAAGAAGATTATTGTCACTGTCGGTGAGACGGGCTACCCGGAAACGCTCGAAGTTCTGGTGGAAGGGAACGACTGGGGTGGGCTTTACCCCTACAAGAAGAAATACCTGCGTCGGATTCCCAAAGATCCCTTTGATCGCAACGAATACGGCTGGGGGCTGCGCTCCTATGCGGACGATGCCGACTCCACGGTCTGTGGGGGGGACGATGTCTACGATATCTACAGCCAGAGTGACGAGGTCGCTCTTGATGGCAGCTATTATCGGGACTGGTAGTGTTACGTTAAAATCCCTATCGGAATCGGAATCGGAATCGGAATCGGAATCGGAATCGGACTTATGCTATCAAGATTAATAATTCGATAGCGAACGCGGATACCGATAGCGATTCTGATCAAGAACACTGTGTAGCTGAAAAGTCGTGTGTGATAGCTGGGGGGGGGCTCTGTAATTATGGTATTCGGACACGAAAAGCTTGATGTGTATCGACACTCACTGGAATATGTCGAATGGGTTTTCATACAAGCCGAGGGTTTTAAAGGACTTCACCGTGCGGCACGGGATCAATGGTTGAGGGCAAGTCAATCGATTCCATTGAATATTGCCGAAGGAAACGGTAAAGCTGCAAAGCCGGATCGCCGACGGTTCTTTGAAATTGCACGTGGGTCTGCGCTGGAATGTGCAGCTATTCAGGATGTTCTTGTCGTTGGGAAAGCTTTGACTGCAGAAGAAAGCAACATATATAAGGCTAAGCTTGACCGGATAGTGGCGATGCTTAGTCGTCTTGGTGGGCGGGGATATTCTGTCGAAGATCTTTCAGCAGAATATGATCTGATACAGTGCGAACCCGAATAAAAAGTTAATCTATCCATTGATATCGTTTTTTACTGTCTGAACGACAGCCTCGACAGTGATACCGATACTGATTATAAAGATCATTTGGAGTTATATTTAGATGAAACGATCGAACCGGGGATTTACCCTTTTTGAACTGCTGTCGGTGATGACGATTCTGGGGATCCTGATTGCGATCGCTGTGCCCAGTTATCAGCGTAGTCAGATCAAGGCCCGCGAAGCGGCGTTAGCTGAAAATCTGTACCAGATGCGGCGCTCGATCGATGGCTATTATGCCGACAATGCCCGTTATCCCGACAGCCTTCAGGACTTGGTCGAGAGGAAATACCTGCGTGATATTCCGCTCGATCCCTTTACCCGTTCTGATGACAGCTGGATCTGTATTCCGCCGGAGCCGACCCTTGAAGGGCAGATGGCTGAAGGGGAGTGCTTCGATGTTCGTAGCGGCAGTGACCTGATCGGTCTGAATGATATTCCCTATACAGAATGGTAGTGAGGATCTGGGGGGCTGTGCAGTATCAGGCAGGGGTCGAAAATTCGGCCCCTGCTTTTTTGTTCTATAAAATAACTTTATTTCAATTAGTTACCCTGTATTCTCGGGCGTAATCTTTGACTATTCTCATCTGACCCAATCTTTCTAGGGCATTCTCCCCACGCACTGTGGGGGATATGCCCAGCCGCGGCCCTTGTCTGGGCGAATGACCACCCTAAGTGTTGTGATATAAAATACCCATAAATTACTTTGCTATAACAAAGTAAAACCTGTGGGTTTTAAATTGATCTGCGATATCAGTTGCTTAACTCCACAGTGGAAAAAATGACGGTCTCCGACTGTGCATAGGCAGAGTCACTGCAAAAGTCTCTCTGCTGATAGGCTCTTTCCGTCTTTTGACTAGTGCACTTCACTCATTGCGTACCCCAATACGCAGTGAACGCTTTGCGCGATAATCTGCCAGAAAAGGAGGTTGCAGGAAGGTCTTATTAAATTTGGGGGATGTGTTTAGGTTTTTTTGTTCTAGGTGGTTAATTTTTATC
This sequence comes from Desulfuromonas sp., assembly GCA_002869665.1. Taxonomy (GTDB): domain Bacteria; phylum Desulfobacterota; class Desulfuromonadia; order Desulfuromonadales; family Geopsychrobacteraceae; genus PKUG01. The sequence continues at coordinate 3,689 of PKUG01000031.1, read as the reverse complement.
AAAGGAGAAAATTAACATGAAATCAAGCAAGTTTATGATGCTGTCCTGCGCGGCCCTGGTTTTTGGGTTCGCCGGTATGGCATCTGCGCACCCCGGGGTTATCCTGAAGGATGCAGCCGGTAACGCTATTACCGATTTTGATGCCGGCGCGGCTTACAGTGTCGAGCAGTCCTGCGGTATCGGTCAGGCAAGCTATTGCCACGACATCGGTGCAATTGAGAACCATTCCTATCATGCCCTGCTCGGCTCCAATGAGTTGAAGGGGTGGGATTCCTGGAATCCGAACAGCCCTGATAAATACAAGGCCGGTGTTGCCGCCAAAGGCAAGAGCTGGGTCCAGAGTCCCGGCCACGTCGGCAAGTGGTGACCGCCCTCCGGCCGCCAGTTGGCGAGAATGTTCAATGGTAATAACGGTCGTACCGCGTACGATGCTGCAAACGGTGTTTTCGGTGAAGTCAACTCCATTGCAGATCCGACAACCGGGTTGAACGCCGTTCCTTTCAAATATGCTGACGAAGCCGATTTCGCCAAGAAAGTCGATCTTTCGGTCGCCGGCCAAATGATGGACTGCGCCGAGTGTCACGTCGGCGGCGGCGGGATGCAGTACATCCCGAACCCCGACCTGAGTGCACGTGTCGCCCTGCGCGATATCGCGACCACCAACGTTCCCGGTTACGGTGGAACCGTAGGTGGTGCTCCGATTCCGGAAGGTGATTACACCGCATTCAACTACTTCATCGACACCTATGATGCCGATGGTGACGGTGAAGTGAATGAAGTTCTGTACATGGACTACGCCAAGACCGGCGTTATGGAAATGGACTGCTTCATGTGTCACCTTCCCGGTTATGACTATAATGCCCGCAACGAAGCCCTGCGTGATGGTAAGCTTGATGCCACTCGCGCTGTAGGCGCCGGCATCGCCGAAGCCACTGACCTGGCCTGGGGCGCTGAGGGCTACGGGACCACCGTCAACTACGATGACACCATCATCGTTGCCGACGAAGTGACCGGCGAGCTTGAGATCCCTGGTGACTGGATGGGTGAAAACCTCTCCGGTGTTCCGGATTCCAGCAACTGCGCAAACTGCCACTTCAACGAATTCTCCGTTGACTGGAAGAAGCGTGGCGACCATTGGGAGCCCGACCATCAGTACGAAGTTCACTACAGCTTCGGTTGTATGGGCTGCCACGAACGGACCGACGACCTGCCGGCTGCCACCGCCAGTATCAGTGCATACAGTGGCAATCCCGAGGTGTGGCGTCGTGACTCGACAGACCCGCTCTATTCTGGTAACTACGCTCAGCAAGGTTCTGGCGCTCTCGGCCATGACCCGGCCAAGGGTAAGTATGCTCAGTACAGCGGCCTCTACAACATCAATGACGACGCAGCCTTCAAGGACTGCGGCGACTGCCATGGTGGCGACACCGGTGAATCCTCTAACTTGGGCGCTCCGAACCCGGCTAATGCTCACGCCGCTGCCGGCCTGACCGCTGCCATCGTTCAGAATGCTGCCATGACCGGGACCGTAAGCCACTTGGACATCATGCATTGCTCCGCTTGTCACAGCCGCAAGATCGATTCCACCGGCTGGAGCAACACTGGTGCTCCGCTGATCGACGCAACTGGTAAAGACACTGAAGGTCGTCTGACCGACCATGAGAACGACTATGTCATCAAGGAAGACATGACCGACAACACCGGCCTGAGCTGGTACAAAGGCAAACTGCGTCGTGTTACCTCTTCGGCCACCATGTTCTGGCGTGACAAGAACGACTTCCCGCCATCCGGTGCTGCTGTAGAAGGTAATGATGCTAACTTTGACGGTCGTCCGAACGGTATGGACGCCCTGCTGATGACCGATGTTCTGGCCGTCAACAAGGCCAATGGCTGGACCTCCATCACCGAGGACAACCACGGTGCCGTTTACCCGGCAGACTTTGCCGAGCGTATTACTGCCTTCAATACCTATATCGACACCAAAGCCGGCTCTACCGTTGGTACGGCCAAGACCAAGTTCGCTATTTTCCACGTTAACTTCATGAATCAGCACGCTGTCTCCCCGGCTGCAGAGGCCTTCGGTGCCGGTGGTTGTGCCGACTGTCACGACGCTGGTGCCGAGTTCTGGAATGGTTCGGTTGACACGACCGGCGACAACAACACCATGTACTATGGCACCAGCACCACCCAGCGCGTGCCTTTCACCAAGGTCAACGGTTTCGGTGAGCCGTCTGACTTCCATCCGGGTACTCTGGACCGCTTCGCTGCCCGTAGTATCGCTATCCAGGTTTCGACCGTTGCCACCACCTGTGACTGGGATGGTGACGACACCGACCCGGCTGACGACGTTGCCTGTATGACGACCCGTCCGGTCGATCGTGCTGAAACCATGTATGAGACCACCTTTAAGACCGCAGCTGATTACGCTACGGAATTCCAGTCCTCGGCACCGATCGTCCTGACCGGCTGGGAAAAAGGCTGGCACCTGGTCGTCCAGGTTAAAGAAATTGCAACCGATACCGTTACCACCCGCACCAAGATGATCGGTGGCGACATCGCACCTGAAGATGGCGATCCGTTGACCCTGACCGATGGTATCCCGGCTCTGCTGACCGGCCTCGGCGGCACCTTCACCGGCGGCACCTTTAACTTCACCGTAACCGGTATTGATATGGATAATGCTGATGCCGATGGCGATGAAACCACCGGTACCCTGGAAGGTGTTAAGTTCGAAGCCGCAGCCGGCTACGAAATCCGCCTGACCAACAACAACGCCAACGCTGCCGACTTCAAACTGATCCATGCCCAGTTCAAGGATCAGCCCTGGACCGGTCTTGACGGTAACAGCTATGCCGGTCGTACGGCATGGGTTGGCTACCTGAACGGCATCACCGCTGCCAGCGTCGGCATCGGCGTCGATCCCATCGCTGTGATCGATACCTTTGCCAGCGATCTGACCGCGACTGCCGGTGAAACCGTCAACTTGGTTGCCGACACCACCGTCAACACCAGCGGTACCTTCAGCTACAGCTGGGAGATTTTCGACGGCTCCGGTACTGTTGCTTCTGGTGATGATGTCACCGTAACCGTCAACACCGCTGGCACCTACGGCGTTGTTCTGACCGTTACCGACGAAGAAGGCAAGAAGGCAACTGCAAACACCAGCATCAGCGTTACCCCGGCCCTGCCGCCGTCTGACTTCACCTACAACGACAATGATCCGTTGGATGATACGGTTAGTATTGCAGGTCTGCTGCCGCACACCATGCTCTACATCCGTTGGGGTGATGGTACTATCTCTCGCGTGACGACTACCTTGAGTGAAGTACCGAAGACCTATGCATCGGGTACCTACAACGTACTCGTCTATGTCTACAACGGCCGCGCACGCGTCCAGTACAAGACCGGGACCATCACTGTTCCCTAGTCCTGAACTGACATAATTAACCCTAGCCAAACGGCCCGAAGGAATCCCTTCGGGCCGTTTGTTTTTTGCCGGACTGAAACTGAGGACTCGCGGCCTTGCTCGGTATTGTTACAGAAAAAGCTTACTCAGCGCCCCTGCGCCTCAGCGGGAGAACAAAATCCCGACTCACCCAGATAAGCTCTATTCGGCATCGGCATCGGCATCGGCATCGGCATCGGCATCGGCATCGGCATCGGCATCGGGATCGGAATTCAGATTTCGC
>PKUG01000067.1 GCA_002869665.1 Desulfuromonas sp. | reverse complement strand
TGGGATCGAGCGCCAGACGGAACATCTTTTCGGCAGCGGCAAACTCACCCTTGTCCGAATGACAGAGACCTTTCAGTGTCTGGCAATCAACATAACGAGAGGGATCTCTTGAGGCTTTGTCGAACTCGCTGATAGCATCCTCAAACAGCCCCATCTCACGATAGGCAATGCCGAGATTATAGTGTGATTCCATGTAATCCGCACCGATCTGCTCATCGACATCGGTCCGGAAAACTTTCTTTTCAGAGACGTCATCATCAAGCAGTGATGACAGATCGAATAGAAAATCATCTCCAGCCGACTTATCAGCTGGCGTCTTTTCAGAAGTCCCGGCCGCCGTGGCTTGTGCCTCAGCTTTTAAAACGGCTATTTCGTCCAACTTACGCCGGCACTCATCTGAATCGGAAGCATAGGCAAGAATGCCGCGACAAAGCCTTTCCGCCTCATCATAAAGCCCTTGTCTGAGGTAAAATTCAGCTTCTTCGAGATCATTCCGGGGATCCCGACCAACGACTTCCGGTTCGGGTTCTTCCTCCTTCTCTGTAACTTCAGCCCCCATGACATCGTCATCAACCGAACTTTCTGGAACATCAAAGAAGAAGTCACCTGATTCGTCGCCATCTTCATCAAGAGCCAGGTCGCTGTCGATTTCCAGTTCGATAAATGAATCGCCGTCGGGAAGTTCATCCTCTTCAGCCTCCCCATACATATCCATATTTACGTCGAAGCTGTCATCTTCGGAGACAGCAAATGACAGAGAGTCGCCCTGCGGTTCCTCTTCATCAGATACAGGCGCAATGTCGGAATCGAGAGATCCAAGCAGAGAATCGGCGAGATCAACCTCCTCAGGCTCCGGTTCTTCAAATTTATGCCGCGGCGAAACAAAATCTATGACCTGCTCTTCATCACCGGTCAACGTGTGAATGGAATCGAGCGTTTCCCGGACTACGGCATTACCGTCCAGCTGATGACTGAGCTGTTCGTAATACTCTTTCAGGATCTCTACTCTGGATTCCTTGAAGAATGCCTCTTTCCACTCCTCCAATTCATTCAGAGCCTGCTGGAATTTACCGGAATCAAGTTGACAGCGTACCAGGGCCGCACGCAAATCGAGGTCGGTCGGATCCATGGCAAGCAGTTGCTTGTAAAGACTTTGCGCTTTGAGTGGATCGTTCTGCTTGACATACCCCAGCGCCAGCAGCCTGAGCAGATCGGGATCATCGGGCTTTTCACTCAGCAGTTTCTCAGCAACAGCAACCCCGCCAGCATAGTCATCCTTTTCATAAAAGACCGAGACCATTTTCATCTGCATTCTGCTGTTATCAGCATACAGATGCTGGAACATTTTAAACAATCGAAGCTGCTTATCGAATTCGCCCTTGTCACCTAATGTGTCAAAAACGTCTTCGATCTCACGCAGGCCGTCTTCTTTACGGCCGTTTTTCGTATAAACCTCTGCCAGCTTAACCCGCACGTTCAGGTTGTTCTGATCAAGCTCGCGCATCTTTTCCAGGGTCTTGATCTCTTCGGCCGGCATTCCTGCACGTTCGTAATATTCGACCAGATTGCGATATTCCGAAATAGCATTGCCGACCAACCCCTGTTTCTCATTGAGTTCGGCCAGGCGAATGAGGATCGTCACCTGACCGGGATCAAGCCTCTGCATCTGCTTATAGATTGCAATCGCCTTCAGGTAGAACCCGTTTTTCGTAAAGTCCTTGGCAATCGCCTCATACTGTTCGTAAGCTTCTGCTTTCTTATTCGTCCGAACATAGAGTTCAGCAAGCTTCTGACGTTGGCGCACGTCCGCCGGGTCAAGCTCGATGATCTTGATGTAGTCTTTAATCGCTTTCGATACCTGTTTTTTCTTCAGGTTTTTCTGTACCGATTGCAGCAGTTTTTCTTTATTCGTAGCCAAAAAAAACTCCCAACACCCCGTTATGTTTTATCTTTTTCATTTACAGATGAAATACGAACGAGAGCAGACACTCACCTTTAAATGCCTGCTGCCCAACAATTAAATAGAAAAACCAACCAATGTTAGAGGATCATAACATATTTAATAAGAGAATTTAACATCATAAAGAGTTGATTATATGGATTTCCTCAACAATCTTATTTCGTCAGGGGTCAATACCCGATAGCGGCCGGACGGCACACCTGAAAGGTCAAGCATGGCCAGCCTGATCCGCTTCAGACGCACGACTGTCAAATCCAACGCCTCGCACATACGCCTGACCTGGCGATTACGCCCTTCATGAATAGACAGTTCAAACCAGCAACCCGATCCAGTAACGCGATAGTTTTTAACTTTTGCCGGTGCTGTAATCCCGTCATCCAGTTCCACACCTTGTTCCAAGCGCTTACGCATCTCGGCAGTCAACACCCCACGAGCCTTGACCAGATAAATTTTTTCAACATGATGACGCGGATGGCTCAAGCCCTGCGAAAGGTCACCGTCATTGGTCAGCAGTAAAAGGCCTTCGGTGTTGTAATCGAGCCGCCCGATCGGAAAAAGTCGCTGCGGTATATCGGTTATCAGGTCTGTGACCTTTTTTCTCCCCTGCGGGTCTTTCATGGTCGTCACATAACCACGTGGTTTGTTCAGCAAAACCGTCAGCTTTTCGGTGACGGGCTTCAGCTGCTTTCCATTAACCACAACATGATCTGTCTTCGGGTCGGCCTGGGCCCCTAACTGGGCCGTAACACCGTTGATCTGCACACGCCCCTCTTCGATCCAACGCTCGGCGGTACGTCGGGACGCCAATCCCGCCCGGGAAATCAATTTTTGCACCCGTTCACGCATATGTTAAACCTCCGTTTCCGGAGTGAGAGGGACAGCCTCTGCCAATTCTTCATCCAATGAGGAAAACTCTTTGAGGGTCGGCAGTTCGTTCAGACTGGGCAGTCCAAAGAGTTCCAGAAACTGACGGCTAGTACCATACATCAGCGGTTTACCCGGAACATCTTTTTTACCCAGAACCTTGATCAGATTTTTTTCCAGCAAGGTTTTCATAACCCCGCCGGAATCAACCCCACGCAAATATTCTACCTCGGCCCGCGTAACCGGCTGACGGTACGCGATTATTGCCAGGGTCTCCATGGCTGCACGCGAAAATTTTCCTGGACGCTCCCGATTAAGTTTACGCAACCAGGGTGACAATTCAACCGGGGTCCGGAACTGATACCCCCCAGAGACACTCACGAGTTCGATTCCTCTTCCAGAGTCGTTATATTCCCGCTGCAACTCCTCAACCAGCGGCCTGATCTCTGCACGCGGGTGCTCAAGCAAAGAACTCAGTCGATCCAGCGAGAGAGGGCTGTCCGCAGCAAATACGCAGGCTTCGATCAGCTGTTTCAGATTATCCATAGCCGAGGCTCTCCTCACTTGTGCTGGCAGATAATTCTTCAACGGGAACGGCCAAAGAAAGCCAGATATCACTGAACTCCTTAACCTGCTCGACATTGACCATCCGCATTTTGACCAACTCAAGCATCGCCAGGAAGGTCACGACTATTTCACTGCGCGAAAGTCTCTCACTGAAAAAATCACGCAGAGCCAGGCGTCGTGCCGATGTCAGTTTTTCCAGAATCCGTTCAATATAAACGGCAACCGAAAGGCTTTCCTGAATGACCTCGTGGAAAACCTCGGGGGGACGCTCCTTGATCAGAACACGCAACGCTTCCGCCAGTTGGTAAACACTGGCGACAATCTGCGCGTCTTCCAGTTCTTCACCGGAAATGAGCTCAGCAGCAGTCAGGCAGTTGCTGAAGACATCCCGATCCAACTGAGGTAGTTGCTGAAACAACTCGGCAACTTCTTTGTAGCGCTGGTATTCGAGCAACCTCTTCACCAACTCTGCTCGCGGGTCCTCCCCCTCTTCTTCTTCGATCTCTTCGCTGACGGGAAGCAGCATCCGTGACTTGATGTGCAGCAGAGTGGAAGCCATGAGCAAAAACTCGCCGGCGATATCAAGATCAAGCAGCTTCATCTGCTCGATAACCTGCAGGTATTGCTCGGTGATCTCAACGATACGGATATCATAGACATCCATCTCGTTACTCTTGATCAGGTGCAGGAGCAGATCCATGGGACCGCTGAAATTTTCAAGCTGGATTTCAAAGGCCATTACTTTAACGTCCAAATAGAAACTGCATCGCCTGAATGACCTGATCAAATTCCCTACCGGCCAATAGGGCAACCACCGTGTTGATAATTGGTGACAACACCAGCGCCCAGATATCAGTAAAAAATACCAATAACACGATCAGAACGAAACCAAATGGCTCCAAACGACTCATAAGCGCTGCCTGTCGCTCAGGCACAATCCCCATCACGACCCGACCACCATCCAATGGCGGCAGAGGAATCAGATTAAAAACGGTCAGCAACGCGTTGATATAGAGACTGAATGCAGCCATCATTTTCGCCGGTGTCGCAATTTGAACAAACACACTGGAAGCACCGATTCCGCTCCCCTCCAGCCAGCCGAAACCGCGCAGCAGTAAAGCAGAGAGAATCGCCAGAAGCAGATTTGTCGTCGGTCCGGCCAAAGCCACCCAGATCATATCCCGTCTTGGACGGCGGAAATTACCGGAATTAACCGGCACCGGACGCGCCCATCCAAAGCCAAAAATAAAAACGGCGATGGTCCCGATCGGGTCAAGGTGTTTAAATGGATTGAGGGTCAGACGTCCTAGCAGCCGCGCCGTTGGATCACCGAAGCGCTCCGCGACATAGCCGTGAGAAACCTCATGCAGCATAATAGCCAAGAGGGCCGGCACAAGCATAATGGCAAGTTTTGAGAGGATCATTTCCATTTAGTTAGCGACCTGCTTTACAGTTCAGGTGATCAATACGACATATCGCCCACAGCCGGTAATAACACAGCATATAATTTCTGACAACGGCAATGCTGTATCCCATCACAGTTACTTGAGCCAACACCTGCGCACCAGGGCAATTTCATCCTCGCGACTGTGGACATCACCATTCAGGCGCGCATTGAGCAGAGACCGGAAAATCTCCTGAAAATGGGGTCCGGGTTTGAGCCCCAGGGCGATCAGGTCGCCCCCGGCCAAAGAGATTTCCACCTTACGTAGTTCGGTAACATACAGGGAAATAGCCTGACGTAACCTGTCACTCTGGGAACGGGCCATAAGGTAAATGATTGTCTCAAGCGAAAATCCGTTAAGCCATTCATGAATCTTACTGTTCGGCACATCGAGCCCTGAACGCCCACGCGATTTGAGGCCCTTGAGTAAAGACAGAGCTCTGGTCCGCTGAGCCAGCAGCAAGTTATGTTCTTTCTGATGAATGCCGAGCCAGAGAATGATCCGCGACACGGCCTTGGTCGAAATCCCATCGAACAGACAGAGAAGATAGACCAGCCAGCGACGATATTCCTCACCGGTGTAAAGCAATTCAAACCAACTGCTGGCCCGCTCAGCAGCCAGCAGAAGTTGAATAGTCCCCTGATTAAAATGCAGATGCGGGTCAATAAATTTAAACAATTAAAACTGATCCAACCGCTCGAGCGCCGCCACGACCTGGGGCTCGTCGAGAAGCTGCTCCAGTTCATTCAGAATCCGCGGCCCGCCGACTTTTCTGACCAGCTTCATACGCACCGCGCTGCGCATCAGGCGTTCCGTCTGCCGCCCGATACGGAATCCCAAACGCTGTTCAAAACGAATCGCCCGAAACAACCGGGTCGGATCCTCGATGAAACTGAGGTTGTGCAGAACGCGGATCGTTTTATCCTTGAGGTCACGCTGCCCGCCGAAGAAATCAAGCAATTGTCCATAGTCATCCGGGCTTAACGATATCGTCAGGGTATTGATGGTAAAATCGCGACGATAAAGATCGTGCCGAATCGAGGCGTGCTCAACATTGGGAAGTGCTGCCGGGCTGGCGTAATACTCCAGCCGTGCCGATGCAATATCGATTTTAAAACCATCCGGGAAAACGATCACGGCCGTGCCGAACTTTTCATGTTCCCGCACACGACATTTGGCTGTCGCGGCGAAAGCGCGAGCGAAAGAGATCCCGTCCCCTTCGACAACGACATCGACATCCAGATTTCGCTGACGGAGCAGCAGATCACGGACAAAGCCGCCGACCAGAAAAATCTTCACTCCTTGTTCTTCTGCAACTGTCCCCAATTGCTTCAACAGTCCCTTAACAAAGGTCGGCAGTTGGGTTTCCAGCAAACGGCGCAGGTTTTTTTGTTTCAACTGCAGACCACGATACTGAACCGGTCCTTCATCCTCCCAGTCCTGCCGCCGGGCACCGAGCATATGCCGGAACAGGTCGGTCCGGGTGACAACACCGACCAGTTCACCAGCATCCAGCACCGGGATACAGCGCTGATTGTGCTCGACGATGCCACGCTGCAAGACCTCCGGAGGAGCATCAGGGGAAACCGTTTCGAAATCGCTGTTCATCACTTCTCGAACCAGCAGCTTCGCCAGTTTGTGATAAGCGGCTTTTTCGACAATCCTGCGGGTGATAATCCCGACCACCTGCTGATCTTCGTTCAACACCGGAAGTGCGTTAAAATCGAAACGGCCGATCAGGTTCCGGGCTTCATCTATCGTTGCCTCGGCAGCAATCGCCTTGACCGGACTGGTCATCAGGTCACGCGCCGTCACCTGGGAATGGACGTGAAGCGGCAGAACCTTCTCCAGACGGCCCAACAACTGCACCAGGGTCATATCACGTACCGTCGCTGACGCGGCAAATGCATGACCACCGCCACCAAATTCCTGAAACAGCTCGCCGACATGGACCTCGGCCACCCGCGAACGGCCGATCAGAAAAATCCGATCCTCCATGCGCACGGCGGCAATCAGTACATTGAGGTTTTCGATGTCTTTGAGCTTATGGATCAGGCCGGAGATATCGCCGACATAAGAATCGAGCGAGGCCGAAGCGATGGCAATCTCGATCCCGCCGACACTGACTTTCTGACAGGATTTCAGCAGATCATTCAACAGGCTGATCTGCTCAGGGGTCATTTCACGCACGAGAAAATCGCCGACCAGGTTCAGGTTGGCTCCATGCTCGAGCAGGAAAGCGGCAGCTCGAAAATCATCCGCCGTAGTCCCGCTAAAAAGCAGCTGACCTGTATCTTCATAGAGACCGAGCATCATCATGGTCGCCTCGTCGGCCGTCGGCACGATACCTCTCTCCATGAAAATTTCGGCCATTATCGTGGTCGTCGCGCCGACATTACGGATCACTTCAACCTGACCCTGCAAACTGTATTCATCTGCTGGATGATGATCGTAAATGTGGATTTCGAGACCGGGGCGTCCGACGATCTCGGCGAGGCGTCCGATTCGGGTCGAACTGCGCACGTCGACCAGGATGAGTCGGGTGACTGTATCCAGGTCAATATCGCGCAGCCCTTTGACGCCATAAGCATAGAGGGTGCTTTGTAGCAGGAAGTCTCGCAACCCACGCTCCTGGCCGCCCGGAAAGACCAGCACAGCATCCGGATACAGCCTTTTAGCAGCGATCATCGCGCCGAGACAGTCAAAATCGGCGTTAATATGGGTGGCGATTATGTCCATGAAAAGGCTCCAGGCATCAGAAATCAGGTTTCAGGTTGGGTGCTTGCTTGTCCTGTCGCCTGAATCCTGCAAGCTGACACCTTCAAACGACCAATGAACCAATTATATCATTGATGTCCTCGATCCCCTCAGTCAGGCAGAATTCCTCCAGTTCATCGAGGATCGTGCTCATTGCTGTCGGATCGACAAAGTTCGCTGTACCGACCTGAACAGCCTTGGCTCCGACGATGAGGAATTCAAGGGCGTCTACTGCGCGCGTGATCCCTCCCATGCCGATAACCGGGACAGAAACCGCCTGAACCACCTGATGGACCAGGCGCACGGCAACAGGACGAATCGCCGGACCGGACAAACCACCGATTGTGTTTGCCAGTCGTGGCTTTCTGGTTTTGACATCGACGGCCATCCCCGTCAGGGTGTTGATCAGACTTAACGCGTCAGCACCTGCTTCCTCAGCTGCCCGAGCCGTCACCTGAATATCGGTCACATTGGGGGTCAGCTTGACGATCAGCGGTTTGCTGGTTTTTTTACGCACCTGGGAAACAACCTCATGAATCGCCTTTGGATCGGTACCGAAGACGATGCCGCCATGCTTGACGTTCGGACATGAAATGTTCATCTCGAGAGCCGCAACCCCCGGAACGCCGTCAAGACGGGCAGCGACCTCGGCATACTCGTCCTGGGTGTTACCGAAGAAGTTGACAATAACCGGCGTGTCGAACTGTTCGAGAAACGGCATCTTGTGCTTGATGAAGACATCGACCCCGACATTCTGCAGGCCGATGGCATTCAGCATCCCGCTAACGGTCTCGCAGATCCGTGGCGTCCGATTCCCTGCCTTGGCGTTGAGGGACAACCCCTTGGTCACGATCGCCCCAAGACTGTTCAGGTCAAGATAGGGCGCGAACTCTTCCCCATAACCGAAGGTCCCGGATGCCGGCATGATCGGGTTGCGCAATTTGATCCCGGCGATTTCGACCTCCATTTTCGGCCGAATGATTTTATCTTTCCGCTTGATCATTGGCAGCCTCCACAGTTTCCAACGGATTGTTCCGGGCTGTTCCCCCAGTCGAGTTTTTTCGCGTCAAAGACCGGGCCGACCTTACAGGTACAAAGGTAACTGGGCGTACTGTCCGAATGCCCCGCACCCTTGACAACGCAGCCAAGGCAAGCACCGACACCGCAGGCCATCAGCGCTTCCAGCGAAACCTGGAGCGGCACACCATAACGGCGGCAGATTTTCTCCACCGCTTCGATCATCGGCATGGGCCCACAAGCGTAAACCGTCATCTTCCCCCCTTCCTGGAGTTTCTTCTCCAGCCCGACGGTCACCAGGCCGGTATCGCCGACACTACCGTCCTCGGTAGAGACATGGGTTCGCACCCCGAGGCGCTCGAATTCGGTCACAGTGATGATATCGTCACGCGTTCTCCCCCCCATATAAAGTCGGACACGCGATTCTTCGACCAGCTTTTCAGCCAGCATGTACAGGGGAACCAGGCCGATACCACCACCAACCAGAACCTTTTCTTCACCCGGCTCACCGAATTCAAAACCGTTTCCCAAGGGGCCGAGGATCTCAACGGAATCACCGTGATGCAACTCGCGCATGATCTCCGTCCCGCCGCCAACAACCTTGTAGATGATTTCGATAAATTCCTTAGGCGGCATGGTCTCGCAATCGGCCGGCATGAAACCAGTCCGGAAGATCCCGAACGGCCGCCGCAACAACGGCAACAGCGAACGCTGAACACGGAACATGATGAACTGCCCCGCCTTTGCCAAGCGGGTGTAATCGGGCGCCAGGATCCGCATACGATAATAACCTGGCGAAATCTCCTGGTTTGACAGCACGACTGTCTTGAGATTTTTCATTCACATCTCTCCTGAACGTTAAATCGATAAAAATACGCTTATCTGAACAAATTCGATTCAATCTTCGGCAAAATCCCGAACCATCAGCAGGGCGTCTTCACCGTCGCGATAATAGTTACGCCGTACACCGCCGTCACTGAAACCGAAGCGGCGATAAAGTGCAATTGCCGCCCGATTCCCGACCCTGACTTCAAGCCAGGCGCTGACAAGCCCCTTGGTGTGACAGGAGGCAAAAACATGATCGAGCAACCGGTTGGCAATACCGCAGCCCCTGAACTCGGGAGCCACCGCAACATTGAGGATCTGCAGTTCTCCGGCAATCAGCCAATAGCAGAGATAACCGGCGAGGATATCGTCAATCTTGCAGCCGACCAGATCCGCAACAGGATTCTGCAATTCATCCTTAAAATGGACGAGGGTCCAGGGGTGCGGATAACTTGCCTTTTCTATCGGCAGAACGGCTTCGAGATCCCCCTCGGACAAGGGGGCGATATCAATTTTTTTTCCATTTAATATCATATGTGTTTTCATGGTAAAATTTCAGGCTGAAACGTATCATAGTTCAAGAGTGCGATACAGCAAAACATCGTATGGATTCACCGCTGTACGCTCGCGCACTTTCCCTGATTGACAATCGCCCCCGCCGGTGGTCTAATGCCGGCCGTTTTAGCGAATAAGGAGGGCTCTTTTGAGTAACGAAAAGACCATTACTTACAAAGACGCC
>PKUG01000089.1 GCA_002869665.1 Desulfuromonas sp. | reverse complement strand
CCCTGCGCCTATCTGATCGTCTCGGCGGTCACCTGGTCAGTGGTCACATCGATTGTGTCGCAACCCTGAAACGCAGCTACCGTGATCAGAATGCTGTGCGTATGGAATTCAAAACTCCGCCTGATGCACTGCGCTACATCGTTGAGAAGGGGTCCGTCGCTATCGACGGAATCAGCCTGACGGTCAACGCGGTGACTGCGGACAGCTTTTCAGTTGCAGTGATTCCGCATTCACTCGAAATGACGACATTGAAGGATTGCCGAGAAGGGGCCCGGGTCAATATCGAAACCGATATTATCGGCCGTTATGTTGAACGTCTGCTCGGTGGCGGGCGGCAACAGGCCGCTGGCGGGTCCTCTATCGATCTCGACTTTCTTGCCAAAAACGGATTTCTGTGAGATAAGACTTGATTCAGTGCCTTGATCTGAAACCGCTGAGGTCGCAGTTCGTGCCACCGGTGCGGTTCGGTTTCAAAACAGGATAATTAATAATGCCAATCGCAAGAATAGAAGCAGCTCTGGAAGATATTCGCCAGGGGAAGATGGTCATTCTGGTTGATGATGAAGATCGTGAAAATGAAGGCGATCTGGTCATCGCCGCAGAACTCGCAACACCTGAAATCATCAACTTCATGGCCAGGGAAGGGCGGGGGCTGATCTGTCTGTCATTGACCGAAGCACGGGCCGATGAGCTCGATCTGCCGCTGATGGTCAGTGAAAACAGCTCTTCGTTCGGGACCGCCTTCACTGTTTCCATCGAGGCCCGTCAGGGTGTGACCACGGGAATCTCCGCCGCTGATCGTGCCCACACGATCAGGGTTGCCGTTGCTGACGGCACCACTGCGCGTGACCTGGCCCGTCCCGGACACGTATTCCCGTTACGGGCGAAAAAGGGCGGGGTCATGGTTCGTGCAGGACAGACTGAAGGGTCGGTCGATCTGGCGCGCCTCGCGGGCCTCAAGCCGGCTGGGGTCATCTGTGAAATCATGAACGAAGACGGAACCATGGCACGTATGCCGCAACTGGAAGTCTTCGCCGAAAAGCACGAACTCAAGATTATCTCCATTGCCGATATCGTCGCCTATCGTATGCGCAAGGAATTGCTCGTGCGGCGGGCCGCGGTGACGACCCTGCCGACCCCCTTTGGCGGGGAATTCCAGGCGGTCGTTTATGAGAACGATGTCGATAATGCCCAGCACATAGCCCTGGTCAAAGGGGAGATCAGCCCCGATGAGCCGATCCTGGTCCGGGTCCATTCCGAGTGTCTGACTGGCGATGTCTTCGGCTCCGAACGCTGTGACTGTGGTGAACAGTTGCACGCGGCCATGGCCCAGATCGACAAGGAAGGGAAGGGGATCATCCTTTACATGCGCCAGGAAGGGCGCGGCATCGGCCTCATCAACAAGATCAAGGCCTATGCGCTGCAAGATCAGGGGTATGACACTGTCGAGGCGAATCATGCCCTCGGTTTCGAGGATGATCTGCGCGATTACGGCCTGGGTGCCCAGATTTTGACCGAGTTGGGGGCGCGTAAATTGCGTCTGATGACCAACAACCCGCGTAAGGTTGTCGGCCTTGAGGGGTACGGCCTGGAAATAGTCGAACGGGTGGCTATCGAAATGCCGCCACACAGCAGCAACCTGAAATATCTGACAACCAAGCGCGAGAAACTTGGTCATCTACTTGAAAAACTCTAGCGCCGGAGGACAGTGACATGGCGGAAATCATTGAAGGTAAATTGGATGCCAAAGGGTATCGGTTCGGTATCATCGTCAGCCGCTTCAACAGCTTCATCTGCGATCGCTTGCTGGAAGGCGCGCTGGATACTCTTGGCCGGCACGGCGCGGATACGAATGCGGTTCCGGTCGTCAAGGTTCCCGGTGCGTTTGAAATTACCCTGGCGGCAAAGAAGATGGCGGCGTCCGACAAGTTTGACGCCATCATCTGTCTCGGTGCCGTTATCCNGAACCCCGCATTTCGAATACGTCAGCTCTGAAGTGACCAAGGGGATCGCTCATGTCTCTCTTGACTCAGGTCTGCCTGTCGCTTTCGGTGTCCTGACGACCGATTCGGTCGAGCAGGCAATTGAACGGGCCGGAACCAAGGCGGGGAACAAAGGGGTCGAAGCGGCCATGAGTGCCATCGAAATGGTCAACGTGCTGGGGGCGATTTAACGCGATGCCGAACAACCGTCGCCTCGGGCGCGAATGCGCGCTGAAAATGCTTTTTGCCCACAAACTGGATGCCGACCAGAAGCCGAGTGCGCTGCTTGCTGCGTTCTGGTCGAACTTCCGTTTTGCTGATGATGCTCTCGGTGAACCGCTTGAATCCGCCGATGCCCCTTTGCCGACAGCTGCGCGTCTGTTTGCTGAAGCCCTGGTCAAAGGGGTTGTCGAGTTCAGGGCGGTGCTCGATCAGCAGATCACCGGAGCGGCAAAGAACTGGTCGATCGAGCGGATGACGCCCGTCGATCTCTCGATTCTGCGGATCGGGGTTTACGAACTGCTGTATCGTCCCGATATCCCAGCCCGGGTGACCATCAACGAGGCGATCGAAATCGCCAAACGTTACGGAACCAAGGAATCACCGGCGTTCATCAACGGGTTGCTTGACCGGATTGCTCAGGATAACAAGAAGGATAACGATTAGGCAGCCAGAATTTGTGCCGGACATCTTTAGGCCGGCCTGCAACTGCTCGTAATAGGTTCGCTCTGTGGTTTCACAGAGCTTTTCTTTAAGGATGCTTTATGGGTTCTATCAAGGTAGGTCTGATCGGTTTCGGCACCGTAGGTACGGGCGTCGTCAAGATATTCCAGAAAAATGCCGAGATCATTCGTGAACGACTCGGCGGTGACGTTGTCCTGGCGAAAATCGCCGACCTGGACATTACCACGGATCGTGGTGTTGACGTCGCTCCGGGGATTTTGACCACCGATGTCGAAGAGGTCATCAGCAATCCTGAAATCGATATCGTTGTTGAGCTGATCGGCGGTTATGAGCCGGCCAAAACGTTCATGCTCAAGGCGATTGCCAACGGCAAGCATATCGTAACCGCCAACAAGGCGCTGCTGGCCGTCCACGGCAGCGAGATCTTCGAGGCCGCTAACCGTCAGGGCGTCGCAGTGATGTTTGAAGCGGCTGTCGGCGGCGGTATCCCGATCATCTCGGCGATCAAGGAGAACCTCTGCCCCAACCGTTTCAGTACGGTTCTCGGTATTTTGAATGGAACCTGTAATTACATTCTGACCAAGATGACGACGGAAGGGAGCGACTTCGCACCGGTTCTTAAGGAAGCTCAGGACCTCGGCTATGCAGAAGCAGATCCGACCTTCGATATCGAGGGGGTTGATACCGCGCATAAAATTGCCCTGCTTTCAGCGATCTGTTTTGGCACCCAGATCGATTTTTCTCAGGTCTATTCCGAAGGGATCACCAAGATTTCAGCGCTTGATATCAAGTTTGCCGAACAGCTCGGCTACCAGATCAAACTTCTGGCAATCGGCAAAAATCATGGCGACCAGATCGAGGTCCGCGTGCATCCGACCATGATTCCGCTGTCCTATCAGCTTGCTGAAGTAGATGGGGTGTTCAACGCCGTCAGGATGAACGGCGATTTCGTCGGGCCGGTTCTGCTTTACGGTCAGGGTGCGGGGATGGAAGCAACCGCAGCTGCAGTGATGGGGGATGTCATGGCCATTGCCCGAGATCAACAGGCCGGCTCCGGTTTGCGTACGCCGGTGATGGGTTATGTCGCTGACAGCATCAAACAGTTGCCGATCAAGGCGATGGGGGAGATTGCCTGTCATTATTACCTGCGCTTCACTGCTGTTGATCAGCCCGGGGTTCTTGCTGCGATCGCGGGATGCCTCGGGGAGCATAATATCAGTATCCAGTCGATGATCCAGCCGGAGCGCCATGAAAGTGACTCTGTACCGATCGTCCTGATGACCCATGCGGCGAAGGAAGCGGATATTAACGCCGCTCTTGAGAAGATCGAAGCGCTGGATGTTATCACCCAGCCGACCCGGTTGATACGGGTTGAAAACGATCCGGCATAAAGAGCCAGGCAGGTTTCTGATCTGCTGTAGATGGAGGGAACTTCTGTCGACAGGTTCTTTCTGTTAACGAAAAAAATTTCGGTAGAAAATGATTTTCCACAGAAACGATTGTTGACATGTTCGCTCGATATTCATAGAATTAATTTACATCGAACGAGCCATTGGCTTTTTCGACACAGCCTCGAGACGGTACCCCCCCCTCCACCGTCTTGAGGCTTTTTTTTGTCCTGATTTAGCCGCCGATCGTCAGAATGCAGATGACGGAATGATCTCCAGCCAGGGGCTTTTTTCAAGAAAACTTCCAGCAATGTTTTCTTCCATTTCACGGAACAGCGGGTAGGGAACGCTGAAGGTCAATTTATCCGCGCCGAGGCTGTTTTTGATTGTCTTGCGGGCAGTAATGTCAAACAGCCCGATAATGCCACGCGGACTCAAGCTCTCCATTTCACTGTAAGTTACCGCACCGATCGACTGACACCCGGCAACATAGGGCGCAGCGACATTCTCGATGCCGCGCCGAAAATAGTTGCAGAGGATGATCAGCGCTGAAAGTTGGGACGCGTTGCAGATGATGGTGACTGTAGCTGGCTTCAGTTTACGTTCTTCGGCCATGGGGAGAGGCATGAAGACGGTTTGTTTCTCTCCGAGATCCATAATCCCCACTTTGTCGATGAAGTCGACGACGATCTCGGGCGATTTCATATATCGCTCGCCGTGAAGAAACTCCTCGATAAATGTATCTGGTGCATGCCCCTGCATCTGTTCAGCGATCGCTTCACCTTTCGGATAGCCCTGGTTGCCGTTGGAAAGAAAACGGCTGAAGCAGTCGACACCACCGGGGAAATTTTCCGCATAGTAATTGCCGTAACACATACCGACCCCACCACCCGGGCAACCAACATTCTTTTTGCCGAGGGCCGCGATCTTGCCTTTGGCGGCTGCAGCAAAGAGTGACATCAGACAGCCGCGCTTACCGTCGGCAAAAGCGAGTGCCTCATCCGGGGCCTCGTCCATCCAGAGGGTCGCGACCGGAGGGAATTCCAACTTCAGGGCGTCCTGTAATCTCTTCTTCATCATTTCACTCCTGCCATAGTGGTCAAATTTACATTCTGCGCTTCGTGTGCCTGGTCGCTACAGCATTCCAGGGATCGTCCGGCCATGGGTGCTTCGGGTAGCGCCCCTTCATCTCCTTCTTAACTTCCGGGTAAACATCGTTCCAGAAGGAGTGCAGGTCGCTGGTGACCTGTAATGGACGACCGGCCGGGGAGAGCAGGTGAAGCACCAAGGGGATACGTCCAGCAGCAACAGTTGGGGTCTCTGCAGTTCCGAACATCTCCTGCAGTTTGACAGCAAGGATCGGCTCTTCAGCGCTGAGATAATCGATCCTGATCTGAGATCCGCTGGCAACAGCTAGCTTCTCCGGAACAAGCTTATCAAGGCGTTGCAACTGTTGCCAGTCACACTGGGAGCGCAGGGCATTTTCCATATCTATTTTTTTTAAAGCATCGCTGCTGGTTACGCCAACGATAAATGGAAGTAGCCATGTCTCTATATTTTTCAATAAGTTTACATCCGATAGTTCAGGCCAGTTCTCATGCGGAAATACCTGTCTGACAAGACCTATCCGGACCTGAAGTGTTCGCGCTTTATGGCTCCAGTTGAGCAGGGAGAGCCCTTCATTACGTATCACGTCGAGTAACAGTGCGTTTGCCTCATCACTGGCAACTTGTACAGGGCGTTCGGCCAGGACCAGGTTGCCGAGCTTTCTGACCTCCCTGCCAATAACACGACCGGCTCCAGTATCCCAGTAGGTTTGGTGCTGCCAGGGGGAGTCCGGCTGAAGGGCGAAAATTGTTTCGCTTGAAAGCGGAACGGCCTGAACGATCAAGCCCTCTTCAGCGCGTTTCCCGACCAGCTCGGCGGCAACAATGTAGGGGCTTTTGGCCAGCGGCGAATGTTCCGGCAGGCGCCCTCCCTGGCCGGAGACGAAGTGATAGCGTTGTGTTTCGCCTGGACGCAGTCGGCCGATGCGATCGGGGAAGGCTGCGGCCAGAAGTTTGCCGACCACTTCCTGTGTGATCGGTGTCAGGTCATGGCTGTCATTGAGTTTGAAATAGCGTCGCCAGTAACGGGCTGCACGTTCAAAAGTCGAATTGTCGGCTCTTGCTGTTCCTCCCCCTCCGCGCCTGAGATCTTCCAGCCGGGTAACCGGGTCTTTGTCGCTATTTCTGCCAGGTTCTGATAACAGGGCAACCAGATCACAGCCGAGGGAGAGGCAGTCGAACTTTTGAGCCGTCAGCAACAGGCAGCCGAGTCGTGGATGGATCGGGAGCTTTGCCACTTGCCTGCCGAGCGGTGTCAGTTGGCCGGATTCACTCATGGCGCCGAGAAGTTGAAGCAACTGGCGCCCGGCTTCAAGCGCGCCATCCGGTGGCGGATCGAGCCAGGTCAGCTCCCGTGCGTCCTGAATCCCCCAGTTCGCCAGCTCCAGAGCCAGTGGTGCCAGATCGGCGTTGCGGATTTCCGGGGGCGTAAAGGGGAGAAGGCTGCCGTGGGTTCCGCGGCTCCAGAGGCGGTAACAGGTTCCCGGTCCCAGGCGCCCGGCCCGCCCGGCCCGTTGGTCGGCACTGGCGCGAGAAATACGAACCAGGGCAAGTCGGGTCAGCCCGCTGGCGGGATCGAAGCGGGGTTCGCGGGCGAAACCGCTGTCGACGACGACCTGGATGCCCTGAATGGTCAGGCTTGTCTCGGCAATGTTGGTTGCCAGAACAACTTTTCTTTGCTCCCCGGGGTTGATGGCCTGCTCCTGTGCGGGGAAGGGGAGTGCTGCATAGAGCGGTTGGACAGCAAGGGAGTCGAGCTGGCCGAGGGCTTCGCGACAACGGTTGATTTCCCTGGCACCAGGCAGAAAAGCGAGAATATCACCACTTGTTTCACGCAGGGCACGACGAATAGCCGCAGCTGTAGTGGCAACCAGATCTGAACTCTCACGTTCGCCGTAATGGACCTCGACCGGGTAGTTGCGCCCCTCGCTTGTGAGCAGAGGGGAACCAAGTCGTTCCGCCAGTGGGGCGCCATCGAGGGTTGCCGACATGATCAGGATTTTCAGGTCATCCCGTAACCCTAACTGGGAATCACGGCACAGGGCCAAGGCGAGATCGCTGTTCAGGCTGCGTTCGTGAAATTCATCAAAGATAACCAGTCCGACACCTTCAAGGGCGGGATCGGCCTGCAGCCTGCGGGTCAGGATACCCTCGGTCACAACCTCGATACGTGTTGCGTGGCTGACCTTGCGTTCGTAACGAATGGTATAGCCGACTGTTGTCCCAACCTCTTCGCCGAGTTGGCCGGCCATGAAGCGCGCGGCGTTGGTCGCTGCCAAGCGCCGTGGTTCGAGAATCAGGATTTTTTTTCTGTCCAGCCAGTCTTCATCCAGTAGCGCGAGAGGGACCCGCGTCGTCTTGCCGGCACCCGGAGGTGCCTGCAGGATCAGGCAGCTGTTTGCCGCCAGTGTGGTTTTGAGTTCGGAAAGGATGTCATCGATCGGCAGGTTCATGCATCCTCGACTTTTATCAGGCTGAAATCGATGCGTCGACGCCAGAGTTCGACCTGTTCGACCTTGATCCTGACGCGCATACCGACGCGGAAAACCTGTCGCCGGCGTTCGCCGACGAGCAGCATGCTGGTCGGTTCAAAGTGGTAATAATCGCCACGCAAAGTGCGAATGTGAACCAAGCCTTCAACGAAGAGATCATCAAGTTCGACAAAGAATCCGAATTCGGTGACCGAAGAGATGATGCCGTCCAGTTCTTCACCGACATGATCGCGCATCAGCTGGCAGCGCCGCAGTTCAGTTAACTCTCGCTCGGCTTCAAGGGCCCGGCGTTCGCTGGCGGAGCATTCTTCGCCGAGACGTTTGAGCTGACGTTTCGACAGGGATTCTTTTTTTGTCTTCTGCTCCAGAGCGAGTTTGAGAACACGATGAACGTGCAGATCGGGATAACGCCGGATCGGCGAGGTGAAGTGACAGTAGCAGTCGGCCGCGAGGCCGAAATGACCGCAGTTGTCCGGCGTATAATGGGCCTGTTTCAAGCTTCGGAGTAATTGCTGGTTGATTAAACGAGCTTCCGGCTTCTCTGCTGTTTCTGCCAGCAGGCGTTGCAGATTGAGCTGCAGGTTGCCGGTCAGGTTCAGCCCCGCTCCGCAACCGGCTGCCAGCTGTTGAAGTTCGTGCAATTTTTCAGGGTCAGGCTGCTCATGGACACGGTAGAGCAGGGGCCATTCCCCGGCGGTCAGGTGTTCGGCGACGGCCTCGTTGGCGGCAAGCATGAACTCCTCGATCAGGCGGTGAGCCTGATTACGTTCAACCTTGACCAGGTCATAAGGGGCTCCCTTTTCGTCGAGCAGAATTTCAACTTCCGGGAGATCGAGATCCAGACTACCGCGGACTTTGCGTTTGGCGGTCAGTAGAGCCGCGAGTTCGCCCATCTGGCGCAACTGGGTCACCAGTTCATGGTCCAGTGCATCCCAGTCGGGATCGGCAAGGCAGGCGGCGACCTTGGTATAGGTCAGGCGTGACCGGCTGCAGATGACCGCCGGATAGAACTCTGCGGAGAGTCGGGTGCCGTCGGCGGAAAAAAGGAGCTCTGCGGTCATGACCAGACGGTCTTGAGCAGGATTCAGCGAACAGATGCCGTTGCTCAGCCTTTCCGGCAGCATCGGCAGGCAGTAGCCGGGAAAATAGACGCTTGTACCCAGCTCCCTGGCATCGAGGTCGAGGGCGGCCTCCGGTTTTACATAATGTGAGACGTCAGCAATAGCGACCCAGAGCCGATAGCTGTCCGCTTCTTTGAGCAAGGCGACGGCGTCGTCGAAATCCTTTGCCGTTTCACCGTCGATGGTCACCAGCGGCAGACTGCGCAGGTCGATTCTTCCGTCGATGTCTGCTGAAGTGACTTCTGTTTCGACGCTATCGGCTTCGGCAAGAGCAGCAGCAGTAAAATCTCGCGGCAGCGCATGGCTGCGAATGACGGTTTCGATATCGACCTGCGGGTCGTTTTCGGGGCCGATGATTTCAGTGATTTTTCCGCTGGCATATGCACCACTTTGTGCGTAGTGCTCAAGTTCGACTTCGACGATATCGTCAGCTGTTACGTCCGGATCGATAGCGACCTTGACGGGGCCGCCGAGCTTGCGATCGAGAGGGAAAACCAGGGCGGATCTGTTGTTCGGCTGGTAAGTTCCGAGCAGGCGCCGATGAGCGCGGTCAAGAACTTTGAGCACCTTGGCGTAGGGGCGGCGGTCGCGAGGCGATTCGTTCAATTCACCGAGAATCCGGTCACCGTCCATTGCGTTGCCGATATGCCGGGCCGGTATGAACAGGTCCTCCTGGGTGGCGTCGTCCGGGCGTAGAAACCCGTACCCCTTATCAGCCTGGGAGAAGGTTCCTTCGAGCGTCCGTTTCGGCCGTGTGAGCAGAGAATAGCGTCCCCGGCGGTCACTGAGGCATCCTTCGTGGACCATCTGGTCGAGGATTTTCGTCAGCAGTTTGCGTTCGCCCCCGCGCAGATCCAGGTGATCGGCAATCTCACGGCGGCTGAGAGATTGCTTCCTCCGGCGGCTGAGCAGGTCGATGATGTCATGTTCAATCCGGTGCATGAATATTCATTTTCTATCGAGAGCAGATTGCAGTCGCTTGCAAAAATAGCATGCCTGTTGGTCAATTACAGGACAATTTCATCGACATGTAAACAAGTCTCTGTCGTCTTGCCCTGTGCTTACTGTGTCAATGGACATGGGCGACAGGATCGGGTATGTATTAGATGCCCAATGGCAATACTTTAGACGATTCAGGAGATTGACATGAAAAAAGCAAGAGCAAGACACATTCTGGTCCCCGGTGAGGCGGACTGCAACACCTTGAAAAGCATGATTGAAAACGGCGAAGATTTTGCTGCTGTCGCCAAGGCTCACTCCAAATGCCCGTCAGGTCGCCAGGGGGGTGACCTGGGAGAATTCTATCCGGGGCAGATGGTGCGTGAATTTGACGAAGTGGTCTTCACCGGCGAAGTCGGGAAGGTCCTTGGTCCGGTCAAGACTCAGTTTGGTTATCATCTGATCGAAATCACCAGCCGTACGGAATAGTCGGTTTTGATTGTCCTCGTCGGTAGTTTCAGCCGGCGGGGACAGTTTTCGATACCCAGATTTTTACACAGAGAGGGATCATTGATGGATCCTATGCTTGTTTACAAAACAGGCCTGGTGATAGTTGCATTATTCGCACTGTTCTGGTCATTTGTGCTGGATCGTAAGAAGCCGCCGACCGTCAAGGAATTCACCGCCAAGCTCTTGGCCCGTGCACTTTTTCTGGCTTTTTTCTACACCGTGCTTATCGGCTTTGCCTATCTGGCCTTCGGGTTGCTGAGCAGTCCACCGCAAAGCTGAGTTGTGGAAACGCGATGAATGGTGCGGGTTCCGTCCGTTTCAGGTTTCATGGTTTTCTCCAGACTCTGCTGCGCTGTGCACACAAGCAGGGACTGCTCGACTATCCTGTTGGCGAATCCCCTGCGGTCAAAGATGCCATTGAAGCCTGCGGCGTACCGCACACTGAGGTTGATCTGATCGCTATCTCCGGGCGCTGTGTCAACTTTACCCACCGACTGCAGCCAGGTGAAGAACTTCATGTTTACCCCTACGACCTCCTCACGCCTGACGTATCAGGGATTCTCCTGCATCTCAGCTCTCTGCCTGAGTTTCCAGGGGCCTTTATTCTGGATGTGCATCTGGGTAAGCTGGCCAGACGGTTGCGCTTACTCGGTTTCGACTGTCTCTATCGAAATGATCTTGACGATGTAGAAATTATCGAAACGGCTCTAACAGAACGCCGAACGATCCTGACCCGAGACCGCGGAATCCTCAAACACAGCTGTGTCTGCAATGGTCTGCTGATCCGTCACAATCGAGTTGAAAAGCAGGTTGTTGAGGTGCTGCAACGTTATCGACTTCATGCGTCCATTTCGCCACTAAGTCGTTGCCCGCTCTGTAACGGTTGCCTGACGATTGTCGATAAATCCCGTATTGCGCATTTGCTGGCCGAGAAAACTTATCGTTTCTATTCGGACTTCAAACAGTGTGAATGCTGTGGGAAGGTCTACTGGCCGGGAGCGCATTATGAGAACATTGCTTGCTGGATAGCTGGATTGAAGAAAGTAAATTCAAGAAAATGAAAGGCCCGCCTGATTTCGGCGGGCCTTCGTTCGGTCAACTATTCCCTGACATGGGATTTACCACGGCCTGAAAGCCCCGGTTGGTGGAATACGTTCTCAACTGCGATATTTCGTCTTCGATAGGCATTCCTCCTTTCCTTGTATTTTATTATATCCAAGACGGCTCCCATGGCAAAGGGTGGAAGATCGTTTTTAATTTTCGCGAAGCAGGTTACTTTTGGCGTTGAATCGATTATGATGTCAAAACGTTGTTATAAAAACTGTCTGATCTTTTCGTTGTAGTGAGGTGATATGGAATATTTATTTATCTGGCTGGCACTTGCCTGTGCCGCGTATTCATTGGCCAAAGGGAAGGGACGTAACGAGAAACTGTGGTTCGGTATCGGCTTGCTGATCGGCCCCTTCGCGGCTCTGCTCCTTGCTTTTATGCCGGCGACTCCCGAGGCCAGGGAGAAGAACGGTTACTCCTAATCTACCCACATGGATGCTATCCCCATGGCAGAGTGCCCCTTCTGTTGCCTGAACGATCAGGATGTCATCTGTAGCAATGAACATGCGCTGGCAATTTATGATGCTTTCCCTGCTTCGCCTGGACATGTCCTGATTGTTCCCCGACGCCACCTTATGACCACAGTACAGGCGTCCCAAGACGAACTCGTTGCTTTGTTCGCGCTTGTTCCGACCGTGCAGAAGTTGCTGAGAAAGTGCCATCAGATCGATGCTTTTACGATCGGAATCAACGATGGTGCGGCTGCTGGTCAAACCGTTCCTCATCTGCACCTGCATGTGATTCCCCGCTATACGGGAGATGTCGCTGATCCACGCGGTGGGATTCGCTGGGTGTTGCCGGAGCGGGCAGATTACTGGAGTCGGACATGAAGTCTCGCCTGCTGAAGTTTCTTCTGTTCGCCTTCGGAGGAGTGGTTCTGGGGGGGCTGGTCGGCTCTCTTGGTNAGTAGCTGAGGGGCGACCTCAAGCCCCTGGTCAGGGGCGTTGTTCGGCCTTTTGGTCGGTGGCCTGCTCGGTATGTTGCCGAACGACGAGACGTCGGACTGATAATTAGCGTCGGTTTCGGACAAAGTGTTTTTCATCTGCTAATCTTGAATGAAAGGGTGCGTTTTCACAATACTTTCACTTCTTGAACAGGAGACGAACCATGACCGAAAATAATCAGACAAATAACGATCACGACCAGGAAGATGTGAGTCTCTATGAGAAGTTCATCAGTCGCACCGAAGAACTGATCGATAGTGGACGTAAAAACTTTGATGAGGCGCTGAAAAAGGCTGGTGAAGAGTTGACTGCTGCCGGTAATTTTACCCGTGAGCAGGCGGATAAAGTCTCAGCCTTCGTCAAGCGTGATGTCCGCCATGCTATTGACCATGCTGAAAAGACTGGAGAAAATATCAAAGAAGCGGTTGACCCGAAACGGGTTGCTGCCGGGGCTCAAAGCCTGTTCGCCCGTATTCTCAGCAGCGCGGCAGGGACTCTCAACGAATGGGCCCAGAAATCGGAGCAACAGGTTGAATTCAAGACCGGCGAGGTGACCAGCCCGGGGACCCTGACCTGCAAGAACTGCGGGGAGCAGCTTCACATGAAAAAGACTGCGCGGATTCCGCCGTGCCCCGCATGTCACATGACCTTGTATCGTAAATCTTATTAGCGGGCGTTACGACAAGCTCACGGACCCCGCTTTATTAAAAGTTGTCTTGTCTCCGTAGTGGCTTTTTTATATAGTCCCTTGCGCACGGAGACCGGTAAGGAGTCAGTATGAGTTTGTTGAGCCGTCTGTTTAATAAGAAAATCGAGGAGCCGAAAGGGGAAATTCCCCCGGAGGTTCTGCCGTTAAGGAACGATCCCTGCTGGTGTGGCAGCGGAATGAAGTACAAGAAATGTCACCAGGAAGAAGATCGCCAGTTCCTGGCGCGCAAGCGGGAACGTGACATTGAGGCTCAGAAGGCCTGCAGCCCGGTTTTTGGCTGACGTCCGCGGCGCTGAGACCCCCGGCGGGGGCCTTGAATCGTTCAGTTATAAAATCCTCCATGGGGACAGATCCTTTCTGTCCCCGTCTTGTTTGTCGAGGGAAAATGTCACTCACGTTGCCCGTTATCGTTCTGCTCATCGGTCTGATCGTTCTGGTCTGGAGTGCCGACCGTTTTGTCGATGGCGCCGCGGCGACGGCCTATTATGCTGGAATGCCGACGCTGCTGATCGGTATGGTGGTGATCGGTTTCGGAACCTCGGCTCCGGAAATGGTGGTTTCCGCCATCTCGGCCGGTCAGGGAAACCCGGGGCTTGCCCTGGGTAATGCCTACGGTTCAAATATCTCCAATATCGCACTTATTCTGGGTGTGACGGCGTTGATCAGTCCGATTACGGTCAAATCGGGTGTCCTGCGCAAGGAGTTGCCGGTGCTCTTCGGTGCAACCCTGCTGGCGGCCGGCCTGCTCTTCGATCTCCACCTCAGCCGCATGGATGCCTGGATTCTGCTGGCGGTTTTTGCCGTGATTATTGGCTGGTGGATCTGGATCGGACTAAGTGCACGCCATGACAGTCTCGAGGCGGATATCGACGTGACCCTGGAAGTTGACCCGATGCCGTTGAAGAAGGCGATCTTCTGGCTGGTCATCGGAATGTTGTTGCTGGTCGCCAGCTCGCGCGCACTGGTCTGGGGAGCTGTCGAGATTGCCCATGCTTTTGGCGTCGGTGATCTGATCATCGGGCTGACGATCGTTGCCATCGGGACTTCTCTGCCCGAGTTGGCGTCATCCATTGCCGCCGCGCGTAAGGGGGAGCACGATCTTGCACTGGGAAATGTTATAGGTTCTAACTTATTCAATACCCTTGCAGTCGTCGGTATCGCCGGGAGTATTCAGCCGCTTTCGGTCGGTGCGGAAGTCCTTTATCGTGACTGCTTATTGA
>PKUG01000123.1 GCA_002869665.1 Desulfuromonas sp. | reverse complement strand
TAATCTGGAAACTGTACTTGATTAGAAATTCGGTCACCACATCGACAACCTTCTGCAGGGCTTCGACCTCCTGCCCGAAGAGAACACTCTCGTCAGGGTTCATATTCCGGCCTCCATTGTCATCATCAGATTCTGATTCTTAACTTGCGTTGTTAATCGAGAAATTCACCGAAGCATTCAAGAGCTTCTGGGGGCACGATCTGCAGACGCTCAAGCGCCGCGGCGGAAAATATGGCAAAGCTGCCGCGACTGCGTGAACAGAGGGCATCATCCTCTTCGCGGTAAAGCAGCCCTTCGACAATTGCTTCCCGGGCGCTGACCTTTTCTATAATCCGGGCTTCTGCACGTAGCTTTTCACCGATATAGACCGGCTTGAGATATTCGACTTTCATGTTGCGGGTCATAAGAACTTTACGCATTTGATGAATCCCGGCCCAGCACATGATCTCATCGAGGATGGTGGAAAGGACCCCACCGTGAACGATTCCGTTCCAGCCGCACAGATGCGCCGGAACATCAAGCCATGAGTAAAGAGCCGTATCGTCGGTGAAAAAGCGCATTTGCAGCCCGTAGGGGTTCTGCTGACTGCAACCGAAGCAGTGCCGATCACGGCTGACAACTTCGGTCAAATCTTCCTTATCAATAGTGGCCAAGAGCCCGCTCCTTTGAACAGTCCGACAACAATGACCGGAAATCAGGTTGAATTATCAAAGTCATAGGATATCACTTTTCCCTTTGTCTCAACAGGCTGATATCACATTCCCGCGCCTTGATCATCCACAAGGCTGTGACAGCGGAGGGAGAAACGCACACAGAGGAACAAAGTCTGCCCAGATACTGGCGAATCAGTTTTTTCTGATGCTCCGGCGGATAAACACGCAAGGCGGACTCACTGCCAGAAATGCAAAATATCAATCGGTATCGCTATCGGGATCGGCATCGAGACATTTGTCAGGAAAATCCACTGCCGATAGCGATACCGATACCGATACCGATAGCGATAGCGATAGCGATACCGATTCCGATACCGATACCGATACCGAGAACGAGAACGAGAACGAGAACGAACGAATATAATCTACAGGGAATGGCGACCCTCTATGGGTCAACAATCAACATAATAAAAGTTTTCGCTGTTTAATCACCAAAGCAATGGTGAGCTAGCAGGAAAAGGTAGAGCTGTGAATAAAACAAGGTTATTATCGTAACCGTCATCACCCAACCAAGGAGCCTGATCATGACGTATGAAAATCTTGAGTTGTCCATCGAAAACCATGTCGCCGTGCTGACCATCAATCGACCGAAGGCACTCAACTCGCTGAATCCGCAAACCCTGAGCGAGTTGGCGACCTGTGTCGCTGAACTGGAATCTTCAGCCGAGGTCAAGGTTGTCATCATCACCGGAGCCGGGGAAAAGGCCTTTGTCGCCGGCGGTGACATCGCTGTCATGCAGCCCCTCAACGCCCTCAAAGCCAGGGAGATCGCCCGTACGGCCCAACAGCTTTTCAATACAATCGAAGCCGGCAAAAAAATCTATATCGCAGCGATAAATGGCTATGCCCTTGGCGGCGGCTGTGAACTGGCGATGGCCTGCGATCTACGCATTGCCGCCAGCGAAGCCAGGCTGGGACAGCCGGAAGTCAATCTCGGCATTATTCCCGGTTGGGGCGGAACCCAGCGTCTGGCCCGTCTGGTCGGCAAAGGGAAAGCCAAGGAGTTAATGTTTACCGGAGACATGGTCAGTGCCGAAAAAGCGGAACAGCTCGGGCTGGTCAACCAGGTGGTTCCACGCGACCAGTTGCTTGACAGCACGCGTGAACTCGCCGGGCGGATTGCGCAGAAATCGCAACTGGCCGTACGTTTGATCAAAGAGGCTGTCGATAACGGCCTGGAGATGGAGACCAACCGGGCATTCACCTACGAAGCCGATCTGTTCGGGCTCTGCTTTTCCGGGGAAGATCAGAAAGAAGGGATGCTGGCATTCCTGGAAAAACGCCAGGCGATCTGGAAGGATTGTTGAGTTTTTGCCGTGGTGAAAAAAGCAACGGCGGGGCTGATCAAGAGAAACGACACGGCAGGTACTGCCGACTATTTATTGCCGCCGCCGGAAGATCAGCCGAGGTTTGAATAGGTCCGGTTGTGTTGCAGGCGGCGGCGTTCCAGCGCCCCCTTGACTTCCTCCACCGCGTCGTAAGGGACACGGATACCACGCACACCACGCCCCACCTCGATCGCTGACCCCGGGTCACCATGGAAATCGGACCCGCCGGTCACAACCAGCTCATGCCGTCGTGCCAGCTTGATCAACCAGTCGGTATCATCGAGTCCGGAACCGTTATTGTAAGCCTCCAACCCGTCCAGCCCCATCCCGACCAGTTCGCCGACCAGCAGTTCAAGCTGTCGACGATCACGGGTGATATAAGGAGGATGGGCCAGCACCGCGATGCCGCCGCTGCTGTGAATAAGACGGATCGCCTCGTCCACCGGGAAGTAACGCTTGGGGACATTGCAGGGGACCAGGTAGCGTTCAAAGGCCTCGTCGTTGCTCTTGACGTATCCGGCTTCGCGAAGTGCCTGGGCGATGTGCGGACGACCGATGGTTCCGTCGGCGAGTTTGCGCACAGCTTCGGAATCGAGGGGAGCACGCTGCTCATGGCGCAGCTTTTCATTGACGCGGTCGATG
The DNA here is from genome assembly GCA_002869665.1 of Desulfuromonas sp. Lineage (GTDB taxonomy): Bacteria > Desulfobacterota > Desulfuromonadia > Desulfuromonadales > Geopsychrobacteraceae > PKUG01. Next base: position 7,772 of record PKUG01000123.1, on the reverse strand, counting down.
ATCTGCTGATTGCGCGTACGACGAAACTCCTGAAATTCGCTTAACGCCCGAATCAGATAGGGATCCTGATAATCGAACCCGTAGCCGAGCAGGTGCATGTCGCTGTACTGGAACCACTGGGTCGACAGTTCCACCGCCGGAATCACCTCAACACCGACCGCGTCACCGGCACGAATGGCGCGGTCGATTCCGTCAATATTGTCATGATCGGCCAGGGCTATGGCGGCCAGTTCCGTTTCGGCAGCGACAGTTACCAACTCCTCCGGGGTATAGACCCCGTCGGAACAGGTTGAATGAAGATGTAGGTCAACATAGATCAATTGCATGTCGCTATTATCTTCATAAATATTGTTCCTGTGCCAGCCTTTTTTCGCATCAAATACTAACAATGTTTGTTTTTTTGCAAGGGATGGCAATATTCACCGCCGGAGCACTTGCGCAGACCGATGAGACAGCGATTCCGGGCATCAACGCTTGACCTTTCACACGCCTGGCTGTACACATGTGACAACGAACGAGAGAGAGCCTATGCCGCCCAGATTATCCGTAGAAAAGCTGCAGAGTTACTTCTTCACCAGGAACGGCCTGGTCAAGGCCGTCGACAATGTCACCTTCGAGATTGATCCAGGAGAAACCCTGGCCCTGGTCGGTGAATCCGGATGCGGCAAGTCGATGACCGCGCTCTCGCTGCTGCGCCTGCTCCCCGAACCGGGACGCATTGTCGGCGGTGAAATCAGGCTCGACGGTCGGGATCTGTTACGCCTGCCCGACGTCGAAATGCGCCGGATTCGCGGCAATGATATCTCCATGATCTTCCAGGAACCGATGACCTCCCTCAATCCGGTTCTGAAGATCGGCGAACAGATCGCCGAGGCCCTGCGTCTGCATCGCGGGCTGGAACCCCGTGCAGCCCTGACGGAGGCCGCCGAACTGCTCAGCATGGTCGGCATTTCCGATCCCGAGCGACGCCTTGCCGATTATCCGCACCAACTGTCCGGCGGTCAGCGCCAGCGGGTCATGATCGCCATGGCCCTGGCCTGCGATCCGAAACTGCTGATCGCCGACGAACCGACAACCGCTCTCGATGTCACCATCCAGGCCCAGATCATGGACCTGCTCATGGAGCTGAAGACAAAGCGTAACATGACTATGCTCCTGATCACCCATGACCTCGGAGTGGTCGCCGGCAACGCCGACAAATTGGCCGTCATGTATGCCGGTCAGATCGTCGAGAACGGCAGCGTCAACCAGGTCTTTGCAAATCCTCGCCATCCCTATACCAAGGGGCTGCTCCATTGCGTCCCGCGCCTGGGGAACAAGGATGATCTGCCGGCCATTCCCGGTCAGCTTCCCGATCTGGACAAGCGCTCCGAAGGGTGTCTGTTCCTCGATCGCTGTACCCATCCTTACCCGCCCTGCGGCAACAAGACGCCGCAAATGGTTGAGGTCGAAACGGGGCACTGGGTCCGCTGCTGGAGGCATTAATGGCGCTGCTTGAAGTCGAACATCTGAAGAAAAGTTTCAGGGTCAAAGATCCTCTCGGTCGTGGCGCCGGCCATCTCGTCGCCGTCGAAGATCTTTCCCTGACTCTTGAAGCCGGAGAGACCCTGGGGCTGGTCGGCGAATCGGGCTGTGGCAAATCGACCACCGGCAAACTCATCATCCAGCTACTGAAAGCCGATTCAGGATCGGTCAGCTTCGCCGGAACCGAGCTGGGCAAGCTCTCCGCTCGTGAACTGCGCAGCTACCGCAAGCGCATGCAGATGATTTTCCAGGATCCCTTTTCGTCCCTCAACCCGCGGATGACGGTTGGTGCAATCCTCGCTGAAGCGTTCATTATTCACAAGCTTGCCCCGCTGAGACAGATTCGTGATCGCGTTATCGAACTGCTTGAAACCGTCGGCTTGTCTGCCGAACATGAGCAGCGCTACCCACATGAATTTTCCGGTGGCCAGCGGCAACGTGTCGGCATCGCCCGCGCACTCGCCGTGGAGCCGGAACTGATCATCGCCGACGAACCGGTTTCCGCACTCGACCTCTCGGTTCAGGCTCAGATCATCAATCTGCTCAAGAAACTCCAGCACGAGCGCAACCTCAGCTATCTGTTCATCGCTCATGATCTCGCTGTTATCGAGCATGTCAGCGACCGGATTGCCGTCATGTATCTGGGGCGGATCGTCGAACTCGCCAATGCCGATGAGTTGTACCGCAACCCGCGCCACCCCTACACCGAGGCCCTGATCAACGCGGTCCCCTATCCGGACCCCGGGCATCCCCGCCCCATCGCCCTCAGCGGCGAGATCCCCTCCCCGGTCAACCCGCCAAGCGGCTGTCACTTCCATCCGCGCTGCCCCTATGCCAGCGAACTCTGCCGCAACCAGGCGCCAACGCTGAACGACCTCGGCAGTGGTCATCAGGTCGCCTGTCACCATCAGGAGAGCGTCGGAAAATTCCTCATTCACTCCTGATGTTTTGCCCAGAAGCTGGTCATATGACGTAAAAAATCCACAATTCAGGAAAATATGCGTCAGTAGTAAACAAGGGGCCCTCTTCAAGACTCTCTAACATACTGTAATCACTCATATTGAAAAAATCTCCAAAGCTGGCATGGAACCTGCTTTTATCGCGGGCTCTTGCGGGACCGCTGCCGTTCCCGCCCGAACGGTCCGCAGCATCCCTTTCCACCGCCGGGACTCTCTCTCCTCCCGGCGGTTTTTTTTATCCAATTTCCCCGCCATTTGAGCTAGAATATTTTAATTTCAATTGCCTCCCATCGATCGCTTGCCATGACCCCTGAGAACAAGAACAAATCGGATCGCAGCCTCGGCCTGAGCACTCTGCAGGATATCAGTGCGCTCATCCTCAAATCTCACGATCTGAACGAGACAATCAGCAATATCGTCGATATCGTCGCCCAGCGGGCTCAGTCAGACGTCTGCTCCCTCTATCTCATGGAGGAGGATCGCCAGACCCTGACCCTGCGTGCTACCCGCGGTCTCGATCAGAACGCCATCGGCCAGGTCAGCCTGAAGATCGGCGAAGGTCTTACCGGTATGGTCGCCGAGCAGCAACGCCTCGTCGCCATCAAGGAACCGCAGAATCACCCACGCTACCGCTACTTTGCTGAGACCGGCGAGGAACAGTTCCACACCTTCGTCGGCATTCCGCTGTTTGATCGCAACCAGACAATCGGCGTCCTTGTCATCCAGACCCGTAAACCGCGGACGTTCAGTAACGAAGAGCAGGCGACGCTGACAACCATCGCCTTTCAGGTCGCTTCAATTGTCGTCAATGCTCGGTTGCTGGACACCATCAGCAGCTATGCCCGCTCGCTTGAGAGCGACAGAATCGAAAAGTTACCGAAGCAGAACAAGAAGAAAGATCCGACTCCTGAAGTGTTGCGCGGTACGGTCGCTTACCCGGGGGTCGTCACCGGTAAGGTCAACATTATCGATCAGAATTTCGGTTTTGCCGATGTTTTTGACGAATGCAGCATTGACATCGAGGCCGAAATCAAGCGCCTGGACGAAGCGTTGCGCCAGACGCGGATACAGACCCTCTACCTGGAGAAGCGGGTCGCCGATCGGTTGACCCAGGAAGATGCTGCAATCTTCCATACCCACCTGATGATCCTCGAAGACCGCGGTTTCGTCGAAAAACTGCACGAACTGATCGAGGAGCGCCACAGCGCCCCCTACGCCCTGAAAAAGGTTATTGCCGGTTATCTTGATGCCTTTGGCAAGATGGACGACCCCTACCTGCGCGAACGGGCGGCTGACATGGAGGACATCGGCCGTCGCCTGCTTGCCAACCTGGTCGGCAAGGACACCCAGGGGCTGCACCTGCACCATGCAGGAATTCTGGTCGCTGAACGTCTGCTCCCATCCGACATGGCCATCCTCGATCACGAAATGATCCTCGGGATGATCATCGAATCGAACGAGGCCAACTCCCATTCCGTGATCATGGCCAAGGCCCTGGGGATTCCTGCGGTTATCGGCGTCAAGGGCGCTTCGTCGGCTATCAATCCCGACGCAACCATCATCCTCGATGCCAACTCCGGAGCGGTCTACCACACCCCCAGCGAGACAATCATCGAAGAATATCGGCGTCTGGAGCAGGACCGTCTGCAGGAGCAGCAGCAACTCGGCGCCCTGCGTGACATCCCGGCCCAGACCCACGACGGCCAGCGCATCTACCTGCGCGCCAACATCGGCCTGATCAGCGATATCGACGTCGCCAAGAAGCACGGCGCCGAGGGGGTCGGTCTCTACCGTACCGAGTTCCCCTACATGGCCCGTAGCAGCTTCCCCGACCGTAATGATCAGTATCACCTCTACCGCAAGGTCGTCGAAGACTTCAACGGTCTGGAAGTCACCATCCGCACCCTCGATATCGGTGGCGACAAAGCACTCCCCTATTTCGCGCCGCCGAAGGAGAACAACCCGTTTATGGGCTGGCGCTCCGTGCGCGTCAGCCTGGAGCAGCGCGACATCTTCCAGACCCAGATCGAAGCCATCCTCATGGCCGCCGTTCACGGACCGATCCGCCTGCTCTTCCCGATGATTTCGAATATGGAGGAGATCCGCACCTGCAAAGCGGTCATCAAGGACGCCATGCAACAGTTGGAGATTGAGAAAATCCCCTTCAACCGCGATATCCCCATCGGGGCGATGATCGAGGTTCCTGCGGCGATCCGTCTTGCTCCGCACCTGGCGAAGGAAGTTGATTTCTTCTCCCTCGGCACCAACGACCTGGTGCAGTACATGCTCGCGGCCGACCGCTCGAACCCGCTGGTCCAGAGTTACTACGATCCACTGCATCCGGCAGTCCTGCTGTCGTTGCAGAGCCTGGCTGAGAATGTCCGCGACAAAAATATCAATCTCTGTGTCTGTGGCGAGATGGCGTCAGATCCGGCCTGCCTCGTCGCTTTGATCGGCCTCGGTATCCACGAATTCTCGATCTCCGCTCCCTGCATTCCGCGCCTGAAGCGCTTTATCAGTCGTGTCGATGCGAAGGTTGCTGAACAGCTTTCCAGCAAGATTCTTGAAGAAGCGGACGGGCCGACAATTCGCCGGATTCTGGAAATGGCGATTGCCAAGTTCCCCGATCCAGCCTATTAAAAGCATCAGGTTCAACTTCTAATTTTCATATTCAACCGGTTAATTTACAAATATTCTTTTCTCAAAATATCATCAACGACCTGAACAAAAAAAAGCCGGATCTTTCGATCCGGCTTTTTTATCTTCTGATACTGTTTTGCTATCAGTCGAGGACGATCAACAGGTCACCCTGCTCGACCTGATCCCCTTCACCGAAGACCAGCTGCTTGACGACACCATCGCGCTTGGCCTTGACGTTGGTTTCCATCTTCATCGCCTCGGTCACCAGCAGGACATCCCCTTCGGCGACTTCATCACCGACATTGACCATCATCTTGAAAATCTTGCCCGGCATCGGCGCGCCGATTTCATGACCGTTCTCCGGGTCGGCCTTGATATGGCTGACTTCGTCCGTTTCGGCGGAGAGGTCCTTGACCGTCGTGCTGCGCGGCTCGCCGTTCAGCTCGAAGTAGATGTGGCGGGTGCCATCCTCACGAACCCGACCGATGGCATTGAGCTTAACAATCAGGGTCTTGCCCGCTTCGATGTCGATGGTGACTTCATCACCGATATCGAGGCCGTAGAAGAATACCGGTGTCGGCAGAACCGAGGTATCACTGTATTCCTGGCGGAAACGATCGAACTCCTCGTAAACCCCCGGATAGAGGACAGCAGACAGGACATCACGATCGCTAACTTTGTGGCCGAGCTTCTTCTCCAGCTCATCCTTTTTAAGGACAAAGTCAGCCGGCTCGAGCAGCTCACCGGGGCGGTGGCTCAGCGGCTTCTCCCCTTTGAGGATAATCTTCTGCAGCTCTTCCGGGAAGCCGCCGTGCGGCTGGCCAATCATCCCTTTGAAGAAGTCGATAACCCCCTGCGGAAAGGTCAGCTCATGACCGCGGGAATAGACATCTTCCGGCTCCAGGTTGTTCTGAACCATGAACATCGCCATATCGCCGACGATCTTCGATGAGGGAGTCACCTTGACCAGGTCACCGAACATATCGTTGACCTTGCGGTACATCTCCTTGCACTCCTCCCAACGATGACCGAGGCCGAGACCTTCAACCTGCGGCTTGTAGTTGGAATACTGGCCACCGGGGATTTCGTGATAGTAAACCTGGGCGGTTCCGCTGCGCAGTTCCGACTCGAAAGGCGCGTAATAGGTCCGGCAAGTTTCCCAGTAGTTGGCGAGTTGCTGCATCCCTTCCATGTCGAGTTGCGGATCCCAGATCGTCCCTTCGAGGGCCGAGAGCAGGGCATTCATGTTCGGCTGTGCCGTCAGGCCGGACACCGAAGAGAGGGCAACGTCGACGATATCGCAACCGGCCTGGGTGGCCTGGAGCAGCATCGCCCCGCCGTTGCTGGAGGTATCGTGGGTGTGCAGATGGATTGGCAGACCGATTTCGTTCTTCAGCGCCTTGACCAGCTTCTCGGCCGCAAACGGCTTGATGAGGCCGGCCATATCCTTGATCGCCAGGATGTGGGCACCCATCTTTTCCAGCTCTTTCGCCATGTTGACGTAGTAGCTGAGCGGGTACTTGTCACGCTTCGGATCGAGAATATCGCCGGTGTAGCAGATCGCCGCTTCGCAGATCGCGTTATTCTTGCGTACGGCCTCCATCGCCACCTGCATCCCCTTGGTCCAGTTCAGCGAGTCGAAGACGCGGAAGACATCGATCCCGCTTTCGGCCGCCTTGGCGACGAACTCCTGAACCACGTTATCGGGATAGTTGGTATAGCCGACAGCGTTGGAACCGCGCAGCAACATCTGGAACAGGATATTAGGGATCTTCGCCCGCAACCGATCAAGCCGCTCCCAGGGATCTTCGCGCAGGAAGCGCATCGAAACGTCATAGGTCGCACCGCCCCACATCTCGAGGGAGAAGAGCCCGCCACCCAGGTACGCAGTCGCCTCGGCGATGCGATCCAGATCGAAGGTCCGGAGACCGGTTGCGACAAGTGACTGGTGCGCGTCACGCATGGTGGTATCGGTGATCAGCAGACGCTTGCTCTGACGTGCCCACTGGGCCAGCCCTTCCGGGCCTTTTTCGCGCAGAATATCGCGGGTTCCACGCGGGTGCTGCTTGCCATAGGGAATCTCGGGCAGATCGGGCTCACGCAGGTTCGAGAACTTGAGTGCTTTCTCCGGAGTGATGCCCGGGTAGCCGTTGACCGTGGTGTGACCGATGTAGTTCAGGATCTTGTTCGCCCGGTCCTTCTTGATCCGCAGATCAAAGACCTCGGGATGTTTGTCGAGGAAGGACGTATCGCAAGTGCCTTCGAGGAAGACCGGGTGCGTGATGACCTTCTCCAGGAAGCCGATATTCGTTTTGACACCACGAATCCGGAACTCTTGCAGCGAACGGTGCATGGTTCGGGCCGCATCTTCGAAGGTCAGGCCCCAGGTCGAGATCTTGACCAGCAGCGAATCGTAATGCGGGGTGATATGGGCGCCGGCGTAACCGGCAGCGGCATCGAGACGGACGCCGAAACCGGCGGCTGTCCGGTAGGCCTTGATCGTCCCGAAGTCGGGGGCAAAGCTATTCGCCGGATCTTCGGTGGTAATCCGCGACTGAATAGCATAGCCGCGCAGTTCAATGTCTTTCTGACTCTTGATGCCGATTTCAGGGTCCGACAGCTTGTAACCTTCGGCGATACGGATCTGCG
>PKUG01000169.1 GCA_002869665.1 Desulfuromonas sp. | reverse complement strand
AGTTGAATCATTTTGACCCCGGCAGTTAGGAGCTCCTCAAGAACTTCAAGGAACTCCCTGCCGGCAGGAATCTGGTGGCGGTCGCTGATCAGGTAAAGTCTGGGAAGCATGTTTCTCATGCTGACCTTCGCTTTGGCGTTAATATGCTTTCCTCTGATTTCTTTTGTATTCAACCCGCTTTGCTCAGGAAGGCTGTATCCCAATCTTTCCAGACCGCTTCATACCCCTTATCTTTTAACAGTTGTTCGATTTCAGCTGGAGTTCTGTCATCACTGATCTCAAACTGCTGACTCTCGTCATCAGCATCACCGTAACCTCCAGGTGCAGTACAGGATCCCGCGCTCATCTGGGTAATCCCAAGGGCGAGAAGATTGTCGCGTAGAGAAGCATCTTCCCGGGTCGAGAGAACCAGGCCGGCATCCGGAAGAAGCAAGCGCATGGCACAGATAAACTGTGTCAATTGGCGGTCGGAAACGATCGTCTGCGGCTGGTAGCCACCTTCCGCCGGCCTGATGCGTGGAAATGAGACAGTGACCTGGGAACGCCAAAACTTGCGTGCCAGGTAGAGAGCATGGAGACCACTGTAAAAGACATCGGTCAGGCTGTCTCCCAAACCGATCAGAGACCCGATGCCGATACGGCGCAGTCCGGCAATCCCTGCCCGTTCCGGGGCGTTGAGACGATAGGCATAATCACTCTTGGGACCGTATGGATGAAGGTCACGGTAGAGCTCTTCATCATAGGTTTCCTGGTAGAGTGTCAGGCCATCGATTCCAGCTGCAACCATTCGCTGATACCCGTCGATATCCATCGGGAAAACTTCGATAGAGACAGAGCCGCAATAGCTTTTGATGATTTTGATCGCCTCTTCTAGGTAGTCGATCCCAGCTGCTTCCGGTGCTTCTCCGGTCAACAGCAGCATATGGCGAAAGCCGGTCTGACGGAGGATTTTTGCTTCGCGCTTAATTTCATCAAGGCTGAGGGTTTTTCGACGCAGATGATTATCGGCACTGAACCCACAATATTTACAGCCGTTGTGACACTCATTCGACAGATAGATCGGAGCATAGAGCAGGATGACCCTACCGAACCGCTGGCGGGTGATCTGCTGGGCACGCCCCGCGAGACATTCAAGCTGCTCATCGCTCATATTCGGAGAAATCAGCGCGGCAAAGTCCTCTATTCTGGGGCGTTGCCGGGCGAGGGCTGCATCGATGTGAGCTGTGGTTGAACCCAGGATCAGCTCTTTGACGTCGGCCTTGGGATACTGTCTGATCTGCTCAAGAAAACTCATGAATCGTTCCGTAAGAATCCGGTTAAAGGGCTTGAGGCTTCAGCTTGCCGACGTTGCGGGCCGAGTCCGGCAAGCCAGGCTTCGCGCCCTGCTTCAACCCCTTTACGAAAGGCTCTGGCCATCGCTGCCGGGTCCGGGGTGTCCGCCAGTGCCGTGTTGACCAGCACCGCATCGGCGCCCATCTCCATCGCTTCGGCGGCATGCGAGGGGGCTCCCAGTCCGGCGTCGACAACAACCGGGATATTGGCCTGCTCAATGATGATCGAAATCAGGTCGCGGGTGCGAACACCGCGGTTGGTTCCGATCGGCGCACCCAGAGGCATGACTGTCGCACAACCGACCTCTTCCAAATGTCGGGCAAGAACCGGATCGGCAGGCATATAGGGGAGAACGACGAAGCCTTCTTTAACCAGAATCTCAGCGGCCTTGAGGGTTTCGATCGGATCGGGGAGCAGATAGTAGGGGTCCGGAGTCACTTCCAGTTTGACCCATGGGTCACAACCGGAGGCTCGGGCCAGGCGGGCCAGGCGGACAGCTTCTTCGGCATCCCTTGCACCGCTGGTGTTCGGCAGGAGCAGGTAGCGCGAACGATCGATATGGCTGAGCAGGGAGTCCTGAGGATTGTCAATATCGACGCGCCGCAGGGCCACGGTGACGATCTCGCTGCCCGAATGTTCCATGGCCGCGACCATCGCTGCATTGGAAGAAAATTTTCCGGTGCCGACCATCAGTCTTGAGCTAAAAGTTCTGTCGGCAATTTTAAGAAGATCCATGTTAAAGCCTTGCTGTTGTTGAGTTGATGTTGTTAAGCGCTGGGGCAGCACGAAAGACATGGGTTGATACAGATCTAACCGCCACCGACGAATTGAATCAGTTCGAGTTCATCTCCGTTATTCAGTCCTGTCGTTGAGAGAACGCCAGGAGCGAGAATGTCACGGTTCAATTCGACGACAACCTGATCGACACTGAGATTTAGTTGCTCAAGCAGTTGGGTCACGGTGAGGATCTCGTCTGTGAACGTCTTTTGGGTGCCGTTGATTTTCAGTTCCATGTGATCACTCCCGACTAGTCAATCTCTTCATTTAACAGCAACCGCAGAACGGCATTGGCTTGATGATGGGCGGCAATGCCGACCCGTGGAGCCATCAGTCCGCAGCCCGGTTCCGCAGCAGTCACTCCATCGCCGCAAAGAATCAGGTTATCCCTGATTTGACGTGTCTTGATACTGTTCGACGCGGCAAAGCCCGCCACGCCTGATGCTGTTACAAGGGCACGATCGGGGTATTTCCGGAGCCAGGTGTTAACCAGCATGGTTTTTTGTTCAGCGGCATCAAGAGCCTCAACAAGAATATCCACCTCGACGAAAGTTGCCGCCAGGTTCTCAGCGGTCAGTTTAAGCTGTCGGCAGACCAGATCAACATGCGGATTGATGCGTTTGATGGTCTCTGCCAGGGCTTCGACCTTCGGTTTGCCGAGCTGATCGATGAAGTATTGCTGACGATTCAGGTTCGACGGTTCCACGACATCATAGTCGGCAATGACCAGACGACCGACTCCTGTTCGGGCCAGGGCAATGGCGATACTTGACCCCAGACCGCCGACACCGGCAATACCGACCCGTCCTGCTTTGACCCGTTCATGAACTCCAGGAGTGTGCCGGGCCATCATCAGGGCTTCCAGTTCTTCGGCGTCCGGCTGAACACCACGCTCAATCAAAACAACCCTGTCGTTTGCTTCGAGGTCGTGATCGGTCGTGAGCAGGTGGCCGTTAAGGATCAGGATGTCAGCTTTCGGCCTGTGTGTGTCACGCAGAGCAAATAGCCGGGTGCCTTCTGGAACCTGCAGTCTGATTTCGTTGAGATAAATGTCCATGCCACAAATAAAAAAGCCGCCTGTATAAGGCGGCCTGCAAACAAAGAGGAAATATTGTTTGTCGAAGCCGCTTCCCTACGCCGGTATTAACCGGATCAGGTTCGAAGGGTTGTTCCAGACCTGGAACTCTCAGTAACGATGACGCCCCTAGCGAACTTTCTCAGTAAATTTTTCAGAAAATAACAGCCGTTTACAATCGAAGTCAATCCCTAAGCGATTTTTGTTTCCGTATCGGACCGGGCCATATCTGTTAATCGTCCCTGACTCACATGGTTTCGTCCCGATTTTATCGGCAACCCGGCATCAGCTTCCTCACCCTATCTTCTTCGTATACTTATCAATTCCTTAAAAAGCAGGCGTTGAATGCGGCGATAAATTTTGGGGCGATAAATTTGAAATGATCAGGTTTTTGTCTGAACAGGAGAAACGTATGAAACAAACGCAACGTGGGTTTTCCGGGGAACTTCCGCATGTCGATCTGGCGGAAGTGCTTCAATTACAGGGGCGCAATCGGTTTACCGGGGGGGCTGTCGATACAACAGGATCACAGTAAGGGGATTATCTATTTTCGTGATGGTGAGATTGTTCATGCCGAGCAGGGTGCTATCCGTGGCATGGATGCAATTTACATCATGCTTGGCTGGAAAGAGGGGGATTTCTCCTGTCAGCCTGAACTTGAGGCGGCGACTGTCAGCATAACAATGCCTTTGCCATCTGTTGCTTGAATGCCATTTGCGCTTGGATGAGCAAGGCTCGGTAGATTCTTCGTCACAAGTTAATCAGGCCAAGCCGCTGAACAGGACGGTCCGTAAATTACTGCCGATTCCGGGGGTCAATCATGCTGTGATCATCGATGAACGGGGGTTGCCGCAGGATGACGATACCGACAGTGCGGCACGAATGAGTGCCCAGGGGCATTATCTCGTCGAAATGGCTCAACAACTGGGAGAATTGTTCGACGCGCAGGAGTGCTCATCGCTGGTTGTCAGTGGTCAGGCGGGACATTGCATGCTTTTCAATTCCGGGGACAAAGCATTGGTTGTCGGCGTTTCCGCTAATGTGGACCGCATCAACACCGAAAATGCAATCCGCAAAACTCTGGCACATAAATAGCGAGGTCGTATGGAGAAAAACAGTCTTAATCTCTTGTCCAGCTGGCAGACGTCACCGGTGTTTCCCTAAGCCTTGCAGATGGTCGGGTGCTGGCTTATGACGTGCCTGAGTCAGTGAAGATCGATCATCTGCAGCAGGCCGCACATCTGATTAACCAGGGGCGCAAAGTTGCAAGTGCCGCCGTTGGCGAGTTTATGCGGAGTGAATTTCGCTATGCCGAGCAGCGTTTCGTTGTTTATCAACTGAACGAGGGGAATCTGTTTGTGATGTGTGGGCCGAAGGCAAACAGTGAGCGGATCGATATTGCGGTTGAACAGATCCGTGAAGATCTGCTGCGCTTACTCACAGCAGCCGCTCTGCTTGGTAATGCTACCGGGACCGCAGCCTCCAAGCCTTCGTCGAGTCCTGAGAACCGGGATAAAAAAATGGTCGAGAAATCCGGGCGACTGATGCCAGCCCTCGTCGCTGTCGCATTTGTTCTGATTGCTTGCCTTGGTTTTGGTTTTTTCTATCTATTAGGCGGAAAATCAACACAGCAGACAGCTGCCTCAAGTGTTGTCGCTGCTGCTGCCAATAATTCTACATCTCAGAGCGCAGCGCCGCTCTCTGTCGCAGAAAAACCGGCAGAGACGATTCTGCGCCTGCATGGCTCAAATACCATTGGCGCCAAACTCGCTCCGGCATTGGTTGAGACGTTTTTGCAGCGGGAACTGCATGCGACAGAAGTCAAAGCTGTTGCCGGCGAGAAGGCTGATGAACAGAAGCTCGTGGCAGAATTGGTAGATGGACGCAGGGTTGCCGTGGAAATTCATGCTCATGGTTCCAGTACGGCATTCAAAGACCTCGATGCGGGACTGTGCGATATCGGGATGGCGTCACGGTCTGTCAAGGATAAAGAGGTTACCGCATTGGCACGTTTCGGCGACATGCGCGGACCGGCGAACGAGCATGTTCTCGCTCTGGATGGTATTGCTGTGATTGTTCATCCCGCAAATGGTGTGAATGAATTGAACCAGGATCAGATTGCTGCTTTATTCAGCGGTGAAATCAGTGATTGGAGTGAGCTGCCGCAGAGCGGTCTCAGTGGCCCGGTTCACGTTTTTGCCCGTGATCATAACTCAGGGACCTGGGATACATTCAAAACTCTGGTTTTGAATGGCAAGCCCCTGCTTGAGACGGCCCAGCGGCTGGAAGACAGCCGGGAGCTAACACGCTCTGTTGCAGCTGATCCGACGGCAATCGGGTTTATCGGTCTCCCGTATATCAAGCCGGCAAAGGCCATCGCAGTTGCTGAAAGCGGGACTCAGGCTGTTTATCCGACAACCTTCACCGTTGCTACGGAAGATTACCCGCTTGCCCGTAGATTGTTTTTGTATCTACCGGAAAACCCTCAGGATTTTTATAGCCGTGACTTTGTCGAATTTGCCCTCGGTGAGAGCGGCCAGGATATTGCCAAGGAGATAGGCTTCGTCGAGTTGACAATTCACGCTGACAAGCCGGTTATCGCCAGTGACACCCCGGATGAATACTCGCAGGAAATCGCTGATGCGTCGCGGTTGTCATTGAATTTCCGTTTCCGGACCGGAAGCGCCAGTCTGGATAACCGTGGTTTGCGCGATATCGATCGTCTGGTAAGGTTTCTTGGCCATTATCCAGAGCGTAGTCCGCAGATCAAACTCTTCGGCTTTGCTGACAACATCGGCGATCGTGCAGTTAACTGCAAGCTTTCGGCCGAGCGTGCTGGTCGGGTTGCCGACCTGTTACGAACACGAGGAATCACTGCCGATGTCATCAAGGGGTTCTGCGAGGATATGCCGGTCGCGTCCAATGCTACCTCGTCAGGGCGCGAAAAGAACCGCAGGGTTGAAATCTGGTTGCAGGATGGCAGGGGATAGCGTGTTGCCAGTTTCCTTCATCCCGGCCCATATCCTGAGAGGGTATGGGCCTTTTTGTTTCGTTATGTCACACGGAACACCGGTGTCAAAGAGTGCTTGATCGCAGGATAAATGATTGATCTTTTCTTCTTCTTTCGCTTAGGATGGCGCGCTGAATTTGCCGCGAAAGGATTGCACCATGTCAATTTCCGAACGTTATCGCCAGATCGTCGAACAGATCGAGCAAGAGGCTGATCGCCTGTATGAGGTTTTGCCTGAATCTACAGGCAAGGCCCTGCGTCAGGTCGATATGGCCGTTGAGGAACTACAGGATTGGTTGGAGGCTGTTGGCGAAATTCCTCGCAACCAGCTTGAAAGTAAATTGTCGCCTGTTCTGTTGAAAGCCCATGGTCAACTCGACCGTGCCCGTGTGCTGCTGGAAGCCGAAGAACACAATGCTGCCGTTGAGAAAATCTGGGAACTTGAGCAGCTTATTTATCGGCTGTTGAATGATTTATAATAGAAGACAGAACTGAAAATCATTCGTCTGTCTGTTAAGAAGCGAATATTGAAGTGAAAGGATCGGGCGATGGAAAAGAAACAGGGTAAGGAAGTCAAACTGGAACTACAACTGGATGAGGCCGTTGCCGGAGGCCTCTATGTCAATATGGCCGTCGTGAATCACAATGAAAACGAATTTATCATCGACGCCATTTTCCTGCAGCCACAGGGGCCGAAAGCCAAAGTACAGGCCCGCCTGATCACTTCGCCACGCCATGCAAAGCAGCTGCTGGCGGTTCTGCAGACTAATGTCGAAAATTACGAAAAGCGTTTCGGGACCATCAACCTGCCGGCTGCACAGACCTCGGATACGCCACTTCACTGAGCTGAAAATAAAGCTGCGGCATCCAGAAGGATCTGGATGCCGCAGCTTCGATTGACTATTTAAGATTCCTGCTTATCCCCTCAACTTTTCCGCGGTCCGGGTCAGCATTTCGACTGTTGTATCCCAGTCAACACATTTGTCGGTGACTGATACGCCATATTTGAGCTGACTGAGGTCTTCAGGAATGCTCTGGTTCCCCGCGTTCAGATTGCTTTCGATCATGACGGCACAGATCGATCCCGGTTTCTCTTTTACCTGCTCAATGATGCTGTCAAGAACTTCCCCCTGGCGCGTGTGGTCCTTGTAGGAATTGGCGTGACTGCAGTCAACCATGATTGCCGGAGAGAGTTGCTTTTCCTGAAGCATCTGCGCCGTTTTGGCAATGTCTTCGGGGGAGTAGTTCGGAGCGCTGTCACCACCGCGGAGGACGATATGAATATCGGGATTACCAGCGGTATGGACGATAGAAGAGATCCCCTCATTGTTGATCCCGAGGAAGCTGTGTTCACGGCAGGCTGCGCCCATAGCGTCAATGGCGACTTTCAGGCTGCCATCGGTACCGTTTTTGAAACCGATCGGGAAGGAGAGGCCGCTGGCCATCTCACGGTGAGTCTGAGACTCAGTCGTCCTGGCTCCGATGGCCCCCCAGCTGATCATGTCCGACAAGTAGTGTGGGGTGATCGGGTCGAGCATTTCACTGGCAATCGGCAGTTTGAGTGCAGTGATCTGACTGAACAACTGGCGAGCGACGCCAAGACCTTTGGAAATCTGATGGCTGCCGTCGAGGTCGGGGTCGTTGATCAGACCTTTCCAACCCACAGTTGTCCGCGGTTTTTCGAAATAAACGCGCATGACGATGAAGAGTTTATCTTCGACTTCCTGAGCCAGCTTCTGCAGCCGCCGGGCATAGTCCAGTGCCGCCGCCGGGTCGTGGATTGAACAGGGGCCGACGACGACCATCAGGCGTTTATCTTCACCACGCAAAATCGATTTGATGGTAGTCCTCGAACGGTTGACGAATTTAGCACCCTCCAGGGAGAGCGGAAACACCTGCTTCAGATAGGTCGGTGCTATAATCGGGGTTATGTCGAGAACGTTAACATTGTTTGTCTGGACCATGGCTCTATCCTTCAAGTCGTTGGTTCTTGCACGATGTGTGACACAAAAAAGTTAATCGCAGCAATTTAACGGTTTTTTACCATGAAGTCAAAGTCAACAGTCGAATCGTTTGACACTCATTCAGCTTTCATTATAAAAAGGTAAAAAGATTCTAACTCTCGCTGCTGCCGGGTTAAAACCGGTTATGTCAGTTAAAATCAGTGAGAGCTTCGCAAAAGGAAAGGAACTGCAGGAATGGATGTACTGATCATCGCCATCGCCAGAATTATCGATCTGGCGTTTAATATCTATATCTTCATCGTCATCGCCCGGGCTCTCATTTCCTGGGTGAATCCGGATCCCTACAACCCGATTGTCAGGTTTCTGCACAACGCGACCGATCCGGTTCTTTATCGGCTACGCCAGACGTTACCCTTTCTGCGCGCCGGTGCTTTCGACTTTTCTCCCATCGTTCTGCTGATCCTCCTGTCCGTGCTGCAGCAGGTTATTACCACGTTCCTTTTCAGGTTGGCGCACTGATCCCGGTGCCAGAGGATGCCCATGCGGATTACCCCGATAGAAATACGCCAGCAGAAGTTCAAGACCCGGATGTTCGGTTACGAGACCACGGAAGTTGATAACTTTCTGGCAAGCCTGGCTGAAGAAATTGAACGTCTGCATACGCAGAACAACGAGCTGAAAGAGTCTCTCGCTCGGACCCGAAATTCGCTGGAGCAGATCCGTGAGCGCGAGAAGTCGTTGCAGCAGACCCTGATGACCGCTCAACAGGTCACCGAAGAACTCAAGGAGAATGCCCGCAAACAGGCTGAACTGGTGCTTGCCAATGCGCACCTGGAAGGGGAGCGGGTTGTGCGTGACGCCAATGAACGCAGAATTCAGCTGGTCAGCGAGATCCACGAAATGAAACGTCAGAAGCTGTCATTTGAAGCCGGGCTACGAACTCTGGTTGAGAGTCATCTGAAACTGCTCAATCTGAACACCCTCGAAGTTCCAGAGATCGAGGAAGAGGAGCCTAAAGTCAACTTGGCCAAGTTGCTTTCTGAAGACGACGATTTCGATTTTGATTTGCGTTGATCGGGGGGGGGGCTTTCACCGCTCGCTTGCTCTTGACATGAAATATTCATGCGTTTTATCATCTGCGGCTGTTCAGTCAACCCAATGAGGAGGTGATAACTATGCCCCTGTATGAATATCAATGTGAAGAATGTGGCCTGCAGTTTGAAATTCGGCAGAAGTTCTCCGACGCCCCGCTCAATACCTGTAAGGCGTGCGGTGGCAAAGCGAAAAAGATGATTTCCCGTGCCGGTTTTGCTCTCAAGGGGGGCGGCTGGTATGACCAAGGTTATTCCGCCGGGGCCTCCTGCGCGGACGCCTCTGCTGGAAACAGCGCTTGTGCCTCCTGTCCGAAAGCTGCCAACGGTTAAGGCAGAATCTGCGACGTTCTTGAAATCCCCGTCATCACTGATGACGGGGATTTTTTTTATGGCGATTCCGGTCTGGCGTGGCTTCGTTTCTTTACAAACAGTTTTGGCTTTCGTATAGTTTGGCGCAAGAAAAACTCACATTTCGTCCAGCGATCTTAGGATTCTGTCTGGCTCAAGTCTGGAGGTAAAAGTGGCTGAAATTATTGATGGAAAAGCTATCGCTGCCGATATCCGCGAGGAGATCAAGGCGGATACGCAAGTATTGGTTGCTAAGGGGGTGACCCCGGGGCTCGCGGTTGTCCTTGTCGGTGAAGATCCGGCGAGTCGGGTTTACGTGTCGATGAAAGAGAAAGCCTGCGCCGCTGCCGGGATCTTCTCTGACGAGCACAAACTGCCGGCGGAAACTTCAGAGGCCGACCTGCTTGATCTCATCGCGACGCTCAATGCTGACATCCGTATCGACGGAATCCTCGTTCAACTTCCGTTGCCTGACCATATCGACGAGTCGAAGGTTCTTGATGCCATTTCGCCGGAAAAAGATGTCGACGGTTTTCACCCTTACAACGTCGGTCGGTTGGCGACTGGTAACCCTCTGTTCCAGCCCTGTACGCCCTATGGTGTGATGAAGATGCTGGAGCGTACCGGGGTTGATCTGAATGGGAAGGAAGTCGTTGTCGTCGGTCGTTCCAATATCGTCGGCAAACCGGTTGCCTTGATGTGCCTCGCCGAACATGCGACCGTGACCATCTGTCATTCGCGGACCAAGGATCTTCCTGCAAAGGTTGCTGCCGCTGACGTTGTCATCGCTGCAGTTGGTCGTCCGGAAATGATCAAGGGTGACTGGATCAAGCCGGGCGCCGTCGTGATCGATGTCGGTGTTAATCGTGTCGGTGAAAAGAAGCTGGTCGGCGATGTCGATTTCGATGGTGCTTTGGTGAACGCGGCGGCGATTACCCCGGTTCCCGGTGGCGTCGGTCCGATGACGATCACCATGCTTCTCTATAATACTCTCGTCAGTGCCAAGCGGCGTGCCGCTAAAGGCTAACCAGTGATTATCAGCGCCGCAAAGGAGCGTACGCGACGGGCTGCACTGTTGCAGGACTACCGTTCGGTTTTCCTCGTCGGCTGTGGTGCTTGCGCCACGGCCTGCAAGGTCGGGGGCGAAGAGGAGATCTTCGCGACCCAGGAGTGGTTGGAGGAGCTTGGTCATGATGTCACCGGCAGTGCAATTCTCGATGAAGCCTGTCACATCATGCGGGCAGCACGGGAAGTCCGCCGTTTCCGTGATCAGATCGCCGAAGCGGATGTCCTTCTCGTGCTTGCTTGCGGCGCCGGGGCGCAATCCATTTCCGAATGTAGCGACAAACCGGTGCTGACCGGTGTCGATCCGTTATTCCTCGGCAACGTACGGCGCTTTGGCCAGTATGAAGAGAAATGTTCGCTGTGCGGTGACTGTATCCTGAATGAAACCGGCGGCATCTGCCCGGTGACAACCTGCGCCAAGGGGTTGCTCAACGGCCCCTGTGGCGGCATGGACGATGGCTGCTGCGAAGTTGACCCGGAACGCGAGTGCGCCTGGGTGCGGATAGCCAAGCGGCTTGAGGATCTGCAGCAGGGAGTTTTCAGCCGGGTCGTCGAACCGAAAGACTGGAGCCGAAAGTTCAAGCCGGGGCAACACAGCATCGAGAGAACACCGGGGTCGCGTAAATGAGCCGTTTTGCCGACCTTCTCATCTCCGGCAACTTTGTCGTGACCGCAGAGATTGCGCCACCTAAAGGTGCCGATGCGACCGCGGCGCTGGCCGTTGCAGATAAATTGCACAGCGTTGATGCCATTAACATCACTGATAACCAGGGTGCCTGCATGCGGATGTCTCCGCTTGCTCTGGCCCGTTTACTGATCGATCGGGGGTTCGAGCCGATCCTGCAGTTAACCTGTCGTGATCGCAATCGCATGGCTCTGCAGTCAGATATCCTCGGTGCTGCCGCACTGGGGGTCGAGAACCTGCTATTGTTGACGGGCGATCATCCGCGTTTTGGCGATCATACCGCCTCGCGTCCGGTCTTTGATCTCGATTCCGTGCAACTGCTGCAGGCCGTGACGCAGTTACAGGATGGTATCGATATGGCTGGTAACCGGCTGGCTTCGATTCCACGTCTCTTCGTCGGCGCTGCTGCTTCACCGGCAGCCGACCCCCAGGATCTGGCTTTGAAGAAGGTGCAGAAAAAAATCGCCTGTGGAGCGCAGTTTTTTCAGACCCAGGCGGTTTTTCAGCGTTCCCGGGTTGAATTGTTCATGGAGACCGCGCAGACCTACCGGGTTCCGGTTATACTGGGGGTATTGTTGATTAAAAGCCCGCGTATGGCGCGCTTTCTCAACGCGCAGATTCCCGGTGTCCGCGTTCCGGATGAATTGCTTGAGCGGCTTGATAACGCGCGGGATCCTTTGTGCGAAGGTATTGAAATTGCCCGCGAAATGGTTTCATGGGCACGGGAATATTGTCAGGGTGTCCATCTGATGACCTTTGGCCGCGAGGAGTTGATCCCCGAAATCCTCGGCTGAAGAGTTTGTTTTTTCTCTTTTAATCCGGGTTGACGTCACCAGTTGTTCTGGGCGCATAATGACAATTTCAGAGGTGGAGATAGCGCGCTTTTCGTGCTCTCAGCCTGACAAGGTACTCCGCGCTCTTCACAAGCTGGCTACCCGGCATAATTTCAGGAGTCTAAGTGATTATGAAGAAAACACCATTGAACCAGTTGCATCGTGATCTGGGGGCGCGGATGGTCGAATTCGGTGGCTGGGATATGCCGGTTCAGTATGCTGGTGTCATCGCCGAACATCTTGCCGTAAGAAGTGCTGCCGGTCTGTTCGATGTCTCGCATATGGGGGAGATCGAAGTGAGTGGAGCACAGGCGTTTGATTTTCTTCAGTACGTCACAACCAATGATGTCTCCAAGCTGGTTGATGGCCAGGTTCAGTATACAGCGCTCTGCTACGAAAGTGGCGGGGTCGTCGATGACCTGACTCTTTATCGGTTTGCTGCCGATCGTTATCTGCTCTGCGTGAATGCCGCGAACAGTGACAAGGACTTTGCCTGGCTGCAGGAATTGCAGGGAAAAAGTTCATTGAAGGACTGTGAACTGATCAACCGCAGCCCGGAGTACGCCCAACTCGCTCTTCAGGGGCCGCGTGCGGCAGAGATCCTGGCTCAACTGACGGCGGTCGACCTGGGCGCGCTCAAGTACTACCATTTTATTGAAGGGAATGTCGGCGGGATGGAGATGATTATCTCGCGAACCGGTTACACCGGTGAAGACGGATTTGAACTCTACTGTAAAACGGGCGACGGTGCACCTCTCTGGCAGGAGTTGATGCGCGTCGGTGAACCCCTCGGACTTGTCCCCGTCGGTCTTGGTGCCCGAGATACCCTGCGTCTTGAAAAAGGCTATGCTCTTTACGGTCACGAGATAACAGCCGAGATTATGCCGCTCGAGGCGCGTCTGGGCTGGATTACCAAACTGCAGAAAGGTGATTTCGTTGGTAGCGATGCTATGCTCACAGCCAAAGAAGCAGGATTGAAACGGCAGCTGGTCCCATTGAAATTGACCGACTCGGGTGTCCCGCGCGACGGTTATCCGGTCTATTGTGGCGAAAAAGAGGTCGGCTACGTGACCAGCGGCACCATGTCGCCCAGCCTGCGTCAGGGGATTGCCCTGGCGTTGGTCGATGCCGATCTGGCGACCGCTGACGCCCCGCTCGAAATAGCGATCCGCAAGCGCCGGGTTGCTGCGGAAAGATCTTCGTTGCCTTTCGTTTGAGAATGGTTATTGTATCTAGACATGACAACTGCGACGCATTCAGGTCAGCGGTTCAGTTCTTCCTGTAACCCGATCCCTGAAGCCCTGAACCTATCAAATTAGGAGGATGTTTATGGATTTCCCTGAGGAACTCAAGTACACAGAAGAGCATGAATGGGTGATGATCGAGGATGACGTGATCACGGTCGGGATTACGGACTTCGCTCAGGATCAATTGGGGGATGTGGTTTTTGTTGAATTGCCGGAAGAAGGGGACGAACTGGAAGCAGGGAAGTCCTTCGGCGTTGTTGAGTCGGTCAAAGCGGTCTCCGACGTTTACGCTCCGGTTAGCGGGGAAGTGGTCGAGGTCAACGACGAGCTTCCCGACGAACCTGAACTTCTGAACAACTCTCCGTATGAAGATGGCTGGATGATCCGTATCAAAGTCGCCGATACGTCAGATCTCGATGGCCTGATGGATGCGGAGGCCTATCAGGAGTTCATTGAGAAGGAATAACTCCGGGATCACTCTCCCGGGGACAGCTGCGCTGGTTTCAGTTGGGCTGTAAAAGAGGATTCTGTCGCTATGATCCGCGCAGTATCCTCTTTTTATTCAGTAGCTTATACTTTAAAACTTTACCTGTTTTCTGAAAGGATTGCTTATGCGCTATCTGCCTCATACCGAAGTAGAAGTGCGGCAAATGCTTGAGCGTATCGGCGTCAAGGAGATCGATGAACTTTTTTCCGGAATTCCGGAATCTTGTCGTCTCTCCCGGCCGCTGAATTTGCCGGAAGCGAAATCGGAGGCCGAGGTCATGGCTCAACTGCGTGCCCTGGCCGGAAAAAACAGCAAGGTCTTTACCTGGGATTCGTTTCTCGGCGGGGGAGCTTACCACCACTTCATTCCGGCGGTTATCGATCACCTGATCAGTCGCAGCGAGTTCTACACTGCATATACCCCGTACCAACCGGAAATCAGCCAGGGGACCCTGCAGGCGATCTTTGAATTCCAGACCATGATCTGTCAGCTGACCGGGATGGATGTCGCCAATGCCTCAATGTACGACGGTGCGTCCGCCTGTGCCGAAGCGGTTCTGCTGGCGGTGAGGGCGGCGAAAAAGCGGCGTCGGGTACTGCTGTCTCGCGGGCTCAACCCTCAGTATCGGGAGACGGTCGCGACCTACTGTCGTTACGTTGATGTCGAACTGGTCGAAGTTCCTCTTGTAGACGGGGTGACCGATATGGCCGCCCTGGAGACCCTGCTTGATGATCAGACCGCAGCGGTCGCCGTCGGCTACCCTAACTATTTAGGTCGTGTCGAAGACCTTGCCAAGCTTGCTGACATCGCCCATGCAGCAGGTGCGCGCCTGATCGCTGCGGTGGCTGAACCGCTGGCTCTGGGGCTTTTCAAGTCGCCCGGAGAGCTCGGCGCGGACGTTGTTGTCGGTGAGGGGCAGAGTTTCGGCCTGCCGTTATCCTATGGCGGCCCGGGGGTCGGTTTCTTTGCCGTGAGAAAGCAGGATATGCGGGTGCTACCCGGCCGTTTGGTCGGTGAGACAGTCGACCTCGATGGCAAGCGCGGTTTCGTCCTGACCCTGGCGACGCGGGAACAGCATATCCGGCGGGAAAAAGCGACTTCGAACATCTGCTCAAACCAGGGATTGAATACTCTGATTGTCGGTATCTATCTCGCACTGCACGGCAAGCAGGGGCTGAAGAGACTGGCAGAGATCAATTATTCCAAGGCGGCCTACGCCCGCGAGCAGATTGCTGCACTGGAGGGCTTTGAGATCGCTCATTCCGGGGAATGTTTCAACGAGTTCGTTGTCCTCTGCCCGGAGCCGGTCGCTGAGCTGAAAACGCGGCTGGAGACACTGGAAATCCTGCCCGGCATTGCCCTGGGGAGAGATTACCCTGAGCTTGAACGCGGGCTGCTGGTCTGCGTAACCGAACAGAACAGCCGCGAGCAGATCGATCGCCTGGTGGCGGCGCTTGCAGGAGGTGAAGCATGAGTGGTACGGAAGGTCGTGGCCTGGTGCTTGACGAAAAGCTGTTGTTTGAGCAATCACAGCCGGGACGGGTCGGTTACAGCCTGACTGGACTCGATGTCCCCGAGGCGCAACCGGACAGCCGTCTGGTTCGGAAAGAAATCACCGATTTCCCCGAATTGTCTGAGATCGATGTGGTGCGTCATTACACCCGTCTGTCGACCTGGAACTATGGCGTCGACAGCGGTTTTTATCCGCTCGGCAGTTGCACGATGAAATACAACCCCAAGGTCAATGAAGTCGCAGCCCGACTCCCCGGTTTTGCGGACATTCACCCGCAAACGCCAGAGGCTCTTAACCAGGGAGCTCTTGAGCTGATGTACAACCTGCAGCAGGATCTTGCCGAAATTTCCGGGTTCCCTGCGGTGACACTGCAACCTGCCGCTGGTGCCCAGGGGGAGTTCGTCGGCATTCTGATGATTCGTGCCTGGCATGAAGCCAACGGTCGCAAGCCGACTAAAGTGATCATTCCCGATACCGCGCATGGGACCAACCCGGCATCGGCTGCGTTATGTGGCTACGACGTCGTGACTGTGGCGTCTGACGGGTTGCTCAGTAAAGACGCTGTTGCTGCGGTCATGGATAATGATGTTGCTGCACTGATGGTCACCAATCCGAATACTCTCGGGCTGTTCGAGTCGGACATTCGCGAGATCTGTGACCTGGTGCATGAACGCGGCGGGCTGGTTTATGCCGATGGTGCCAACCTTAACGCCTTGATGGGCATCAGTCGCCCGGGGGATCTCGGGATCGACGTGATGCACTTCAACCTGCACAAAACCTTCTCGACACCCCATGGCGGCGGTGGGCCCGGTTCCGGTCCGGTCGGCGTTGCGGAAAAATTGATCCCGTTCATGCCGAAGCCGATCGTTATCAAGGACGAAGAAGGGTACAAGCTTGATTATGAGCGTCCGGAATCGATCGGTCGGGTGAAGTCCTTTTATGGTCACTTCAGTATCATGGTCCGTGCTTATACCTACATCCTGGCGATGGGGGGCGAGGGGCTCAGACGGGCGACGGAAATGGCGGTTCTCAATGCCAATTACGTCCGTGCCCGGCTCGAGGGGGAATACGATCTGCCCTACAAACAGAGATCCCTCCATGAAGTCGTCTTCTCTGAGGCCGCGCTGGCCAACGATTGTCACACCCTCGATGTCGCCAAGCGGTTAATCGATTACGGCTATCATCCGCCGACAATCTATTTCCCACTGGTCGTGCGTGGGGCGTTGATGATCGAGCCGACCGAAAGCGAAAGTATGCAGATACTCGATGAGTTCTGCGATGCGCTGCTGGCGATTGCTGAAGAGGCGAAGACGGCTCCCGAAAAGCTGCGTATGGCGCCGGTAAGGGCCAAGGTGCGCAGGCTGGATGAGGCCACGGCAGCGCGCAAGCCGAAGCTACGCTGGGAGCGTGAAGACGCTTGAATATCGAAATTTTAGGTACAGAAAAAGCCCGGATTCTCCGGGCTTTTTCTGTTATGACTTAGCTGATTTCATTTAACTGTTGCCCCCATGCAACTACCAGCGTCTGTACCTGTTGTTACGTTTTTTCCCGTAGATAAACTTTCCGCTGATCGTATATTGGAATGTTGCGTGAATCTTCAATTTTTCATGAGGATAATAGCTGCTCAGAGGGCCAAACGGAGCGGCACGATAAACGGCCTGGATCGCCTCAAAATCAAGAAGATCTGATCCGCTGCTGCGAACCAGGTCAACATCAAGTAATTCCCCCTTTTTGTCGATAATAATCAGCAGCTCAAGCTTCCCCTCAACCTCGTCAGCAAGAGCTTCCTGAGGATAATTCCAAACGCCTTCGATCTTGTCGTGAAAACGACGGAAGAAAGACACCAGCAACCCTTGTTCAAGGTTGAGCCAGACGGTATCTCCAATTTCGATATCGTCACGTTCTTTGGTCCTGTTCGTGTCAGAACCTGTTCCGCCGCCGATCTGTTTCAGGATGTCTCGGTCTGGCATGAGTTGCAATGGGGCTTTGGGCTTGGGTTGATACAATTCTCCTTCCGGTAGTTGTGCTGCGGGCTCCGTTTTGGGTATCAACGTTGCTGTTTCGTTCGGGGTTGCGGTTATAGGCGCAGGTACGGGTTTTTGTTCTCCCTGGTTTCCGGGCACTGTCTGGGAGGGGGAGAGAAGACTGGTATCCGGTGTCAGAGGGCGCGGTTGTGTAGCGAGATCGGCAGTCGACTGATCGCGACTGTCTTCACCCTTCGGCGCCTGCTCATGGGGAACCTTCTG
>PKUG01000166.1 GCA_002869665.1 Desulfuromonas sp. | reverse complement strand
CGATACCGCCGACGGAGAGCATACCGTAAGAGACGACCTTGACCTCAAGAATGAAGAGGATCAGGGCGAGTAGAATGAGCAAAACGCCGACGTAGTTCACCGGCAGGGAAGAGAAGGCGAACAGGGCGAGCAGGATGGCGAGCGCGCCCACCGCGCCCGGCAGAACGACCCCCGGCTGAGAGATCTCGAAGAAGATGCCGAGGATGCCGAGCATCATCAGAAGGTAGGCAAAGGTCGGGTTGCTCAGGGCGTTGAGAATCTGCTGACGCCAGTTCATCTCAACCGGTTTGATCGCTAGTCCTGTGCCGGTAAAGGTTAACGGCTGACCGTCGCGGATATATTTGTAGCCGTCAAGTTCGCTGAGCAGCTGTTCCGGGCTTTCTGCGACCAAGTCGATAACCGAGAGTTCGGCCGCCTCGGCTGCCGAGATCGATATGCTCTCACGTACCGCCTGTTCGGCCCAGTCACTGTTGCGGCCGCGTTTCTGGGCCAGGCTCCTGGCGTAGGCGGCAGCATCATTCTCGATCTTGGCCGCCATTGTCCCATCCGGTTGGTCGCCGGGACCGACGGCCACCGGGTGAGCGGCACCGATGTTGGTGCCGGGGGCCATGGCGGCGAAGTCGGCGGCCAGGGTGATCAGGGCGCCGGCCGAAGCCGCCCGCGCGCCCTGCGGTGCGACGTAGACGATGACCGGTATCCGTGAGTTTAGCTCGGCCTGGATGATGTCGCGCATCGCCGTGTCGAGCCCGCCGGGGGTGTCGAGCAGGATCATCACCGCCGCGTCGTTGGCGCTGTTGGCCGCTTCTATCTGCTCGACGATGAAGGTTGCGGTGACCGGGTTGATCGATGCCGCGACGGTCAGTTGGCGGACGTCAGCGGCCCGGGCCGCCCCGCCCATGAACGTCATGCCGGTCATTAGCAGGAATATGCAAGTCAAAATACTGGTTTTCATAGCTTTTAGCTTAGCCTCCTTCCCTGTCCTGTCAATTCAACCTGTGAACAAAAAAGGTAAAAGAATTCCTTGCATTCGCCTGTTCGTGTGGTTATATTTGCAAATTCGTTTGAAATAGGCTTAGTCAAGTGTAACACGGAGTCGGGATTGTCTGAAAAGGCCTGATTCAGGTGGTAGCTAAAATAACGGGTGCCGGAGATTTCCAGGCACCCTCTTTGCGTTTAAAAATGCCCGGAGGGCTTCATGAGTCTTAAAGATCAATTAACGCAGGATATGAAAGAGGCGATGAAGGCCAAGCAGACCGAGCGCCTCGGGACGATCCGCCAGTTGCGCAGCGCGATCAAGAACAAGGAGATCGAGCTGATGAAAGAGCTGGACGACGATGGCATCATCGGCGTCATCGGCACCCTGGTCAAGCAGCGCCGCGAAGCGGCCCAGATGTATGCCGATAATGGTCGCCCCGAGCTGGCCGCCAAGGAAGAAGCTGAAATGGCGGTGCTGCAGGACTATCTCCCCGCCCAGTTGAGCGAGGATGAAATCCGTACCATCGTGACCGAAGTCATCGCCGCTGTCGGCGCGACCTCGATGAAGGAGATGGGGAAGGTCATGCCGCAGGTGATGGCCCGCACCAAGGGAACTGCTGACGGCAAGCTCGTCAATCAGATCGTGCGTGAAAAGCTTTCCTGATGTATTGAAATTCCGTTTGCCGGATGGGGACTGTTTTGGGATTGGTTGATATCGCCATATTGGTCATCCTCTGCTTTTTCCTGATCAAGGGAATTGTCCTGGGGCTGCTGAAAGAGATCTGTTCGCTGCTCGGACTGGTGCTGGGAGGACTGTTTGCCGTCAGCTTTCATGTGCCGTTGGCGCAGAAGTTCCAGGGCTCTTTCGATCTTCCCGATCAGGTCTGTGTCTGGCTGGCTTTTCTGGCCATCTTCTTCGGCGTCATCCTGCTGTTCTCGGTTATCGGCTTTGTTCTCAACCGCTTTGTCGATCTCGTTTTTCTCGGTGGTTTCAACCGTCTCGCCGGAGGGATTTTCGGGCTGGTCCAGGGGGTTCTGCTGCTGGCGGTGATGCTCATGGCGCTGAACTCCTCTGTTGCACCGAAGTCGGTCCGCCAGATGGTCGGGAAATCGCAACTGGCGCCCCCCTTTATCGGGCTGGGGCTGACGGTCTTCTCCGAAAGCAAGGAGCTGATCGGGATTTGAGCACGGCGACGATCTGCAGCGATGCGGCCCTGCAGCGGCTGGAATACCCGCGGCTCAAGGTGATCCTGGCCGGGATGACCCAGTCGGAGCCGGGACGCCTGCTGGCCGAACGCCTGCTGCCGTCACTCGATGATGGCGTCATCGTGACGGCTCTCGATGAGGTTGATGAAGCCGTTCGTTTTCTCCATGACGGACAGTCCCCCGGACTCGGGGGTGGCCGTGACATCGCCAGCGTTGTCGAGCAGGCCCGGGCGGTCGGCAGCTTGGTTGCAATCGAAGATCTGCAGAAGGTCGCTGCTTCGTTACGGGTGACGGAAGATTGCCGGCGTTGGTTCCGGGACCGGAATGCCGAACTGGCCCTGGCGCAGGTCGCCGCAACGATTTTGCCGCTGGGGGAGTTGCAGCGTCGCCTGCAGGACAGTATCGGGACGCGTGGCGAGTTGCTCGACAGCGCTTCCTTTGAACTCGGCGATCTGCGTTATCGTATTCGTCAGGTCCGCAGCCGGATCAAGCAGCAGCTCGATCAGCTGCTGACCAGTGAACAGTATGCTTCCTGTTTTCAGGAGCGCTTGATCACCGAGCGCAACGGGCGTTATGTGGTCCCGCTGAAAGCTGACTGCCGCGGCCAGATCAAGGGATTCGTTCAGGATGAATCGGCCAGCGGTCAGACACTTTACCTGGAACCGACCCGGGTGCTGGACGACAACAACCATCTGCAGCAGCTGCTGCGCGAGGAACAGCGAGAAGTTCAGCGTATCCTGCTGCAACTGTCCGACCTGGTCCGGCGTGACGGTCGCCAGCTGCTGAGCAATCAGGCGGCCCTGTCGCGCATCGATCTGCGTTTCGCCGCGGCGCGCTTGTCGCGGGCTTTTCACGGTTGCCGCCCAGAGCTGGTCAGCGAGCCGGTCATCGAGGTCAAGCAGGCCCGGCATCCGTTGCTACTCGAAAAGGATGGCCGGATCGATCCCGTCGCCGCGGTCGCCATCGACCTGCTGATGCCATCCGGATGCCGCGCCTTGGTCATCAGTGGTCCCAATACCGGCGGCAAGTCGGTGGCCCTGAAAACTACGGGGCTGTTACTGCTCATGTTGCGTTCCGGTCTGCATGTTCCCTGTCACCCCGACAGTCGCATGCACCTGTTCCGCAGCCTGCACGTCGATATCGGCGACGAGCAGAGTATTGCCGAGAGCCTGTCGACCTTTTCTGGGCACCTGGTGAAGATCCGCAACATCCTTGAGGTCGCGGACGCCGAGACCCTGGTCCTGCTTGACGAGGCGGGGAGCGGAACCGACCCGGCCGAAGGGGCGGCGCTGATCCAGGCAGTGCTCGAACATTTGTGTCGTCAGGGCGCTTGCGCGATGGTCACGACGCATCTGGGGCAGTTGAAGCATTTCGCCTACGGGCACCCGCAGATCGAGAACGCGGCGGTGGAATTCGACCCGGAAACGCTGGCTCCGACCTACCGCTTGAGCTACGGCATTCCCGGGGCGAGCAGCGCCCTGGCGACAGCCCGGCGGTTGGGGCTGCCGCAGCTTTTGCTGGAGCGCGCGGAAGAATTCATCGGGCGCGAAGAGCGTGACCACAGCCGGCTGCTGGCCGAACTGCACACCAGGCAACAGGCGCTGGAACAGCAGCTGCGTGAGGCGCGTCAGGCCCGCAGTCAGGCCGAAGCCGCGCAGCAGCTGCGGCGCGGACAGTTGCAGCAGCTCAAGGAGAAGAAACGCGATATCCTCGGCCGCGCGACGCGCCAGGCAGAGGAGCTGATCAACTCCACCCAGACGCGGATGAAGCAGCTGCGCAAGCGCTCGGCGCCGACAACGCCGCAGGACGCGACGGCGGAAAAGGCCCTGCTTCAGGAAGCGCGCGAAGAACTGACCCCGTTCAAGCCGCGACGCAAGCGCCGGGGGACGACGCCGGAAGTAGTTCAGACGGGTGAACTGGTGCGAATCGTCGCACTGGGGGTCGAGGCCGAAGTGGTGCGGGCGAGCGGTACGAACGTCGACCTGCTGGTCAGCGGCAAACGGATGCGCCAGCCCTTGAGTGCACTCGAACAGTTTGAACCGCGGCGTTTTGTCGAGGCGAAGCCGGCACGCAAACAGGTATCACGCCAGCTGAGTGAACGGCATGTCAGCACCCAACTGAAGCTGGTTGGCGAACGCGGCGAAGATGCCGTGGCCAGGCTTGGCCCATTTGTTGACGATGCACTGCTCCACGGGCTTGACAAAGTCGAGATCATCCACGGGTCGGGCGCCGGAATCCTGCGCCGACTGGTGCGGGAATTTCTCGCCGAGCACCGGGGGGTGAGCGCGTTTTATGCCGCCCCGGCCGAACTCGGGGGGGAGAACGTCACCATCGTCGAACTGGGCGACAAATGAGCGGGCAGATTTCGGAAAGTAAAATTGCTGAGGTTCGCGAGCGGACCGACATCATCGAGCTGGTGTCGCAGTACGTGACGCTGAAGCGGGCGGGGAACAACCATACCGGCCTGTGTCCGTTTCACTCGGAGAAGTCGCCTTCGTTCAGTGTCAACGACGCGCAGCAGTTCTTTCACTGTTTCGGCTGCGGAGTCGGCGGCGACGTTTTTTCGTTCCTGATGAAGATCGAAGGACTGGCTTTCCCCGATGCCGTGCGCCGATTGGCGGAG
Source organism: Desulfuromonas sp. (assembly GCA_002869665.1). Taxonomy (GTDB): domain Bacteria; phylum Desulfobacterota; class Desulfuromonadia; order Desulfuromonadales; family Geopsychrobacteraceae; genus PKUG01. The sequence continues at coordinate 5,907 of PKUG01000166.1, read as the reverse complement.
CGGGCCGGGATCGATCTCGAGGAGCGGACCCTGACCCCCGAGGAGGAACGCCGCCAACAGCAACGCGAGCGGTTCTTCCGAGTCAACGAGCTGGCCTCCGCTTATTTTCACCGGATGCTGATGGAGCTGCCCGCTGGTGAACCGGGGCGTACTTACATGCGCACCCGTGGCTATGGTCGCAAGGCGGCGGAAGAGTATCGCATCGGTTATGCGCCGGAGGCCTGGGAAGGGTTGCGGCGGCATCTGGAGGAGCAGGGTTGTCAGGCTGAAGATGTCCGTGCCCTGGGGCTGACCCGCCCCAGTAAAGAGGGGCGTGAGGATTACGACCTCTTCCGCGGGCGCCTGATCTTTCCGATTTACGACCTCTCCGGCCGGGTGGTCGCTTTTGCCGGTCGGGTGCTTGACGACGGCAAACCGAAATACATCAATTCGCCGGAGTCGCCGATTTATCACAAGGGGAGTGTCCTCTTCGGACTCTTCCAGGCGCGCCAGGCGTTACGCCGTAGCGGCGAAGTGATTCTCGTCGAAGGGTACTTCGACCAGTTGGCGCTTTACCGGGCCGGCTTCCCTCAGGTCGTGGCCACCTGCGGGACTGCCCTGACGACTGACCATGCGCGGATTCTCAAGCGCTTTGTTCAGCGCGTCCTGCTGCTTTTTGATCAGGATGCCGCCGGTCGCCAGGCGACCTTCAAGGCGATGGCCATCCTTCAGCAGGAAGGGGTTCCGGCCGTTGTCGTCGAACTCCCCGCGGGGGAGGACCCCGACTCCTTCGTTCAGGGCTACGGAGCCGAGGCCTTCGGGGAAAAGCTGGGGGCAGCGCGGCCGGCGATGAACGTCTTCATGGAGGAGGTTCTGACCGGAACCGTTTCGGTTGAAGAGAAGGTTCGCGCCGCGGAGACGATCCTCGAACGGATCGCTTCCCTGAGCAGTGAACTGGAGCAGGATCTTTACCTCAAGGAACTGGCTGCGCACAGTGGCATTGAACTGGAGCTGCTGAAGCGCAAATCCACGGAGGTCAGGCCGCAGCCGCAGGAAACGCGGCCGGTACGGGGGGCAAGGGCGCCACACGCGGAGAGCGATGAACCGCCACCGCCGCCGGATGATTATCTTCCGCCAGCGGATGAGTATCCGCCGCCGTTTTCTCACGATGAGCCTGATCGTCCGCCGGAGCCGGTGTCCGAGTGTAAAGCCGCGGCGCCCTGGAGCCGCACCGAGGAGCTGCTCATGCGGCTGCTGGTGAACAGCCCGGACGCACGCGACGCTTTTGTCGCCGCCGATGGGGAGGCCCTGCTGACGGGGCGCGGGAGCGCCGAACTTGTTGGCCAGTTACTGGCGGCCGGTACCGTCGTTGACGACAGTGCCGCTTTCGCCGAGTGTTGCGGCGCGGAGCAGGCGCTGCTGCTGGAACGTTTCAGAATTTCTGATCCCGAGCTGCTCGGCGAGAATATCGGCGCCCAGCTCGATGATTGCCTCGGCGCGTTGCGGCGCGACCGGAACAAACGCCGGCGGGACGAACTGCTGGTCTTGATCCGTCGCGTGGAACAGACCGGGGATGTGGAAAAAACAAAAGATTTACTCGCAGAGTTTCATAGTTTGAAGTAGCGGTTACACTTAAATTTTAATGGACACTACATCTGCATTGTTCAGGCAGAGGAGATCGGTTCGTAATGGCAAAAAAATCTAATCCGGAAGAAGTACAACAGCTCATCGACATCGGTAAGGAAAAAGGTTTCCTGACCTATGACGAGGTTAACGATATGCTCCCGGCCAGCATGGTGTCTTCGGAACAGCTGGAAGATGTCATGAGCATGTTCGGGGAAATGGACATCGAAATTGTCGAGTCGGACAGCCAGGTGAGCAATCTCAAGGACGACGCTGACGAGGACGAAGAAGAAGGGGATGTCGAACTCGAAGCGGGAACCCTCGGGCGGACCAGTGACCCGGTGCGCATGTATCTGCGTGAGATGGGGCAGGTCGCACTGCTGACCCGTGAAGGCGAAGTCGAGATCGCCAAGCGCATCGAAGAGGGGGAAGCCCTGGTGACAAAGGTCGTCATGCGCACCCCGATTGCCGCTCATGAAGTCCTGCAGCTGTTGGTTAAGCTGGAAAAAGGGCAGATCGGCGTCTCCGACATCACCCGTGACTACGATGACGAGGAAGGGGGCGAGGCCGAAGGGCGTCAACGTGAACGCCTGCTGGCATTGCTTGAGCAGTTGCGGCCGCTTGATACCCGCCTCAAGGAGCTGGGCGAACTGCTTCAGGGGGAGTTGGCCAAGACCAAGCGGGCCAAGCTGGAGAAGGAAGAGGGCGCCGCCCGCGACAAGATGATCGAACTGCTGCGCGAGGTTCGGCTCAAGGATTTCCAGGTGGCCAAGGTTGTTGACCGGCTCAAGGAGATGGGTAACCAAGTCAAAAAGGGGCAGGCGGAAATTGCTGACTGCGAGCAGAAGGTCAACCGTCCCTACAGCGAGATCGGTGCTTACCTGACGCGCATGCGCCAGAGTGACGGGGAAGCCCATGCCGTCGCCGATGAACTCGAGGTTGCCGGTGATGTGCTGCTCTCCGTCGAAAAACGCCTCCATGCCGCCGAGCGTAAGTTCAAGCGCGTCAAGGAGGAGTCCGGCTTCGAACCGGAAGAGCTGCTCGAGTATCTCAAGGAGGTCTACAAGGGGGAGTGGATTGCCAAGAAAGCCAAGACCGAATTAATCGAGGCCAACCTGCGGCTGGTTGTTTCGATCGCCAAGAAATACACCAACCGTGGTCTGCAGTTCCTCGACCTGATTCAGGAAGGGAATATCGGCCTGATGAAGGCGGTCGACAAATTCGAATACCGCCGTGGTTACAAGTTTTCGACCTATGCAACCTGGTGGATCCGCCAGGCAATCACCCGGGCGATTGCCGATCAGGCGCGGACGATCCGGATTCCGGTGCATATGATCGAGACGATCAACAAACTGATCCGTACGACCCGCCAGCTGGTTCAGGAGTGCGGCCGCGAGCCGACGCCCGAGGAGATCGCCGAGCGCATGGACCTGCCTCTTGACAAGGTACGTCGCGTACTCAAGATCGCCAAGGAGCCGATCAGCCTTGAAACGCCGATCGGTGAGGAGGAAGACTCCTCGCTGGGCGATTTTATCGAGGATAAGGGGGTCGTTTCCCCGCTTGAAGCGGTTATCAAGGGGAACCTCTCCGATCAGACTTCGCGTGTTCTCTCGTCGCTGACGCCGCGTGAGGAGAAGGTTCTGCGCATGCGTTTCGGCATCGGCGCGAAATCGGACCACACCCTCGAAGAGGTCTGTCAGGATTTCAATGTCACTCGCGAACGGATTCGTCAGATCGAGGCCAAAGCGCTGCGTAAACTGCGTCATCCGAGCCGGGCCAAGCGCCTCAAGGGGTTTGCGTCCATCGATTAATGAATGGTGAAAACCTGTTGTCGAAAAACAAAAGTTTCTTGACAACCACAATTGATATTTTTATCCTTTTAGTTTCGTGAAGGGCCTATAGCTCAGTTGGTCAGAGCCGCCGGCTCATAACCGGCCGGTCCCAGGTTCGAGTCCTGGTGGGCCCACCAGTATTTAAAGCGGATCTGCCAACGGCAGAACTTCAGGTGTTTGGATTGAACAGAATCATACGCGCAGCAAGATTCAGGCTTACGGCCGGGCAACAACGAAGAGGCCAGCAGACCGCGACACAGAGCGCCAGAGGGGGAAAACCAGATTATCAAAGAGTGCACCGGAAGACCGGTGCACTCTTTCTTTTTGCGGAGGGCTGCCGTGGCTAAGCAGAAAACCGCCCGAGTTACTGATGTTATCGGCCTGTTAAACCAGATTTGTCCGCCGTCATTGGCCGAAGATTGGGACAATGTCGGACTGCAAGTCGGTGATCCACAAGCCGAAGTGACCCGTCTGCTCGTCTGCCTCGATGCCGAAGAAGCTGCGCTCGAAAAAGCCCTCGAATGCGGTGTCCAGTTGATCCTCTCTCATCATCCGTTGATTTTCCGTCCGTTAAAACGCCTGACCCCGGGTGATGCCGGTGGCCGGGTGCTGTTCCGGGCGATCCGTGAGGGGGTCGCCGTGGCCAGTGCCCATACCAATCTCGATCGCGCCGCCGACGGTCTTAACGACTGGCTGGCGGAGCGCCTTGGCGTTGTGAACGCGCGCCCGCTCGAAACGCTCCCCCCGGGGGGACTTTACAAGCTCGTTGTCTATGTCCCGGTCGGGCATGAACAGGAGGTCATGGAGGCCCTGTTTGCCGCCGGCGCGGGGAAGATCGGCGCCTACGACCGTTGTTCGTTCCGGGTTGCCGGCACCGGTTCCTTCCGTGGTTCCGACGCCACCCAGCCTTTTATCGGCACGCCGGGGGCGTTCGAGGAGACGGCGGAGGTGCGCCTGGAAACGATCGTACCCAAGGCGCTGCTCGGCAAGGTTGTCGCGCGGATGCTCAAGGCCCACCCCTACGAAGAGGTTGCCCACGACCTGATTCCTCTGGCGAACAGCCCGGTGGATGTCGGCCTCGGGCGGATCGGTCAATTGGAGCAGGAACTGTCCCTCGCTGAATTTGCCGCGCAGGTCAAAGCGCGCCTGGCGGTTCCTGCCCTGCGTCTGGTCGGTGACCTGAGCCGGCGGATCCGCAAGGTTGCGGTCTGCGGTGGCTCAGGGATGTCGACTTATGCTGACGCCGTTCGTAACGGGGCCGACTGCCTGGTGACCGGTGATGTCAAGTTTCACGAGGCGCAACGGGCCAGGGCCGAAGGGGTCGCCCTGATCGATGCCGGTCACTTCGCCACCGAACAGATTATGATCGACGGCTTGTCCCGGCGGCTGCGGACGCTGCTGCAGGACTGTCAGTTCGATATCGAAATATTCACCATGGATACGGAGAAAGATCCATTCAACACCATTGTTTAAGACAGACACTGGTACACAGAAAGTGGAGGTTACAGCGTGCAAGACCAATTGAACCTGCTGAAGGAACTTCAGGAAATCGACCAGGAGATCGGCACCATCGAAGCGACCCGCAAAGGGTATCGTGACGAACTCGCGGGATTTGAGGCAGAGGCTGCCAGGGTCCAGGAGATGCTCGATCAGCTCAATGAAGAGATCGGTACCCTGCAGCAGGAGCAAGCCCAACTCGGTCAGGAGTTGCTGAAGGAACGGGACCGCGTGGCCAAGGTTGAGGCGCGCATGCCCGAAATCCAGACGCAGAAGGAGTATGTCGCCGTTCTCAAGGAGATCGATGCCGCGAAGAAGGCGAACCGTGATCTCGAAGAACAGGTCAAGGCCAAGCAACAGGAGATCGCCGCCCTGGAAGAAGATCGCCTGGAGAAAGACGGCGAGCTGAGCCGGATCCAGGAAAATTCCGAAGCCCGCGGCGCCGAGTTGAACGAGCTGCTGGGGGAATCGGAAGGGCAGTTGCAGCAACGCAGCAAAACCCGCGATTCGGTTGCCGCCGACCTTCCTGTCGCCCTGCTGCGCAAGTATCAGACCCTGTTCAAACGGCGCGGTGGCCTGGCCCTGGCCGAAGCGCGTAACGGCGCCTGTTTGGGGTGCAATATGCAGTTGCCGCCGCAGCAGTTCAACAAGCTGCTGCGTGTGGATGAGCTGGAAACCTGTCCGCACTGCAACCGCATCCTGTTCGTCGAGCAGGACGCCTGACCAATTTTCTGGTTGAAGAAGGACAGACGATCGCCGCCCGTTTAAAACGGGGGGAGGAAAGTCCGGGCTCCGCAGGACGGGATGGTTCCTAACGGGAACCGGGGGTGACCCCAGGGAAAGTGCCACAGAGAGGAGACCGCCCGGAGGCCTTTGGCCGACGGGTAAGGGTGAAAGGGTGAGGTAAGAGCTCACCAGTTCCGGCGGTGACGTCGGAAGCTCGGTAAACCCCATCCGGAGCAAGACCGAATAGGGG
>PKUG01000112.1 GCA_002869665.1 Desulfuromonas sp. | reverse complement strand
CTGGCGCATGCGTTTCAAGGATGCCCTCGATATGGGTCTGGAAGAGCGGATATTGCCGGAGAAGAACGGACTTTGAAGGTTTATAGTGGGCAAACCTATGAACCAGCAGATCGGGATATAAACGTGGCAAGCAGATCTATAAGCAGTTTATAGATCTATGAAAGCCGCCTATAACCAAGTTATGAGCTGAAAGGAAGAACAATGGACCCCTTATCTATCGCGTCAGCATTTGCAACAATTGTGTGCTTAATTGGTCAATTTCGAGGTGAACGCGCGGGGGAAGATCAATCTGACTTAAATGATTTCCTTCAATGGTTGATCGAATCAAACCATAGCGAGTTGAAAGAATTACTTGAAAGCAACGCTCAAGCATCTGAAGGAATTAAAGAGATATTAAATGAAGATCGTGAAATTTTGCTGGGAAAGCTTGAAAGCATAAATAATGCGCTGGCGTCATTTGTCACTAGCTTTGGCGGCTTTTCTTCCGTTGCAAAAGGGCTAAGTCATAATTCAACATTGTCCGATCAGGCAGTTTCAATACTGGCTCAATTTGAGGGGCAGGAAGCGAGTAAAGCGCTTGAGCTCCACATGTATGGGGGCAAGAATTTAATGTTCCTTGATGGGAATCAGGGCAGTATTGAAATTTCTGAACCTAGATTTATCGAAGATGACTTAAAAACCTTAATTGAGCTTGGGTTACTAAGACATGACTACAATAAAAAAGGCGAAAATATATATATTTACACTAGGTCTGCGTCAGAATTAATAAAAGCGATAGAAACAAGCTCATAACCATGGCATCAAGCGGACGGAAAATTCAGGGCTGCTTCTCGAAAAGGTTTCTACTAGGCCGCAACTAAACTCCGCCGCCGCTTATTATCACCGTTATGTCAGAGATGAACAATGGATACCTTTTACGACATGATTGATCCTGACGCCGACCCGGGTGCAATAGATGTAATTGCCGAGGTGACCATGTTCGCAGAGAAGGAAGGTGGCCGTCACACTCCATTCTTTACCGGATATAGTCCAAACCATAATTTCGGCGAAGCCGACAACAGGTCAATGTATGTCGGCAGGATCTATCTTGACAACGGCGATTCAGTGGCACCTGGAGAAAAAAAAGAAGTCCGAATACGTTTCCTGAATGCAGGAGATCTAGAGGAACTGCTCACACCTAGAAGGGAGTGGCGAATTCAAGAAGGACTTCGACTTGTTGGCAAAGGCACTGTTAAAACTATAATGACATAACAAGCGGCTGCTGCAGAAATGCTGACGCGTTCCGCAGAGCCTTAACGTTAGGCCACAAAATGGAATTTGACCATTTATCATACATTGAAAACTGTTCTTCAATTTTAGTCGAAGATGAGCTGCCGAGTTTTCACGATGCTGTCGTCTATTCAGTGAATTTGTGGCGCGGCGACCTACGTCCAGATGAGCAGGAGAATGGGGTCGGACCAAGATAACCAATCAAAATAAATAAGCTTTTATAGAAATGTCAGCCTTTTTTAGCGCTTAAAACGCCCTTTTGGGGGGCAAAAAGGGGCTGCTAAGGTCTGCTTCAGGGAGGGGGGCAATGCCGCGAGCAAATCGATACTTTTTGCCGGGTCATCTCTGGCATATCACTCATCGTAAAGTGAAATCAGTAAGTTGCCTTGATCCGGCCCCGCGATTCCTGACGAGTGTCTAGCAACTCTGCGCCGGAGATAGCAATAAATGGATCCTTTAGAGTGTTACAGCGCCTTGTCATATCTCATTGAAAAATATGTCGATGATCTCGAAATTAAAATAGAGCTACGTGAAAAGTTAGTCTACGACAAATTGAATAGGGAAATACCCCCTGCCAAACACTATTTGTCAGAACTCCACCAGCACCAGGGGAGCATGGAAATATCAGAAGAAGATGGTCACTTGATTAAGGATATCGTTTTTCACTACGTCTGAACCAGCGCTACATAACCAAGGGCTCCAGCCGATTTGCTACACGCTGCGCGTTCCGCAAACGCGCTGAGCACAATCGTTAGAGTGCAAAATAATTATGAACGAAAAATATTACCGAAATATGCGCTCAGAAACTCCTGCGATTTTCACCTTCGCATTTGTGTTTTTATTTGGAAGTCTTTTTTCAAGCTGGTTCAGCGAACTTATCAATAAAAATTCTATAAATTTATTAGCCATTTTCTTCTTCATTGGTTTTTTGTGCCTAATGGTCCTTGGCATTTTTCTTCTCATTTTCAACAAATCGAAACTTATCGAACTCTCAGAAAAACTCATAAGTTTTCACTACGGCCTGCCGTTGGCGAGAAAATCCATCACGATCCCCCTCGACAATTTCAATTCAGTCGAAATCAGTGAGTCTCCAAGGGAGTTTCTTTTTTGGCCAAAGCTTGCACCACCAATGAAATATAAAGAAGGGCATAAAGTCATTAAAATCAGCTTTGTTCCCTCTCTTCCAAATAACGTCATTGAGGAAATAAAAAAAATCAAAAGAAAAGCATTCACACCACCCATGTTATTCGCAAATGCAAATGGCACAGAGTTATTCATAAGAGCAGAATTAAAAGGTGGGTATGCTTGCTTTATAGAACAGCTAAAAAAGCACTCTAACACTTATCAGGCCCCCGTTGGACAAACAGAGTCATCGAGGGTTCAGGGCTACACATTGACAAGATGAACATCAACATGCCGTAGGGTATTTCAGAGAAAAGAGGGGGGATTATGACAGACCGTTACGGATTCGGTATCCGAGAGCCTGGTATCACATCGCCTCTCGGGGGCGTGTAAGGGGTTTCGCTTAAATGGCCCTGCCGGTCAAGACGTCGGCATCCTGTCGCCGAAGATGATCGTAAACTGATTCAGAGCTGATTTCCAGTCATCGTCTGGGCGTGATGAATCACGCCCCTACAGAGCCTTTCTGCCTAAACGTTCCAGCAGAAGTTCCTCATTTTCCACCGACCGGGCACCCAGTCCACGCAAAATAGCGATCTTCTTTTCGGCGTCGCCGTCGGTGTAATCCCGCCCCCGTTCCGTCCCCAGCAGGTAGACAGTTTTCCCCTTCTTCAGGGCCGTTTCGGCCAGTTCGAGACAGGCCAGGTTTCCGGCACCCCACCACTGGGTCGCGATGATCAGAATTTCCGCCCGGTCGACCATGGCGGCAGTCTCTTCCAGCGCCGTTGGCGAGTAGGGGCTGAACGGGAGTTCCCGGACCAGAGGGATGCCGAGGGCCGTTGCCAGGACTTCATCCGAATCCCCTTCGTTCAGCGGCCCGGCGCTGAGTTCGGCGGCGGCGAGATGCAGGCGGCGCAGCAGGGTCGTGCCGCTGCCTCCGCCGCAGATGAGGTGAATCTTCGCTGTCTCAAGCCGGGGGACGACCCCGCTCAGCAGAGGGTGGATCTGCGGTGCCCCGGTGTAGGGATTCTCCTCGACCTTGACGTCGACACGGAACACCCGGCGCAGGTTTTCGGCCGTCATCACCGCCCCCGGAGCCCCCTCTGCAGCAATCTCCCCCTGGCCGTTCAACAACAGAATCCGTTGTGACATGGCTGCGGCCAGGTCGAGGTCGTGGCTGACCTGGACGATGGTCGTCCCCAGTTCGCGGTTGAGGCGCACCAGCAGCTCGCTGAGTTCGAGGCGGTGGTCGATATCAAGATGGCTGGTCGCTTCATCGAGGAAGAGGGTTTCCGCCTCCTGGGCCAGGGCGCGGGCGAGCAGCACCCGCTGCAGCTCACCGCCGCTGAGCCGGGTGACCGGACGCTCCGCCAGGCCGATGATGTCGGTCATGGCCAGGGCGCGGCGAATAACGCGCTGGTCTTCGCGATCGGCGAAGCTGAGCAGGTTCTTGCGGTGGGGATAGCGCCCCATAGCGACCAGCTCTTTGACCTTGAAAGGGAAGCTGGCCTGCATCCCCTGGGGGACGACGGCGACCTTGCGCGCCATGATCGCCGCGGGGATCTCGCTGACCGGAATCCCGGCCCAGGTAATCTGGCCGCCGTTGGCTCTCAGGTTGCCGCGCAGCAGGCGCAGCAGGGTCGATTTGCCGCAACCGTTGGGGCCGAGCAGGGAGAGGATTTCCCCCCGACGCACCGTCAGGTTCAGAGCGCTGAAAACCGCTTTCGGACCGAAGGAGAAAGCGAGATTGCTGACCGCGATCATAGCCCGTCCCCCTTGTGGCGCAGCAGGTAGAGGAAGAAGGGGGCGCCGAGCAGGGCGGTGACCACGCCGACGGGGATTTCCGCCGGGGCGTAGACACTGCGGGCGATAGCGTCGGCGATCATCAGGAAACAGCCGCCGAAGAGGGCGGAGAGCGGGATCAGCAGGCGATGCCCCGGACCCCAGAGCAGGCGGCAGATATGCGGGATGACCAGGCCGACGAAACCGACCAGCCCGGCGAGGGCGACGGCGCAAGCGGTCAGCGCTCCGGCGAGGGTGAAAACCAGCAGCCGGGTGCGGGCGACGTTAAGGCCGAGATCGGCGGCGCTCTCTTCCCCCTGGGTCAGCAGGTCGAGCTGCGGGGCGCAGGCCCAGAGCAGCAGGAAGCCGCTCCCGACCCAGATCCAGCCCCAGGCGAGCCAGCCGGGAGTGGCGAGGGAGAGGTTGCCGGCCAGCCAGAAAACCGCCTGACGGGTGGCGTCGGATGGTGCGCGCCAGAGCAGAAAGAGGAGCAGGGCCGCGGCCAGACTGCCGACCATGACCCCGGAGAGGATCAGCGTGTGGGTGGAACAACTGTGGGCCCGGGCGACCAGGTAGACCAGGGCCAGGGCGGTCAAGGCCCCGATGAAGGCGGCCAATGGCGGCACCAGCGCCGCGGTAAACCCGAGGGAGATCGCGGCCACGGCGCCGAGGGCGGCACCGCCGGAAACACCGAGCAGGTAGGGATCGGCGAGCGGATTGCGCAGAACCGCCTGGAAGCTGGTGCCGGAGAGGCTCAGGGCGGCACCGACCAGGGCCGCGAGCAGGGCGCGCGGCAGGCGGATGCGCCAGAGGATCGTCTGCTCAATGCCGTCCCCCGGTCCCTGGAGCAACAGGGCCGCCAGTTCGCTCCACGACAGCTCAAGGCTCCCTGCCGCCAACGACCAGGCGAGGGCGGCAAGGGGGAGTAAGAGTAATGCTGCCCGGCGAATCCAGGCTGTTTTTGCGCCCGACTGCACCTTCATGGCCGCCCTGCCAGTCTTTGTGTGTTCAATCCCTTCGCCCCGGGGGAGAAGGTGGCCGCAGGTCGGATGAGGGGGCTTTCGGCCGCAAAGTTCCCCCTCACCCCAGCCCTCTCCCTCAGGGCGAGGGGGGAGATGATGGACCTTTGACTATTGATGTTATTTGGGGACTTCAATATCAAGCTCCGGATGCAATGCTCTGGCCAGGGTTTCGATACCGAGAATCATCAGTGGCCCGGGGCGGTGAATCCAGTCGGCATTGATTTCGATAATCCGCCCCGCCTGCACTGCGCGCAGCTGCGGCCAGCGTTTGAAATACAGCGTTGGATCGGGTTGCCCGGGGTGGTTGGTGACGATGATGACATCAGGATCGGTTGTCAGCAGGGACTCATCGTTCCAGGCCGGGTAGCGGGACGGGCCGGGCGGCACCAGGTTGCGCCCGCCGGCGCGGCTGATGATGTCGGAGACGAAGGTCTCCGGCCCGGCGACCGTCAGCGGATCGAGCATGACCGTTCCGAGCACGCCGGGTTTATTCTGCCCGGCCAGTTTGGCGGCCAGGCGGGCGAGCCGGACTTCGATGTCTTCAGCCAGTTTTTCGGCGGCCGTCGAATTGCCACCAAGTTCGCCGAGGGCGCGGATCGTCGCCAGGGCGTCATTGATGTTGCGTGGGTAGACGACATAGACGGGAATCCCCAGCTCGGTCAGGCGTTCGACCAGGGCCGGCCGGTTCATGTCGGCTGAAGCGATGACCAGGTCGGGACGAAAGAGGAGGATGTTTTCCAGTCCGGGATCGGCATACTCGCCGACCCGCGGCAGTTGCCGTGCTTCTTCAGGCCAGGTGCAGTACTGGGTCGCGGCGACGATCTTTGCGCCGAGCCCGATGGCGTACAGGGTCTCGGTCACCGCGGGGGCGAGGGAGATGATCCGCTGCGGTGGCGCATCCAGTTCGATCCGGCGGCCGACGGCGTCAGTGAATTCGGTGCTTCCCGCCGGGCAGGGAACAAGCAGGAACAGCAGCAGGCTGAAGAGAAGGAGTCTGGCCATTCGTTCTCGGGGCAGACGTCAGGAGCGGTGCCCCTGACGTCTGCCAGCTGAAATCTCAGATCTCAAATCTGAAATGTCTGTTAATAGGTCACTTTCACCCCGGCGTAACCGGAGAGCCCGGCAGTGCCGTAGCCGGCGACTTCTTCGTAGTCTTCGTCGAAGAGATTGTCGATCCGGCCGAAGAGCTTGATGTTGTCGGTCAGCTGGTACGCAGCCGCCAGGTTGACCAGGGTGTAGGCGTCGAGGGTCTCGGCGACCGCACCGTCATCCCGTTCGCTGGAGTAGCTGGCGTTGGCATTGAGCTGCAGTTTCTCGGTCGGATAGAGATCGACGGAGATGGCCGCATGATGGAGCGGCAGGCGCGCCTTGCGCGAATCGTCATCCTTGCGGCTGTCGGTATAAGTATAGTTCAATTTTACCGTGACCAGTTCCGAAGGATACCATTCGACATCCGCTTCGATCCCGCTGGTCTTCAACTCGGCGATATTGACGGTCTGGTAGGTCATGGTTGTCACCCCTTCATCGCTTTCGATGCTTGTCAGGGTGTTCTTGATGTAGTTGTCGATGTCGTTGTTGAAGTAGCTCAGGCCGAAGATCAGCTTGCCGTCGATGAGAAGTTGCTCGAAACCGATATCCCAGCTGAAGCTCTCTTCCGGCTTGAGGTCGGTGTTGCCGTTGAGATAGCTGTAAACGACGGTGCCCCAGTCGTAGAGGGCGGGGCTGCCGTAAAGTTCGTTGATCGAGGGGGCGCGGAAGCCGGTGCCGATGCTCCCTTTCAGCCGTGTACCGGTGGCCTGGATCGTGTAGGCCGGGGCGAGGCTCCAGGTCGTATGGCCGCCGAATTCACCATGTTCGTCATGACGGACCCCGGCGGTGGTGATGAAGTCGCCGGCGACGAATTGATCCTGCAGGAAGACGGCGCTGGTTCTGCTGCTGCCGCGGGTGGTGCTCGACGCGGTCGCGATGTCGGCGTCCTCTTTCTCCGTCTCGACCCCGGCCGTCAGGGTGTGCCGGGAGTTAAGGCGCAGGGTGCCGAGCAGGTCATATTTGGTGACCTTGCCATCATAGTCGGCGGGGTAGTCGCCGCTGATCGTCCGGCTGGTATCGGTGACCGCAGCTCCGGCGGTGAGCTGCAGGCGATCGTCGAGCAGGTGAAAGACCCCTTCGACACGGCCGAACAGGTCTTCCGATTCCTGGCTGGCATCCGAGTCCATGGTCAGATACGTCAGGTAGTCGAAGCCGTCGTCATAGTCATATTCGGCATCGGTCGCCCGTAACGTCAGGTTCAGTTCGAAGGCGTCGCCCGGGGTCAGACCGGCCTTGAGTGAGAGGTTGGTGTTGTTGTAGCCGTCCTCTTCCGTGTTGCCGTTTTTCTCGTTCGCGGCTGAGTAGCCATCGGTGTCGAAGATCGAGGCGGAGAGGGCGAGTTTGAACAGATCGTTGCCCGTGGAGAAACCGAAATTTCCGTGCCGGGTGTTGTAGGAGCCGCCCTCGACCGTGACATAAGCGTGAGGTGTTTCACCCCCCTTTCTGGTGATGATATTGATGACGCCGCCGATGGCGTCGGAGCCGTAGAGAACGCTCTGGGCGCCGCGGACGATCTCGATCCGTTCAATATCGTCCGTGGTCAGGTTTTCAAGCTGCGGCCCGCCGCCGAGGGTTGCCGCATCGCGGAATTCGATCCCGTCGATCAGGACCAGGGTGTGTTTGTTGTCGGTGCCGCGCAGGGAGATGGTTGTCGCCGCACCCTGGTTGCCGTTACTGAAGATGCTGATCCCCGGTACGCTGCGGAGAACGTCGAGCACGGTCGCCTGTTGCTTCTCCTCGATCTCTCCGGCGCTGATGACGGTCACCGAACTGGCGATCTCGCTCAGGGGGGTGGCGGTGCGGGTGGCGGTGACGACGACCGGATCGAGGGTCGTGATCGCCGGGGCGCTTGACGCCCAGAGCAGCAGGGCGGTCAAAAGTGGCAGACTGACTTTTTTCAACATTGGATTCCTCCTGTTTTCCCATCGGGAGGCAGGGGTGCGGCAATAAAAAAACCCGACACCTGAACAGGTGCGGGTTTTCCGTATTTAAATCCGCGCGCGCCCATGCTCCCAGACCCGGGGAGTAAATGGATGTGTTTCACGACAGGTCTTCTGGCTTACGAGCTTTCGGCGATGAGACTGCCGAAGAACCGGACCGCCTTCCCGGCTGGCGCCAGTGGCTTTGTGGTTCGGTTCCGACTCGATTACAGCGGCGGGTCCGCGGGGGAATGGCTCAATGAGCGTCACCCCTCTTCCCATCCGGTTCTCCACCTGGAGATCCGGGCCTTGCGGCATCGGTGAAACGATTCGATTGTGATCCTGCTTATAGGTGAATCGCTGCGGTCAAGTCAAGTTGATTCCTATTGTGATTTCTCTGTCAGGAAGCGCAGCAGATGGTTTTCAAGCGGGACGATTCGTGTTACCTATTGGGCCATACGATTGAAATCGTTATTACCTTTGAAGAGAAAGGTCCAGCCCATGGTTTTCGAAAAAATTGGCGTTGAAGTTCCGAAAATCCTGTTGCCCAAAGATGGGGTCGATATGCGCTACTGGGCGATCATCGCCTGCGATCAGTACACTTCGGATCGCGAATATTGGAAGCGCCTGGCGACTCAGACCGCGGGCAAGCTCTCCACCCTGCCGCTGATTTTTCCTGAAGTGTACCTTGAAGATGACGATGCCGAGTCACGTATCGCCACCATCAACCGGACGATGGAGCAGTATCTCGCCGACGGCAGCCTGGTCGAGCAACGGCCGGGGTTCATCCTTGTCGATCGCAAGACCTCCGAGGTGGATTCACGCAAGGGGTTGGTCCTCGCGCTCGACCTGGAGCAGTACGATTACAACAAGGGGGCGCAGAGTCTGATCCGGGCGACGGAAGGGACGATCATCGACCTCCTGCCACCGCGCATCAAGGTGCGCGAAAAGGCGCCGGTCGAACTGCCGCATATCATGGTTCTGATCGATGATCCACAGCGCACGGTCATCGAGCCGTTGTTTGATGAGCAACTGGACAAAGCCTACGATTTTGAACTGCTGGAAAACGGTGGTCACATCCGCGGCTACCGCGTCGATCGATCGGATCTGATCGAGCAGGTCGCCGGGGCGCTGACGCAGCTCGCCGATCCTGATGCCTACCGGAAGAAATATCCGGGCGAAGAGGCCGTCATGCTCTATGCCATGGGGGACGGTAATCACTCCTTCGCCACGGCCAAGGCGATCTGGGAGCGGCTGAAGGAAGAGGCTGTAGACAAGGGCGCAATCATGAACCATCCGGCCCGCTACGCCCTGGTCGAACTGGTCAACATTCATGATGCCGGACTGGAATTCGAAGCGATCCACCGGGTGCTCTTCAACGTCAACTGCATCCACCTGGCCCAGGAGATGGAGAAATTTTTCGCCGCGCGCAACACGCCGCTGACCATCACCAGCTGTGATGACCTGGAGCAGGCCGAAGAGATTGTTGCCGAAGCGGCCGAGAGCTCAGCCCACGCCTTCCCGATGGTTCTGGCGGGAAAATACGCCGTCTGTGTTATCGACAACCCGGAGTACACCCTGACCGTCGCCAGCCTGCAGGCGTTTCTCGACCAGTATCTCAAGGATTATTCGACGGCGCGGATCGACTATATCCACGGTGAAGACACCGTGACCACCCTCGGCAGCAAGAGCGGCTGCGCCGGATTCTACCTGCCGGCGATCTCCAAACACGACTTCTTCCGCACCATCATCGTCGATGGCGCCCTGCCGCGTAAGACCTTCTCGATGGGCGAAGCGGACGAGAAACGCTATTACCTGGAATGCCGGAAAATCAGATAACGATCACCAGGGGCACGGCGCACCGTGCCCCTACAGTTGAAAAAAGGGTGACCGTGATCAAAAACGTTGTCTTCGATGTCGGTCGGGTGCTGATCGACTACAGCTATGACACATTCTTTGCCCTGCTTCGCAACAACGGTGCGCAGATCGTCGACGAGCAGGACTTCGTTCGACAGGTCGACCTGATCGAGTATGAACACGGCCGCATGTCTGCGGGGGAATTCCTCAGGCGGGTCAACGCCCTGCTGAACGATCCGATGCCGGAACAGGACCTGCGGGTCGCCTGGAACGATCTCTTTACCCCGATTCCGGAGATGCTCTTCTTTGCCGGGCAGCTGAAATCCCGCTGCCGCGTCTACCTCTTCTCCAACACCAGTGATCTGCACTGGGCCCATCTGCAGCAGACCTACGCGCTGAACGCGATCTGTCACGGTCTGGCCGCGTCCTGCGAGCTGGGGGCGATGAAGCCGGCCCCGGAAGCCTACCGGGAGATGGAGCGGCGCTTCGGTTTGCTGCCGCAGGAGACCCTGTTTATCGATGACAAAGAGGAGAATGTCGCCGGGGCGCTGGCCTGCGGCTGGCAGGGGATATGGCATCGGGATGTTTTGACAACCAAGACCCGGATCGATGACCTCTGCGGCTGAAACAATCATCAGGCGCCTGCCTGTCGAGCCGGGCAGTTACCTGTTCTGGCTTTACCTGCCGCGCGTTGTGGACATCCAAATCGGCCGCCTCGGG
>PKUG01000009.1 GCA_002869665.1 Desulfuromonas sp. | reverse complement strand
CTTCATCACCATCGCCAATACCATCGCCAAGGATCCCAAGGTCGTTGTCGCCGGTAATGAAAGGGTTCTCAAAGCCCGTCTGTCCGACGCGATGTTCTTCTGGCATGAAGATCAGAAGAGCAAGCTCGAAGCGCGCCTAGAGCCGCTGAAAAAGGTGGTCTACCAGGCCAAGCTCGGAACCAGCTACGAGAAGATCGAGCGCTTCGCTGAGCTGGCCAAAGGACTCGCCAAGCAGTTTGCCCCTGATGATGTCGCGCTGACCGGTCGGGCTGCCCTGCTTGCCAAGTGCGATCTCGAAACCGGTATGGTCTACGAGTTCCCTGAACTGCAGGGGGTCATGGGGCGTGAATATGCTCTGCTGGAAGGGGAAGATGCGCGTGTCGCCACGGCCATCTACGAGCATTATCTGCCGATCCAGGCGGGTGGCGATCTGCCGAGCGACAACATCGGGGCCTTCGTCTCCCTCGCCGACAAGATCGACACGATCTGCGGTTGCTTCAGTGTCGGCCTGATTCCGACCGGTACGGCCGATCCCTATGCCCTGCGTCGTAACGCCATCGGTATTCTGGCGATCATCCTCGATCGCGCTTACGCTGTCTCGATCCCCGAGCTGGTTACCAAGAGCGTCGCTCTGCTCGAAACCAAGCGTCAGCGTCCGGCCGAAGAGATCGTCGCCGATGTCATCGAATTCATCCGTCTGCGTTTGGTCAATATGCTGACCGGCCAGGGTTATCCGACCGATGTTGTTGATGCCGTTCTGAGCGCTGAGTTCTCCGAACCGGTCGACGCTGTCGATCGGGTCAAGGCCCTGGCAGCCCTGAAGGGGCGCGAAGACTTCGAACCGCTGGCTGTTGCGTTCAAGCGGGTCGGGAACATCATCAAGGGTGGTCTCGATCAGGAGGTCGATCCGGCCCTGTTCGAACATGCTGCCGAAACAGACTTGTTGGCCAAGCAGCAGCAGGTGGCCGCTGAAGTCGCCAGTTTGGTTGCCCAACGTGATTACGCCGCAGCGCTGGAGACCATCGCGACCCTGCGCGAGACGGTCGACGCCTTCTTCGACAACGTCATGGTCATGGCCGAGGATCCAGCGGTCAAGAACAACCGCCTGGCACTGCTTACGCAGATTGCCGCTCTGTTCAGAAATATTGCTGATTTCAGTCGTATTGCATAATGTGTTTGCCCGTTACAATTGTTGCAGCCCTATTTTATGAGGAGGAGTAGGAATGGCAGAATTTGTCTATTCGTTTGGCGATGGTAGCGCAGACGGCGATGGCTCGATGCGAGTACTGCTGGGAGGGAAGGGAGCGAATCTGGCGGAAATGACCTCGATCGGTCTTCCGGTTCCCCCCGGTTTCACCCTGACTACGGACGTCTGCAAGGCGTTCTATGCAAATGATCGCAATTATCCCGAAGGTCTGGTCGAAGAAGTCAACGCCGCGCTGAAACTGCTCGAAGAGCGTATGGGTAAAGGGTTCGGCAATGCCGAAAACCCGCTGCTTGTTTCGGTCCGTTCCGGTGCTCCGGCCTCCATGCCGGGGATGATGGATACGGTTCTCAACCTCGGTCTGAACGATGTGACGATCCAGGGGGTGATCAACCAGAGCCAGGACCCGCGTTTCGCCTACGACTCCTATCGCCGCTTTATCCAGATGTACTCCAATGTCGTCAAAGGGATGGACGGCAACATCATGGAGCATATCCTCGAGAAGAAGAAGGAAGCCCGTGGCGTCGAGCAGGATACCGACCTGACGGCCGAAGATCTGCAGCAGCTCGTCACCGACTTCAAGAACAGTTATCGTGCGACACTCGGTGAAGTGTTTCCCGACGATCCGCAGGAGCAGCTCTGGGGGGCCATTGGTGCCGTTTTCGGTTCCTGGATGAACCCGCGTGCCGTAACCTACCGCAAACTGAACGCGATCCCCGCCGACTGGGGTACCGCGGTCAATGTCCAGGGGATGGTCTTCGGTAACATGGGGAACGACTGCGCCACCGGCGTCGCCTTCACCCGCGACCCGGCTACCGGCGCCAACTATTTCTACGGCGAGTACCTCGTCAACGCCCAGGGCGAAGACGTCGTCGCCGGTATCCGTACCCCGCAGCCGATCAACCGCGACAACCACCAGGACAGCGACCTGCCGTCGATGGAAGAGGTCATGCCCGAGAGCTATGCCCAGCTCGACGAAATTCGCCTGATCCTTGAGAAGCACTATAAGGACATGCAGGACATCGAGTTTACCATCGAGAAGGGCAAGCTCTACATGCTTCAGACCCGGACCGGCAAGCGAACCGCGCACGCCGCAATTCGCGTCGCCGTCGAGATTGTTCAGGAAGGGCTGATCGAAGAGAAGGAAGCCGTTCTGCGCGTCAATCCCGACCAGCTCGACCAGCTGCTCCACCCGTCGCTTGATCCCAAGGCGCACAAGCAGGTGATCGCCAAAGGTCTGCCGGCATCCCCCGGTGCCGCCAGCGGCCAGGTCGTCTTCAGCGCCGATGAGGCTGAAGAACAGTCCCGCCTGAAGAGAAAAGTTATCCTCGTTCGTATCGAGACCAGCCCGGAAGATATCCACGGCATGCACGCCGCCCAGGGGATTCTCACCGCCCGCGGCGGGATGACCTCGCACGCGGCTGTCGTCGCCCGCGGCATGGGCAAGTGCTGCGTTGCCGGTTGCGGTGACGTCAAGATCGATTACGAAAAGCAGCAGTTTGTCACCAAGTCGGGCCAGCTGATCAAGCGCGGCGAGTTTATCACCCTCGACGGCTCGACCGGTGAAGTCATCCTCGGCGACATTCCGAAAATCCAGCCGGAAGTCAGCGGCGACTTCGCCACACTGATGACCTGGGTCGACAAGTATCGTCGCCTCAAGGTTCGCACCAACGCCGACACCCCGCGCGACTCGCGCGTGGCCCGCGAGTTTGGTGCCGAGGGGATCGGCCTGTGCCGGACCGAGCATATGTTCTTTGAAGGGGACCGTATTCAGGCTGTTCGCGAGATGATTCTGGCCGACGACCTGGCCGGCAGAAAGCGTGCCCTCGATAAGATCATGCCGATGCAGAAATCCGACTTCATCGGCCTGTTCCGCGAAATGAAGGGGCTGCCGGTCACCATTCGCCTGCTCGACCCGCCGTTGCACGAGTTCCTGCCGCAGACCGACGACGATGTCTGTGAACTGGCCCACGCCGTCGGCATCCGCTTCTCCGAGGTCAAGTCGCACGTCGAGCATCTGCACGAGTTTAACCCGATGCTCGGCCACCGTGGCTGCCGTCTGGCGATCACCTACCCTGAAGTCTACGACATGCAGGTGCGGGCGATCATGGAAGCCGCCTGTGAGCTGATCAAGAACGAAGGGTACGAGATCGTCCCCGAAATCATGATTCCGCTGATCGGTCACGTCAACGAATTGAAGATCCTGCGCGAAAACGCTGTTGAGATTGCCGAGGCCGTCATCGAAGAGTATGGCGTCAAGGTCGATTACCTGATCGGCACCATGATCGAGTTGCCGCGCGCCGCTTTGACCGCTGATGATATCGCCACTCAGGCCGAGTTCTTCTCCTTCGGAACCAACGACCTGACCCAGACCACCTATGGTCTCTCGCGTGATGATGCCGGTCACTTCCTGCCCGATTACATCGAGCGCGGTGTTCTCGAGGAAGATCCCTTCGTCGCTCTCGATCAGCGTGGTGTTGGCCAGCTGGTGAAGATGGGCTTCGAACTCGGTCGCAAAACCCGCCCGGAACTCAAGGTTGGTATCTGTGGCGAGCACGGCGGTGAGCCGTCCAGTGTCGAGTTCTGCCACCGGATCGGTCTCGACTACGTTTCCTGCTCCCCCTATCGGGTGCCGATCGCACGTCTGGCGGCTGCTCACGCGGCCCTCAAGGAAGAGTAGAGTTTTCCGCGCTACCCCTGAACAACAAAGCCCCTTCGCTTGCGAAGGGGCTTTTTCTTTTCAACCGTTCATTCGACCCTGATGGGTTTCAAAGTATTCCAGCAGCACCTCGTTGCTTACCGGTCTGCTGTAGTGAAAGCCCTGGACGATGCAGGAACCCAGGCTGCAAAGATAGTCGTGCTGGATCTCGCTGGCCACCCCTTCGACGATGAAGTCGAGCTTCAGGCCGCGGGCAATGGCGAACATCGCCGGGATGATGGAGTCTTCGCGGTTCTCTTCGTTGATTTTGGCAATAAAACTCTTGTCCAGTTTGAGGCTGTGGAGCGGCAGGTGATGGAGATAATTGAGCGATGAGTAACCGCTGCCGAAGTCGTCGATGGCGATCCTCACCCCGTTATTGGCCAGCTTCAGCAGGTTGGCGACCACCCAGCTCATGTTCTGAATCAACACATTCTCGGTCAGTTCGATCTCGATCTCCTGCGGGTAGATACGATGGGCGCGGATTCTCCCCAGCAAGGTATCGGCAAAATGCTCCTGCGCCAGCTGGACGGCGGACACGTTGAAAGCGACCGGGATGTGGATTCCCTGGCGATTCCAGTTTTTGATGTCGCGACAGGCTTTTTCGACGACCACCGCACCGATCTCATTCACCAGTCCGGTCTCCTCGGCAATGTCGATAAACTCCCCGGGCAAGATCAATTTCCCGTCGGGAGCCTGAATTCGGACCAGGGCTTCGGCCGAGCAGAAACGGTTCTCTGGGATGACGATCTGCGGCTGGTAGTGAACGACCAAGCGGTCTTCGTTGAGCGCTTCCTTGATCAGGGCCTCGACGGTCAGTTTGGTGCTGCGCCGGTTATCAAGGCTGCTGTTGTAAAGAGCGTAGCGCCTACCGTGACTGCGGGCATGACAGACGGCGATGTCGGCGGCATTGATCAGTGTCTCTTCCGTTTTACCATGGTCGGGATAAAGGGCGATGCCGACGCTGATCGAAGCGTCGATCTTGCGGTCCTCGTGGGCGAAATCGTAGCTCATGCGCCGGGCGATCTTGTCGGCGACGAAGATCGCATTCTTCTCGTCGACGATATCCGGCAGCAGAAGGATGAACTCGTCGCTGCCGATGCGTGCCAGGGTGTCGCTCTCGCGGGTGTAGGTGCGCAGGGAGGCTGAGATATTCTGCAGCAACTGGTCACCGAGGGTCTGACCATAGGCTTCATTGAACAGGCGGAAGCGGTCGACGTTAATGTAGAGCACGGCAAAATTCTCGCGGCACAGCTGCGACTGGTTGATCAGTGCTTTCAGCCGGTCCTTGAGCAGGGTCCGGTTGGGCAGGCCGGTCAGGAAGTCGAAGTTGTACTGGTAATGGAGAATCTCTTCCGCCTTCTTGCGCTGCCGGATGTCGCGGGCGACACCGAAGACGCCGAGAAAATCGTTTTTTACGTTCTGCCCGCTGCGTTTTCTTCTGATCCTGAGCGCACTGGTTTCGATGTGCAGCGGTGCCTTGCTGTTCTTGCCGAGCAGGCGTAGTTCCAGCTTGCGCGGCCCCGGCAGGGCAATCGCCTTGTCGAAGAACAGTCGGGCGCGGCCGACGTCACGGGGGTGGACCACCTCGGTGTAATGTTTGCCGATCAACTCCCGCGAGCGGTAGCCCAGGGCTTTGAGGGCGTTCTTGTTGAGGAAGGTGAAATGCCCCTGGGGATCGAGGACGTAAAGCAGGTCGGGGGAATTGCGGACGATGAAGCGATGCAGTGCTTCCGATTCATCCAGGCGCTTGCGCAACTGGATGACCTCCCGCTCCAGGGCGATCTTGTCGAGGGCATTGTTGATTTCGTGAGTGAATTCAGCAGCGCTGGTCTCTCTATTCAGACAGGTCTCCACGGAATCCTTCAGGGTCGGATCGATTGAGTTCAGCTGTTCAGTGGTGCCGATGAGGAGGAGATGGGTGTCATGCATGCGGGCATTGAGCAGGGCGGCGATCAGGGGCGTTTCAGGATGAAACAGGGAGAGGTCGAAGAGCACCAGTTGGTAATCGCCGAAGGCAGTCGTCTCCTCGGCGTCGGGCGCGCTGACGCGGACCCGCCTGATGCCGGCGGCAGCCAGGAAGCCGGCCAGCGTTTTTGCCAGCTCCGTATCGCCGGTGGCAATCAGGGCAGCGATCCCCCCGTCGCCCCTGTTGCGAATGTCCTGTGATGTCTTGCTGTTCATTTGTCCCTCGCGAGATAGGTAAAAGTCTACTGCAATTATCGGGAAACTCCAAGCCCTTTCCCCGTGAAACTGCCGTAAAGGAATTGCGCTAAAAACTTGGCGGGGACTTGTGCTATGATGCCCGCGTTCAAAATTCTGTGATGAGGTAGGGTACGAATTCATGATCATCGGATTTGCAGGTAAAGCGGCTTCAGGTAAAACAACGGCCGCCAGGTATCTGGCTGAGCGCCTGCCGGGACAGGTGGAAATCCTGCCCATGGCCCAGGTCCTGCGGGGGGAAGTGGAAGAGTTCATTCGTGAGGTCGGCGCCGAGCAGCATGTGCCGCTGATCTACGGTGACCAGGAAGATAAGGTCCGCGTCTTTTACGTGAACCGGAAAAAAGCCTGCGAGCTGTGCCCGGCCTGGAAAGATTTCATCGAGATGAACTGGGATATCCAGGACAAGACCAGCGAAACGGCTGTCTCTGTGCGTCTTATCCTGCAATGGTGGGGGACCGAGTATCGCCGTGCCCAGGATCCTGATTACTGGACCAAGGCGTGGGAAAAACAGGTCCAGAAACTCGATCTTGATCACTTGCACGTACTGGTCGACGATGTACGCTTCGCCAACGAGCTGGACGTGATCAGCCGCAACGGCGGCCGCTTCGTCCGCATCATCCGCCCCGGTTTCGACGGCGCCAACAACCACAGCAGCGAGAACTCTCTCGATGATTACGATGGTTGGGAGTTGGTCATTGATAATGATGGCACGCTGGAGCAGTTTAAGGAGAAGGTTGCTGAATTGCTGTTGCCGTTGCTGGCGGGGGAGTGAGATTCTTTAGTTTGACAAGTTGATGGGAAATTGGTTGAATAACCGACAGTTTTGATTTCTTTTCGGGGAGGGGACGATGGAAAGAAGAGCAGAGAGATAAAATCAGAAAGCCGCCGAACCGGACTTGATCCGGTCGGCGGCTTTTGTTGTTTCGGAGGGGGGATGGCGCTGGTAATGGAATTTCAGGGATTCTGGGTTAAAACCGAAAGGAATTAAGTGAGGTGTCTCTGGAATTTCTTTAGATTAATTCCTTAAGAGCGTCCCCCCCCCATGCCCAAGTTCTCGTCGCCGCCGGATATCGTAAACCGTTAACCTTAAAAAATACTTATGAAGAATAGTGAAGCCGTAAAAATAGCTCTCCAAAATACCTTAGCCGAAGGACTGACAGATATATTTCCTCGCCCCTTTGAAGTAGATCTTCTCAAAAATGAAAAGTTCTATAATAAGGTTCGTGATGAACTAATTAATACTTTTAACAGTATCGATTCTACTGTCATTAAACACGAAAAAGATTATGGGAAGTTATTAGACATACTTAAAGTGCATCCTATTCAGCATGTATTATATCCCAAAAAGGAGGCATTCGATTACAGAAGATGTGCGTTAATCGATCCTTTAGATACAATTAAATATACTACACTTGTTGTCTCCATAAGCCGTGAAATTGAGAAAGCTAGAATAGCAAGAGGAAAAAATGTCATTTTCTCGTATAGACTGCAATCTATGGATAAGGGTATAATTTTTAACCCAAAATACACATATACGAATTTTGAAAAGCATGCTAGGGCTGAAATTAAAAAGAAAACTGTAAAAGTTTTAGTACGTTGTGACATTGCAAACTTTTATGACAGGCTCAATTTACATAGATTGGAATCGAATCTTCATTCTTTACCCATAGAAAAAAAGAGAGTTAAGTTAATTAATGAGCTCCTACTGTTATGGGCAAATAGAGATTCTTATGGTTTACCTGTAGGAGGCAACGCAAGCCGCATTCTGGCAGAAGCAGCCTTAATAGAAGTTGATAATTATCTAGTATCGCATGAGGTAAAGTTTTCAAGATTCGTAGATGATTACAGACTTTTTGCTAAAGATGCCAAACAAGCCCATTACTGGATATCTTTGCTTATTGAAAGGCTCTCTCTTGAAGGATTACTTATAAATCAAAGTAAGACAAGAATAAGTGATGTGTCAGGAGAGAAAGCTACTTCTTTCATTACACTAAAAAGGTTAGAAACTGAAAAAGAGCAAGAGGCAGTAAAAAAAGAAAATACAGATACGGAGTTAAAGAAAGCAACTCGTATAATCTCTGGATATTCTGGAACTATTCCTACAAAGTTCAAAGAATCTACTGAAAATGAAATCAAAAAGATTCAAGAGTCTGATTCTCAGAACATAATAAAAAAAATCAATTCTGCG
This sequence comes from Desulfuromonas sp., assembly GCA_002869665.1. GTDB lineage: Bacteria > Desulfobacterota > Desulfuromonadia > Desulfuromonadales > Geopsychrobacteraceae > PKUG01. The sequence continues at coordinate 4,660 of PKUG01000009.1, read as the reverse complement.
ATAGTTATATCTCCAGACGAGTTTAAGGAATATTGTAAAGCAATTTTATATAACAAAAATTGGAAGGAATTTGAGAAACTTGTCGACGTCTTAGAAAAATTCCCACAGTTTTCACCTTACGCTGTCGATATGTTGGTGAAGAACGAAGGTATAATTCCAGATACTGTATGTCAAAAAATTCGTGATAGTATTTCATCATGGCTCTTGGGAGGAGACTATATATCAGAATATATGGCCATTGCTTTTGTTAAGTTACTTTCAAGTGACAAGTTCAAAGATACAGAAGCCCTCTTTTCCTATTTTCGATCATTAAAAAGAAATGCAGGAAATTATATAGGGAGGGCAATATTAGAAGGGCTTGAACCTTATATTACTCGTGGCGAAGCGCTTGAAATAAGACAATACTATAATCGTGCCGATAGATGGGAAAAAAGGCAAATTATAAAAATTGTAGATAAAAAACTAATGGATGCTGAAAAACAAGCTTGGTTTAAAAATATTAGAATGAACGAGTCAAACGAAGTCTTTACTATAGGAACAATACAAAATGGTTAACCAAGCTTTTCAAACGTTCGCTATGCTCACTCGGACGCGCGTGCTCGCGCGCCGTTGAACTTACCGTTAGGCATCAAAAAGGAGAAATTATGGCCGGTGAAATTTCTGACTGGATTGCATTGACTGCTGCTGTAACTTCATTCATTGCCTACCTTGAAGCAAAAAAGGCAAATAAAACCAACGATGCAATCGAGGCATTACGTGTAGTAATTGATGCTTCAGAGGAAACTCAAACGTATCTACAGAAAAGAGCAGAAGGTTTAGAACGAGATCGCGAGACCGAATATAGTTTGGCTGCTAAGTGGTCAACAGCCGGTTTTTTAATGTCTCGTATCAATAAAGAATTATCCGTACGCTTAAGCGAAAAAAGTCGTTTTTGGAGGGAGCCGGAAACGTGGAGTTCCGAACAAATAAATGAAAAAAACATATCCCTTGTTTCAGTTACTGGCGACGCAAAAAAACTAATGGAATCATATGCCTAACAAACTAACATATTCGGGGGACACCATACTTAACTAAGGCAAGATTAAGGTCAGCGATGAATTAAGTATGGTGTCCCCCGAACTTCGCAGACCCAAGAACGGGCCTGCTCAGCTCCGCCATTATATTGAAATCAATAAATAAACACCACTGAGTAACTCACAACTATGATCAAAAAATTAAACTACGAGGTAAAAGAAAAAATAGTCTCCTTAGCCGGAGCTTGTTTCTGGTTTTGGAACAGTTTTTACAGTTTCCTTGACAGTTGTGGCGTTTCAAAGAGGATTCAATCACAATATCCTAAGGAAACATTCAACAAATATCAGGTCATGAGAAATGTTCTTGAGCGCTTGGAAGAAAAAGGCGAAGTAGAAACTTTAAATAATATAGTTTCAGGTTTCTATCGGTTGAATAATGCAATCGACAGGGACAACCTTGATGAGTCTAAAGCCAAAGGACTATTGAAGGAATTTAAGAATCTCGTTGGAAATGACCCAATTGAAACTGAAATTAAGAAAAAAGAGCAGGTTGCCAAAAGAGAAACTGCAAAACAAAAAATTGAAGAAAACATAAATTTTAAAAAAAGACTCGATCAACTAAACAGCAGGTTTATGGGCTTATTCTCCTTGTCAGATATGACGCCTCAGCAAAGGGGCTTCAAGCTAGAAGAACTTTTCTTCGACCTGTTGCAATTGAATGAATTCGAATTCACACCACCGTATAAAACTACTGACGGTGAACAGATTGACGGACATTTCAAATATGAAAAGTTTGATTATCTAGTGGAGATAAAATGGACAGAAGAAGTCACAAAACAAAAAGACTTATCAATCTTTGACGGGAAAATAAGGGGCAAAGCACAAAGCACAAGGGGTGTTTTCTTGTCGGCAAGTGGTTTCGATGATAACGCCATCAACAAATTTACCGGCGATAGCCCTCGAATCATTTTTTTAAATGGTGAGGATTTAGCCCTGGTTTTGAATGGTTCTTTTACATTATTCGATGCAATGAAAGCCAAGGTAGATGCGCTGGTAAGATACGGGAATACATACTTAAAGCTACGAGAAATCTAAAACTCAATATAACAAGCAAATCAAGCGGATGGAATGGGGCTGGGTGCTTTCCGAAAAGAAAAATCAAATTGCGGTAATAGCGTGAACAGTACGTCGCCACCGCTTATCGCGAACCGTTAGGTTATAAAATGAACTACGACTGGAAATCTGAATACAACGAATTAGCCATAAGCTTTATCAAGTTGCACTTTGGAGGCTTTGACGGAATCACAAGATGCTTTCCGTGCATGCGGGACTCCTATCCGTGGGCGGCACATCGGCCAGACGTAGTAGATTCAAGGGTCCCAGCTAAAAACAACACTGAATATCACGGACTCGAAAAACACGCCATGCAATACCATGTCACTGCACAATATGAATATGCCTACCACCACTGGCTCATGGCAGCAAAATTAAGAAAAGACGACATGGAAACAAACGAATTTGAAGACAATGGTCACACAAATGCGGTCAGATACACGATCAAGCAAGCTTTGTACAATAAAGCCCTTTTCCAATGGCAGCAAAATCCCAAAGGGACTTTATTGCCAAAGCCAGAAAGTTATGGGTTGAAATCTTCAGACATTTTGCAAAAGGAAGAAATTTCCCAAGAAGAGATAGATAACTTCTGCAAAAACAATAACCTAACAAAATAATGTCTTTAGGCGAATAGTCAAACTGATCTTTCTCATTTGAATACACTCCTCCCTGGAGATAGGAATTTATCGTATCCAGACTGGCGATAATGTCTATTCGGCTCTTCCTTTTTGGGAGAGCAGGTCTACTTTATTGGCCATGTCCTGGATGGAACCCGCATCGAGTGGCGGAAGATCAAGCTGGNCCGCATCGAGTGGCGGAATATCAAGCTGGTCATCTGCACCTGGCAGTGACAATTAGTTGGCGGCCATCTCGATGCGGGAAAAACCCCGCTGGTTGTTTTGTGCTGTTCGCTGCTCTCTTCTATTACGCCGCCTGTTGGTGCTGACTTTCGCAGACAAAGACCCGGCCGCGATCAAAGGCCCCACCAGACTGATACCAGCCGTAGAACAGTTTGAGAAACTTCCGCATTACGACGGTCATCGCCTTGGTCCCCGGCATGCCGTCACGTTCTGGTCGCTTGGGTCGGGCCAAGGTATCTATCTGAAAAAATGTCGTTTTGGCTGAAAAATTCTCTTGAATTCATCTTTAGAGCGCCTATTTCGGGGCCAAAATACCCTGTTTAAATATCTGAACTAGAGCCTTCAACCGTACGGTAGAAGGCTTTTTTTATGGCTAAAAGCAGACATCTCCATGTTGGATCCATGTGGCGAATGATATAGTTTTCGAGTGCGGCAGGAATTCAATCAAGCAGACAAAAAGGAGAGGCGTTGTGAACCGAGTATTGTTCTTCATCGTTATCGCACTTGTTTTTCTCACCGCTCCTGCTTTCGCCATCGAGTTCAAATGCGAAGGGCAAGAAAAGGGAATCAACTCGATGACCGGGAAGGAGCGGGTTCTTCCGGTGACTTACCACATAGAAATCATCGACGATCAGGCGACTCTGGAGGGGCTTGATAATGTCATCTTCAACGTCGATGAAAATGACGACGCGTACATCCTCAAGGCAAAGCTCGGCAATCACAAATTGATGGGCGAATTCGGTTTTGAAATCAATAAGCACACCGGCGATTTTACGGGAGAATCGTGGCTTCTCTCGCGGGAAAATGTTGTCACCCGGGCAGGCAAGTGCGAACGGATCGACGAAAGCGGGAAACCCTGACTCCTCTTATTTGTTCAATGATTCCTCACTAGCTTTTAATCAGGCTTTTGTCTTATCCGGTCTCCGGTAGAAAGCAACAATGCTTGATTCCCCATCCACAAAAACCGGATAATACCCTCAGTCATGTGAGGACAAGAAGGCCGCCCCATGATCAGTTCTGCTGTCATCGGGGTGGCCTTTTGGGATTCAACCCGCATTTCTCACACACCATCTGCTGCAACACCGTGAAGCCCCATGTCTGCTGCGTTGCACTTGCCCATTGCCCTCGAGAGACTGCACGAGTATGCCTGTGGGCAATGAGCTGCGCGCGCCTTGCATCCACTGCACTTCCCGGCGTTTCGCGACGATCGTTGTGAGAAAAGCGGGTTAATAGCTGGGTTCAGCCACACTCTCACTTTTCAGGAGCCACAATGTCACAGTTCGATAATGTATCGGTCGTCAAGAACGCTAACGTCTATTTCGATGGCAAGGTCACCAGCCGTACCATCATCTTTGCCGATGGGACCAAAAAGTCTCTCGGGATCATGCTGCCCGGTGAGTATGAGTTCGGGACGGGAGTTGCAGAAGTGATGGAGATCATCTCTGGTGAGCTGGAAGTTCAGCTGCCGCAGGCGGAAGGGTGGCAGGAGATCTCCGGCGGCCAGTCCTTCGACGTCCCCGCCAATTCGAAATTCCAACTGAAAATCAAAGCCATCACCGATTACTGCTGCTCGTATATCGAGTAATGATAAATACCGGAGTTGGTCTGGTTTCGGTCAATTCCAAAAAGTTATGATAATTGTTAATTGGATTGACAATTATCATAACTTTGCTA
>PKUG01000167.1 GCA_002869665.1 Desulfuromonas sp. | reverse complement strand
TCTTGGTACCCGGCCACTCTGGGCCGGCCGGCTCGACCTGCGCAGTGCCCTGGGCAAGCTCGAACGTCTGGCCAAAGAATACGGCCTGGGCGTCAATCCGAAGGCTCGGGTCCGCGATCTCTCCGTTGGTGAACGCCAGCGCGTCGAAATTCTCAAAACTCTCTATCGCGATGCCCGCGTCCTGATTATGGACGAACCGACCGCTGTTCTCACCCCGCCTGAGGTGGAAACGCTCTTTGCCACCCTGCGCAAGCTCGTTGCGAAGGGGTTGTCGATCATCTTTATCTCCCACAAACTGCGCGAAGTCATGGCGATCAGCGATCGCGTGACCGTACTGCGTCACGGCAAGGTGGTGATGGAGAGCGCGACTGCAGAGACGACAAGAGAAGAGTTGGCCGAAGCGATGGTCGGGCGCGCTATTCCGCAACCCAAACGGACGCCACTTGAGGCGGGGACAACCCTGCTTAAATTCACAGGGGTTTCGGTTTACGACAGTGAAGGCAGCGCCCAGCTTGACGCCGTCGACCTGGAACTCAAGCAATGTGAGATCCTTGGCATTGCCGGGGTTTCCGGTAACGGCCAAGGGCAGCTTGCTGATCTGCTTTGCGGGCTGATGACTCCGGGCAACGGGACGATCGAACTCAAAGGGGAGGGGCTCAAACCGAGCCCACGGGAAATGATCCGTCGTGGGATCGGCCGGATTGTCGAAGACCGTAACGGGACCGGGCTGATCGGTGACCTGAACATCACCGAAAACCTCTGTTCCGAACAGTATCGCAGCAAAGAATTCACCCACTTCGGCCTGCGCCGCTTTCAGCGCATGCGTCAGCACGCCGAGCAGGTGATCAAGGATTACGATGTCCGCTGCCAGGGCGCGGGCGCGACAGTTCGCCAGCTCTCCGGTGGGAACATGCAGAAGCTGGTCCTCGGCCGCGTCTTTTCCCAACAACCTGATGTCATCCTCGCACACCAGCCGACCTGGGGGCTCGACGTCGGTGCCGCTGCCTATGTTCACGATCAGCTCCTCGCTGCCCGTCAGCGCGGCGCCGGGGTTTTGCTGATCTCCGAAGATCTGGACGAACTGCTGCAACTCTGTGACCGGATCCAGGTGCTCTTTCACGGCCAGTTAAGCGAATCGCTGGCGATCGAAGATGTCACCCTGCAGAAACTCGGCCTGCTGATGAGTGGGCAAAACCAGGGCAGCGCCACAGACGCCGCCTGAAAGAACTTTGGATTCCAGCGTTTATGCATCTTGAACCGCGGACAAATCGTTACATGCCACTGGTTATCGCCGCACCGATCCTGGCGATCCTGGTGGCAATGGCCCTCTGCTCGATCCTGATCATCTGGTCGGGCAGTTCGGTCTTTGAAGCCTATGCGCTCCTGTTTAAAGGGGCGCTCGGCTCAAAATTCGCTATTAGCGAAACCCTGACCCGGACCACGCCATTGATCCTCACCGGATTGGCGGCAGCCGTGGCATTTCGCGCCAAGCTGTGGAATATCGGCGGGGAAGGGCAGTTCTATATCGGTGCCTGCGCCGCAACCCTGATCGGCACCGGCACCCTCGACTGGCCACCGTACCTGCTGGTGCCGGCCCTGTTTATTGCCGGCGCCCTGGCCGGTGGCCTGCTGTTGCTGGTCCCTACCTTCCTCAAGACCCAGCTGAAGGTCGACGAGGTCGTCACCACACTGTTGCTCAACTTCATCGTTCTGCTGTTCGTCAACTACCTGGTCTTCGGCCCCTGGAAAGATCCGATGGCGATGGGGTGGCCACAGGCAGAACCGATCATCGACGCCGGTCTGCTGGGCAAACTGATTCCGCGCACCCGTTTGCATGCCGGTCTGCTGATCGCACTGCTGAGTGGTGTCGGGGCCTGGGCGCTGACCAAGTTCAGTGTCTGGGGGTATGAAATCCGGGCTGTCGGCGCCAACCAGAAGGGGGCCGAGTTCTCCGGGATTCCGGTCAACCGGGCCGTTATCCGCACCGCTCTGATCAGCGGCGGCCTCGCGGGGATGGCCGGAGTCAGCGAACTCTGCGGCCTCAAAGGCTACCTGACCCTCGACCTGTCGCCCGGTTTCGGTTACACCGGCATCGTCGTCGCTATGCTCGCCGGTCTCAATCCGCTCGGCGTCATTCTTTCCGCATTTTTCGTCGCCGTCGTCTACAACGGCGCCGACTCCATGAGCCGCGCACTCTCAGTGTCCAACTATATCGCCGACGTCATCACCGCGACGGCGCTGCTGACCGTGCTGGTGAGCATGCTGCTCACCCGTTACCGGATTCGCTGGAGGTAACGTATGCCCGATCTTTTGGATATGATACTGACCACCGGTTTCTGGGTAGCGACCCTGAGAATGGCAACCCCGCTGATCTTCGGCACTCTGGGCGAACTGGTCTGCGAGCGTTCCGGGGTCCTCAACCTCGGCATCGAAGGAATCATGACCGTCGGCTCTATGGCCGGCTGGATGTGGGTCTACCAGGGGGGGAGCCTGTGGGGTGGGGTGCTCTTTGCCGCGTTCGTCGGGGCGCTTTTCGGCCTGCTGCACAGTTTGCTGACCGTCTATCTCGGCCTGTCCCAGCATGTCACCGGACTCGGCATCACCATGCTCGCCTCGGCGCTCTGTTATTTCGTCTTCCGCATGCTGCTGCCCAATGTCACCACGCCGCCGAAGATCGTCCCCTTTGAACCTTTTGCGCTGCCGCTGTTGTCTAAAATTCCGGTCATCGGCGATACAATCTTCGTCCAGTCGCCGCTTACCTGGTTGGCGCTGCTGTTGGTGATCTTCATCAGCTACACACTGTTCGCCACACCGCTCGGGCTGGCTGTGCGCATGGTTGGCGAGAACCCGCTGGCAGCAGAGGCCCAGGGGATCAACGTCCACCTGCTGCGCACCGGTGCGGTCGTTTTCGGCAGCGCGCTGATGGCGGTCGGCGGCACCTACCTGACCCTGTCTGCTTTCGATGCCTTTTATATCGGTATGGTCAACGGCCGCGGCTGGATCTGTGTCGCCTTGGTCGTGTTCGCCTCCTGGAAACCGGGTAAAGCCCTGCTCGGCACCATCCTCTTCGCCACCTTCGACGCGCTGCAGATGCGCGTTCAGCAACAGGCCAGAACCGCGATTCCGTACCAGTTTTACCTGATGGCGCCGTATGTCATGAGTATCCTGGCGCTGATCATCATGTCACGCCGCGCCGCCTATCCGAAGGCGTTGTTGATTCCGTTCCGGCGTGGTGAGCGGTGATGGCAGGATAGAAAATTCTCGTAGTGATTCAACGCTCCTCAATCTCCCTTCTCCCTTGGGGAGAAGGTGCCCAACGGGTCGGATGAGGGGGCTTTTTAACGGGCTTCCCCTCACCCTGGCCCTCTCCCTCAGGGAGAGGGGATTATCTTTAAAACTTTCTTTTTAGAACTTTTCTCAGCGTCTTGTAGTAAAGCTTTTGACTCGCTCATAAATCTTCAAGGAGTGCTTTTATGCTGGATCTGCTTGTTCGGCAGGCCATCCTCAACGATCGGCCGACACCCTGCGATATCGCCTGTAAAGACGGCCGGATTATCGAAATCGCTCCCCGGATCGATGCTGAAGCCAGGGAGATCGTCGATGCCGGTGGCTGTTTTGTCACGCCGCCGTTTGTCGACGTTCATTTCCACATGGACGCGACCCTGTCGCTGCACGGCCAGCCGCGCCGCAACGAAAGCGGCACCCTGCTCGAAGGGATCGCCCTTTGGAGTGATCTGAAACCGCAGCAGACGGCGGAAAAATTCAAACAGCGGGCGAAAAAGCTGCTCACCTGGTCGATCTCGCGCGGCATTCTCGCCATCCGTACCCATGTCGATACCTGCGACCCGTCACTTATGGCGGTCCAGGTTTTGCTGGAACTGCGTGAAGAGATGAAAACCTACGTCGATCTCCAACTGGTCGCCTTTCCACAGGATGGCTACCTGCGCGATCCGAAGGCCATGGAACAGACGCAAAAAGCTCTTGATATGGGGGTCGATGTGGTCGGCGGGATTCCACACTTCGAACGCACCATGGCCCAGGGGGCCGAGTCGGTGCGATTGCTCTGTGAACTGGCGGCGGAACGCGGTCTGATGGTTGACATGCATTGCGACGAATCGGACGACCCGCTCTCCCGCCATGTCGAATCCCTGGCGTTGGAGACCGTTCGTCTCGGGCTGCAGGGGAGGGTGACCGGTTCGCATCTGACCTCGATGCATTCGATGGACAACTATTACATCAGCAAGCTGCTACCGCTGATGGCCGAAGCGCAGATGCACGCGGTCTGCAATCCGTTGGTCAACATGGTCCTTCAGGGGCGGCACGACACCTACCCGAAACGCCGCGGACTGACCCGCGTCAAAGAGCTGCTGGCTGCCGGTATCAACGTCTGTCTCGGCCATGACGATGTCCTTGATCCCTGGTACCCCCTCGGCACCCACGACATGCTCGAAGTTGCTCACATGGGGATTCACGCCCTGCACATGAGCGGTATCGGTGAAATGAACGAACTTTTCAACGCCGTCACGACCCGCTCCGCCGCTGCCATGGGGCTGGAGGGGTACGGAATTCAGGAGGGCTTCAACGCCGACATGGTCGTCCTCCAAGGGCGGGACCCGATCGAAGCGATCCGCTTGCGCGGCCCACGCCTGGCAGTCATCCGTCGCGGCCAGGTCCTGGCCCGATCAGCGCCGCTGGCTTCAGAACTGATTCTCGACGGAGAGACAACGACCGTTGACTTCACGCTGGATAGCTTTTAATTATTGCTCCGGCGGATAAATGCCTAAGGAGGGTTCAATAACCTCATGTGGGCTCAACATCCGCAACCTGAAATAACAATCCGTCTCGCTATCGGAATCGGAATTCATATTTCACGCAAAGGCGCGGAGGCACAGAGAAGGACAGAAGAAAAGACGCAGAGAATATTATTTCTAATGGTTGGTAACTCTTAGGATTTGTTGGAAAAGTAAGATGGCATCCCTCAGCGCCACTGCGCCTCAGCGGGATAAATTTAAATAGATTTTTCTGGTTATCCAGATAGGTTTTCCCGAGTAGAGCAGATCGAGATAAGCCCCAATCTTTTCACTGTTTAATCACCCGAGCAATATCTAAAAAATCTGAAGATTTACCACAGAGAGGACACAGGGAAGATGCGCTAACAAGGGTTTTCCCAGCGTTTTCTGTGCTCTGTGGTAATGGATTGACCTACTTCACATTTTTTTTTCGCACATGGCTTTTCACCATCAGTTGAAAAGCTTTATAGTGACGCCATGAAGATGACGAAAATTAAGTGCCCGCGCTGCGGGACGCAAACAACCTGGCAAGAGAACCCTTCACGCCCGTTCTGTTCCGAAAAATGCCGCCTGATCGACCTCGGGCGCTGGGCCAGTGAAGACTACAGCATAGCGGCGCGCGAGAATGCTGCGCCCTGGGAAGACACAGGAGAATAGATGTACCATCTGACCATTCAAACGCATTTCGCCGCAGCCCATAACCTACTGAACTATCAGGGCGACTGTGAAAATCTCCACGGTCACAACTGGAAGGTCGAAGTCACCGTGGCAGCCGAAACCCTCGACGAGGCCGGTTTAGGGATTGATTTCAAGATTCTCAAGAAACACACCCGCGAGATCATGAACTACCTCGACCACAAGTATCTGAACGATCTCGATGCCTTCAAGGGGATCAGCCCGTCGTCGGAGCATATTTCGAAGTTCATCTTCGACCGCCTGTGCAGCAGCCTCGGCGAGTACGCTGTCGAAATCGAAAAGGTTACAGTCTGGGAATCGGACAACGCCTATGCCAGCTACACCCTCAGCTGAGCTGATCGAACTCTTCTCCTCGATCCAGGGGGAAGGGCTGCTCGTCGGCTGTCGCCAGGTGTTTCTGCGCCTGCCGCACTGCAATCTCAACTGTCGCTACTGCGACACTGATTTCAGCAGTAAGGAGAATTGCCTGGTTGAAGAGATCCCCGGTTCAGGCAATCTCACCAGCTGGCAGAATCCGTTGACGCTCACCAGGGTTGTCGACCAGATCCGTGCCTGGAAAGCACTGCTGCCGGGCGCGCACCATTCCCTCAGTCTCACCGGCGGCGAACCGCTGCTGCACGTTGAAATGCTGAAAGCCTGGCTCCCCGAACTGCGCAAGGAGCTACCGCTCTACCTCGAAACCAACGGCACCCTGCCCGATGAACTGGAGCAGCTCATTGAGTTCTTCGACTGGATCGCCATGGATATCAAGCTGTGGTCGCAGACGGGGGAAGAGAGCGATTGGAACACGCACCGACGTTTTCTCGAAATCGCCAGGCGGACAAACTGTTACGTCAAGATCGTGGTCGGAGAAGAGACGCCGGATGAGGAATTAGAGCGCGCAGCGCGCCTGATCAACGAAGTTGATGAGGGGATCTGGCTGATTCTCCAGCCGGTGACAATCGAAGGGAAAGTCGGGGTCAGCACCCGTCGCCTGCTGGCGCAACAGGGCATCGCGGCAGCCTGTCATGCCAACGTCAGGATCATTCCACAAACCCATAGATTTATGGATGTTATGTAGGGATAATTAAGGAAAAACTTTAAGAGTTATTCAGGCGAGATTTTTCGAATTTTACAGCGAGACATGCCTTCTCCCCAGGGGAGAAGGTGGCCGCAGGCCGGATGAGGGGGCTTGTCATTCTACTTGGTTTGCGCCTGTTTCCCCCTCACCCCAGCCCTCTCCCTCATGGAGAGGGGGTAAAATCAATTTACAGCAGCCCGAACTTCTTCATCAACTCTTCACGCACCAGCGGCGGCACGAACTTGCTGATGTCGCCACCCAGTCTGCCAACTTCCTTCACAATCGACGAACTGAGATAAGCGAAATTCGGCGAGGTCATCATGAACAGGGTTTCGACCTGGCTGCAGACGGTGTGGTTCATCTGCGCCAACTGGAATTCGAACTCGAAGTCGGTAACCGCCCGCAGGCCACGCAGAATCACCCTGGCTCCCTTGGAAACAACGTAATCGACCAGCAGGCCATCGAAGGTTTCAACCTGCAGTCGTGGATTGTTGTCCGTCAGGCGGGTAATCATCTCGACCCGTTCAGCCACGGAGAACAGGCTGTTCTTCTCCGAGTTCTTGGCGACGGCCAGGATCACGGTATCGAAAATCTCCAGACCGCGCCGGGCGATATCAAGATGTCCGTTGGTGAAGGGGTCGAACGAGCCGGGGTAGATTGCAATATGTCGATTCATTTCAAACCTCTGGATGAGCGTACAGATGAACCTGGGTGGTTCCGTACGCTCTGCTGTCAATCAGGGTCAATGTAGAAAATTCACCGCACTCTTCGCCTTTTGCCGATTCGGCGCAGATTATTCCATGTTCGGCCAGCAGATTCAAGGATTCGATTATCTCTATAACCCGGGGGATATGATTCATCCGGTAGGGGGGGTCGAGCAGGATCAGGTCAAAGGGGGCAGCGCTCACCAGCGCGGGCAGGGCCTTGTAGACATCCTGGGCGATGAACTTCGCCCGCTCTGCGCAACGGCAGCGTTTGATGTTCTCGCGGATCGTCTCGGTCGCCACGCGGCCGGAATCGACCAGCACCGCCGAGGCCGCACCACGGCTGAGCGCTTCGAGTGCCTGTGCTCCGCTTCCGGCTAACAGCTCCAAAACTTTAAGACCGTTGAACGAGCCGAGCCGGCTGGTCAGTTTGCTGAATAGCGCCTCACGCACCCGGTCCGGCGTCGGCCGGATATCCTTGCCGGAAAAAGTCGCCAGCTGCCTGCCGCGCGCGGTTCCACTGATGATCCTCATAGGCTACACTTTCAACGAATAAACACCCTGCGCTGAAAATACAGGGGTTTGATCAGGACTGAACATCCTGAAAATCAGTAATCATCCCCACTCCCCGAATGAGAGGGTGGCGCGTAGCGCCGGGTAGGGGGAATCGCTGACGGCAAAAGCCCCATCATCCGCCCCTTCGGGGCACCTTCTCCCCTGGGGAGAAGGGCAAATCAGCTGCACCTGAAGGTCTGGACTGAAAGTTCGTAGTTTTGAACGAGCGTTTATCCAATAAAGACACGCCCGCAATGCGGACGGAAACGTTTTCTTAACAAGATGTTCACCGCTTTTCAAGCACTTTCCATGTCACAATAATGACTTATTCTGTCACGGACACATGTGACGATGATTCCATGAAATCAATACCCGTCCGTTCAGGAGGATGACCATGCACAGATCCGCGCTAGCACCCTACGCCGCACACAGTGAACGCAGTCGCGGCCGACGACACGAGGAACCTTATAAAGACGATCGTACGATCTACGAACGTGACCGTGATCGGATCATCCACTGTGCTGCCTTCCGCCGCCTTGAATACAAAACCCAGGTCTTCGTCAATCACGAAGGGGATTACTACCGCACGCGCCTGACCCATTCCCTTGAAGTCGCCCAGATCGCCCGCGGCATCGCCCGCAAGCTGCAGCTCAACGAAGATCTCATCGAGACGCTGGCCCTGTCACATGACCTCGGCCATACCCCGTTCGGCCACACCGGCGAAGCGGTACTCAATCGCCTGATGAAAGATTACGGCGGGTTCGAGCACAACCGCCAGTCGCTGCGGATTGTCGAACTGCTGGAACACCGCTATCCCGATTTCAACGGCCTCAATCTCAGCTGGGAAACCCGCGAGGGGATCATCAAGCATTCGTCCGACTACGATTGCGCCGGCAGCGCGGCAGTCCGCGACTACGAGCCAAATCTGCGCCCGACCCTCGAAGCCCAGATCATCGACCTCGCCGACGAGATCGCCTACAACAATCACGATATCGACGACGGCCTCAAGGCCGGCTACATCTGCCTGAAAGATCTCGCCGAGGTCGAACTCTGGCAGCACACCTACAGCAAGGTGGCCGAAAAGTTCCCGACTCTTGATGAAAAACGCCACATCCTTCAGACCATCAGCTACCTGATCGGCGACATGATTCACGACCTGGTCGAAACGACGACGCAGAATCTGGTCGGGCAGGGGATACGCTCACTCGACGATGTACGCAATCAGCCGAAAAGCCTCGTCCACCTGAGTCCGGAGATGGTCGAACTCAACAAGCAGTTAAAGAAGTTTCTCTATCGCAAGCTCTACCGTCATTCCAAGGTCGAACGGATGCGCGTCAAAGCCGAACGCTTCATCACCCTGCTGTTTGAGAACTACATCGCTAATCCCAGCCTGCTACCCGAACGGCATCAGGAACGGTTCGGCGAATACGGCAAGGAACGGGTTATCTGCGACTATATTGCCAGCATGACCGACCGATATGCGCAGGATGAGTACAAGCGGCTGTATGAGCCGTTTGAGCGGGCATAAATAGTGGCTATAATTATATTCTTTTTGACAGATTTTGATTTGAAAGCTAGATTGACGAGACAAAATTTATTAAAGAGTCTAGAAATCATGCGGGGGGGGCTAAGATTTCATATTAAGAAATCCACCTTCATTATTGAGTGTGGATTTTTCTTTTTTACGTTAAGTCTGAATTGTCTGATCTGATTATAAACCAGATCTACACCATTAAGGCTGGCCCCGTCTAAGACGCTCTGCTTCAATGACCTGATTCAAAAAATCTGTGGCTATCCATAGATAGAAAGATCAAATAATAATGAAAAAATATCGAAGAATATTTTTTTTAATGATCTCATTTTTGGTGTTATTTTCAACGTCAAGCAAAATATTAGCAGATGATAGTTTCTCTATCCTTCTTGAGAAAGCAAATAGAGGAGTTGTAGAAGCGCAGTATGAACTTGGATATGCATATGAAGAGGGGATTGGTGTATCTATTGATTTAAATAAGGCCGCCTATTGGTATGAAAAGGCTTCAGAACAAGGTAATGATAAAGCTCAATTCAATATTGCCAGAATGTATAGATCTGGGAACGGTGTTGATAAGGATATCCAGCTATCAATATATTGGTATAAAAAAGCAGCTGAACAAAACCATCCATGGGCTCAAGCTTCATTAGGACTTATCTACAAGGACGGCAAAGAGGTTACTAAGAACTGCGAATTGGCTTTATCATGGCTGAAAATTTCTTCAGAAAATGGTTTCAGCTATGCGCAGGACATTCTTGGTACAATGTATTATAAATCAGAATGCGTTGAATATGATATTGATAAGGCAGTTGGTCTTCTTAAAAAAGCTGCTGGCCAAGGGCTTGCTAGTGCTCAATATAATCTAGGCCAGATATTTCAAAAGAATAATGGTAAATATAGAAATTTAGAGAAAGCTGTTCTTTTATACGAAAATGCAGCGAAACAAGGACATCCTAAAGCAGAGTTTAGCTTGGCTCTAATTTATGCAACAGGGAATGGAAAGAATGCTAATCAGAAGATGGCTTTTGACCTTTTTGAATCGGCTGCTCTAAAAAATCACGAAAAAGCTCAACTCATGTTGGGACTAATTTATCTCAAAGGGTATGGAGCCGAGCTTGACTACGAAAAAGCTTTTTATTGGTTAAAAAAAGCAGCAGAACTTGATAATGCACAAGCTCAGTATGAAATCTCAGTGTTGTATAGTGAAGGGAAAGGTATCCATAAAGATAATAATCAAGCATTCAGATGGTGTTTGAGATCGGCAGAGAATGGATATGCTCCAGCCCAATATGCTATTGGACATATGTATTCAACCGGCAATGGAGAAAATATAAACTATGAAAAGTCTATATTTTGGTTAGATAAAGCTGCTTCACAAGGAATGATTGATGCGCAGTTTATCTTAGGCATAATATTTCATTTAGGGAAAGGGGTTCAGCCAGATAATGACAAAGCCATATATTGGTTGGAAATGGCTGAAAAAAATGGGCACCCTGATGCAAAAGAAATAATTATTTCAATCAAAGACGAAATAAGGTGATCGATAAGTTACCCAATTTACATTCCACAAAAGGTCGATCTACCAATGACTATCCACCGTTATGTCATAGGTTCAATGCGGCGCAAAAAAATTGGATACGAGCATTAATATCTAAAAGCCATCCGGAAAATCACGGATGGCTTTTTCTGTTAGTAGTCATCAGATCTAATACTATCCCTCCCTCAACCTCTCCCGCGCCAATTCCCGCATCGCTTCGAGTTCCGCATCGCTTCGAGTTCCGCATAGGTGAGGTGAGGGCGCAGGTTCATGGCGGCTTGTGCGCGGTAGTGTTCAAGCTCAGGGAAGTTGCGGCAGATAACACCGATTTCGATATCGGCGAATTGATCGTCGATGATCGGTTTCATTGCATCGATCATTTCCATCACCGCCTTGACCTTGCGCCCGAGGGTCGCGCC
>PKUG01000106.1 GCA_002869665.1 Desulfuromonas sp. | reverse complement strand
ATCACTGTCCGCATCACCACTGCGGATCGCCTTGACCCGGTAGTAGAAGGTCGTCCCGCTTGCACCACGCACGTAACGCTTGTCGATGGATGCGCTTAACGCGGTACCGCTGTAGGCGACATTTTGGCCGGTGGTGAAGTTGGCGTCCGTCGCTTCTTCAAGCACATAGGTCACTCCGGCCGAGGGGGATGCTTCCCAGGAGACGGTATAGATCGTTGTTGCGCTGGCGGGAACCGTCAGGCTGGCCGGCGGCTCCAGAAGAGCAGCATCCGCGGAGACGGCACAGCCGTTATCGGCGACCAGGAAGATACTACGGGTCAGGTCGGCACGGTTAGCCCGGGCCTGGTAATAATAATGGCCCGCTTCGCGGTCGGTGATCAGGAAGCTGAGCTCGGTACCGATATAGGCGTTGCGGACATTCTGCGTAAACGCCGGATCGGTCGCTTCTACGAGGGTGTAAATAACATCCGGCGTCGGAGACGGATCCCAGGTCACCAAGTACTCACCTGTGTCGCTGCTGGCCGGGACATAAATGGCCGTCGGCGGCAGGCAGGTGTAGGCATCGGGATCACAGCCATCCGGAATTCCGTCACCGTCGGCATCCAGGTTGTTATTGCCGTTGGGACAACTGTCGACATCACCGCAGATCCCATCGCCATCGATATCGTTGTCAGGATCGTTGGGGCAGGCATCACAGTAGTCAGGCGTACCATCACCATCAGCGTCAGCCGCGTCATCACCACCTGGACAGATATCGCAAGCATCCGGAACACCATCTTAATCGGCATCCAGAGTAGCATCACCCGGGAAGCAGATGTCGCAAGCGTCCGGCACCCCATCAAGGTCAACGTCTACTGCGTCATCACCGAGAGGGCAGATATCACAGGCATCCGGCACCCCGTCTCCATCGCTGTCGACAGTGTCATCACCGTCGCAGATGTCACACTCGTCCGGTATTCCGTCTCCATCGCTGTCATCATTGGGAAGGACCGTTAATGCCCAGGCCCTGTCGAGCAGATCGGTGATCTTGAACATGAAGGTATTTCCTGTATCCGGATCCACAGAAACCAGATCTCCGCCCATCATGTTCGTGACAAGAAGCTCTCCGGTCGTGTGTTCAATCACATCTGTCGGCCCCATCAGATCACCATCGGCGGCGACCATTTCCTGGCTCCCATCAGCCAAAACTCTGACAATCGCACTTGTTCCCACGCCATCCGTAAAAATGGGCAAGGCTTCGGCAACATAAAGATTTTCGTCAGTGCCGAGGGTGATCCCAATTGGCAGGAAAAGGTTCTCGTTAGCGGTGATCAATGTCGGCACCGGATCAATTTTCAGAACGCTGCTGTAGGCTCCTGGCATTCCAGATGCCACGCCAGCATTCGAGGCAAAAATCGCTCCCTCGGTAGCAACAGTCAAACCCGTCGCAAAAGTGACTTCAGAGCCAGAAAAAACACCTATCAGCCCCCCGCTGGGATCAATACGTTTGATCCCAACTGGCCCGTCACTGATCAGGATATTTCCACTCGCTTCAACGACGACATCGATCGGGAAGACCAGGTCACTGTAGACAACGCTCTGCTCGCCGGTCAGAAGGTTGACACGCAGCAGTCGACTTGCGCCCTCGGTTCCGTCGATCAGCAGAATTGTCCGGCAGGATTCAACGGCAATCCCCCTGATTTCCCGGGCTTCACCGATCAGGCCGCCGGAAGCGACAACGGCTTCATAACCGTTGACCGGATCGACAAGAACGACACGGCAACCATTGTCAATTTCCGCATCCATGACGGCCATCACATCGCCGGGTGGCTCCTCGACAACTTGCGTGTCAACAGAACCCGAGATCAACAGGTCGCCGTTATTCAGATCGGGCGCGATAGAAACCGTGACGGTTGCCGGAGCAGAATTTACATAACCATCGCGAACGTAGTAGGTGAAAGTATCTTCACCAAAAGCACCCGGCAACGGGGTATAGGTGAACATTCCGCTAGAAGCACTAATGAAGACCGATCCGAGCGTACCGTCGGTATTCAGACCATAAGTCAGAGTCTGTGCTGGCAGGTCTGCATCGCTGCCCGACAGCATGCCGGAGACCGGATCGTTTTCAGTGGTCGAAGCAGCCAGATCATTTGCCGTAGGCGCCTGGTTTTCGATCTCAATGGTGATCGTTCCCGGAGTCGCTGCATCCGCGGTACCATCATTCACCATAAAGGTGAAGGAGTCACTGCCAAGCTCACCGGGTGCAGGTGTATAGGTATAGGCGCCGGTCGCGGCATCGGTGATAACGGCCGTTCCCCTGCTGCCGTTTGTGACGATGCTGTAGGTCATTTGCTGCTGGACGCAGTCATCATCGCTGGAAGTCAAAGTCCCCGAATAGGGAACACCCATGGGAATGCTGATCGCATCATCAATGGCAACCGGGGCACGGTTCGGGTATTGAACCAGGAAACCGGCAAAGGTATAGGATTGATATTGTCCTGCTGTTGCCGCCAGAACGGCCGAACCGCCGTCGGCATCGCGAACATCAAACTGGAAGTCATCGGCCGGCTGATCACAGCTGTCATCGTGCTGGTAGGAAACCAAGCCATCGGCCAATTGTTGTTGAGTAAAACTTTCACCGGCGGCGAGAGGGGTGCCATCAAGCAGAAGCTCACCAAATCGAGGTGGACCACCGTTTCCATCCGGGCCGACCAGAAAATCGAGCTCTTCCGGTCCACTTTCATTATCCGACGCAGACAGCTGGGTCGTTGTCAGAACAACACTTCCGCCCCGGTTAACGGCAATTGGCTGGTTAGCCGTCAAGGTCGGCGGGCCGTTGACCGTCAGCACAAAGGTTTCTGTCGCTGTCAACTCATCTTCGTCGGTGACGCTAATGGTGATCGTCGTTGAACCGCTGGCATCGGCAACCGGAACGATCGTCACCGTCCAATCGGGATCGACATAGGAGAAAGTGATGCCGGCATCGGCCACCACGCTTTGGTCGCTGGACGTACCACTGAGGAGCGGAGTTCCCGTCGCATTACTGATCGTAAAAGTATAAGGGTCACTGGTGCTGTTGATCTGGATCAACTGGTCCCCGATATCGCTGATTTCTACGGGATTATAATAAAACCCGTAATCAACGGATGTATAGGCCACGCTGCCGATTGTCGGGTAGGCATTGTAATAATCATACGCGGGGGTACCATCTGCGATCCTGAAGATCATGTTGGCATTAAATTCCATCCCCGCTGTGACTTCAAGAACCCCACCCATACCGGCCGGCAAACCGACAGTGTCAGGCTGCGTCAGCGCAAGAGGAGCGCCCAGGTCATCCGTAACCGTGAGGGTAAAATAGGTCCCGGTTAAAGTGACAGTTGTACGTGTTATGGCGTTGTAAATCGACGTGGAACCCACCCAGACAACGATCCCGTTCGGCAGATCAGATCTCGCCGGATCGAAGGTCATGACCTCGTCACCAACATAATCCGTGTCGAAATCGAGGGACAGCTTTACACTGTCCTCAGTAATCCCCCAATAGACAAGACCACCCTCATTTGCCCGAACAATATCGGAATAGGTATAGGTTCTTCCACCCGCTTTACCAATATCACCATCCGTATTAGGAGTGATCGTGACTGCGGCCCCACCAGGGGGGGCATCAACGGGACCGGTCAAGGCCGCCGTGGACAAGCAGGGAATCATCAGTAAGGCAAGCACCAACAACACGTTAAACAGTGCATTGATCCTGCATCTCAAAAAACTACTTTTTTCCATCCTCACCTCCGGTTAATGGGTTACGGTCCTACTTCTGAAGCCTGTGGCAAATCAAAAGAAAAAGACCCGAAACTACGTCGGAACGAACCAGAAAACATTTTTATCTATAAAGTATTCACTCAAAAAATTTTCAATTTTATTCAGCGCAGATATCTTAAATGCACAACAAGAAAGATATCCATATGGACATATGAACCAGTAAAAGGAGAAAACCCCATTAATTACTGATGATTGTTTCAGTGAAGGAGGACTGGATAGACTTTTAGATTTGGCCACTTGTACTTTAAGTGGCTACTGAGGAAAGATGAGCGCCGTCTACCTATGCTATGCATAGATTAAAATTGCGTTCTGTTTTACTTATACACTAACGGGATAAAGTAATGGAAGTCTCTATCTGTTTTTTCTCTATGAAAATATTTTTATGCTTTAACATCCGTGATGTTATGTAAATCCGGTTAAAAAAACGATTGAGAAAATGACACATTTCCCGGAAATCTGCGAAAAAACGGAGACCAGTTCTGCCACTGCAACACCTGTCTCCGTTCTACATCAACGACATGAGGGCGTGGATTAGACCAAAACACCGAAATACCGCATTTGAGTTTTGATCCCGAATCGGTCATTTCCGTGTTCACCCGTGTCTCATTGATTTTGAATCTTTTCTTAGCATACTCAAAAGGACAGACACCTACCGAACAAATCTCGCTCAGGACTCCCGAAACAAAAAAACACCCTCGTTACCGAAGGTGGTCTGATGAATCTTCTCCCGCCCCCCTGCGGTGATTCGTGAATATTCTGTTGTTTGCTCTCGTTGCAATCTAGCCTGCGGCAGCCGGATTGTCAAAAGAATGTGCAAACAAAAAACCCCGCTCTTTCCGGGAGGCGGGGGCTTTTGCTGTTTCTGGTGTTTTTCTGTGCTTTGTTGGCAGAGCCAGACGCCGGACGCGGGGGCTGTTGTAGCGGGACAGCCCCGGCGGTCGGGTCGTTCGGGAAAGTGACCTCTCCCCTTACTTGCCTTCTTCCGCGCTCTCGTCGAGCGGGGTTTTACAGAACGGGCACTTGGTCTGCTTGACGCCGCCGAGGGCGACCAGTTTCTTGCCGCACTTGGGGCAAACTTGCGGTTTCTCTACACCACCAGGTCTAAAACACATAACTTCTCTCCTTTTCATGTCGTCGTGATTGACAAGTTGAATGACGCACTGCACGCCACTGTACGAACCCGTTTTGAACCGATCCGGGATAACCACCGATACAGCTGTAATAACAGCAAGATAGATGCCACATTTGCCCCCCGGAAACAGTTCGCGAGACTCATTTTTCCACACTGAAGCAAACGGCTCGAAAACAGATAAAGCCTTTTTATTTCAGAGTGTTAGGATTTCAACAAAAACACCCGCCAAAAACAGCGGACGGGCGCCTTGACGATAAACCCGGCTCCCCCCTCTGCAGGGCCGGAGAAGAACCTCCACCAACGCCATTTTGAGCCGGGAATCTCATTTTGAAGCTGTCACAAAAGCATCAAAATGGCTGGCAACATTTGAGTCGCCAGCAATTTTGATCAGACGTTCGGCGGCAGGTAGATCTTGCGCCGTGAGTCGCCGATCGCCTTCTGCCCGAGCCGTTTCAACCCTTCGATCAGTGCCGGCATCTGCGCCGTAGGAATCCCCATGAACATCAGCTCGTCACCGATATCGGAACTGGCGCGGCAGCCGTAACAACCGAGCGAGATATTGAACTTCTGCGCGGTGTAGGGGAGCAGCGTGGTCTCCACGCACTGGGCGTTGTAACCGCTGACGTGGAACGTGGAGCGCTTTCCGCTCTCGAACGAGGCGCTCATGCTCAGCCACATGATCTGCTCCGGCTTGGCGATGACGGCGATAACATCGGGCGTCGCCGGGGTGTCGCCGAGCGGTGCGACCAGGGTCGCCAGGGTCGAACGCTCGGGGAGTCGCGGGCGCTCGGCGACCATCCGCTTGGCCGCCTCCATGCTCGCCAGCTTCTTGAAGTGGAGATACATCTCCCCGCTGGCCAGCTTGGGCGGAATCTCGGTCAGGCCGAGGATATGGGTTCCGTCCGGGCAGGCATGGCACTGGGCCGGCATCAGCAATGTCTTGCCGCGTCGGGCCATCATCAACGACTGGCAATAGCGCAGCTTCACCCGCGGCATCGGTGCGTTCGGCACCGGATCGTTCTGCTTGACCAGGGTGATCGCCACCGGATCCCAGCGCAGTCCGAGAATCTCGCGCAGGGTCTTCTGCCAGTAGCGGTAGCGGGTGCGTTCCTCCGCCGGCAGCGGTTCGGCGCGGACGCTGAATTTGGCCTCGCGCGCGGCGGCCTCTTCGCGGCTCTCGATCACCTCGATGGCGTTCTCCGGACACTGGCCGACACAGGTGTCGCAGGCCCAACAATCCTCCATGCGCGACACCAGGGCGACACGCTTGCCGTCATTGCTCCCCAGCTCGAAGATATCGACGGGGCAGAAATTGACGCACATGCCGCAGCCGGTGCAGCGCTCATGAGCAACTCTGACTTCAGGCATCGAGCAACTCCCGCGGGTCGTGGTCCTCGTTGGGCGGCGTGCAGACGCTCAGACCGTTCTCGGCGGCCCAGGCGAGGAAACGTTGCGGAACGACAACACCCTCCTGGAAGCGGCTGGTGTACTCCTGCGAGTGCGCCAGGCTCAGGGCGTGGGCGAGGTCTTCGACGTTGTCGATATCGGCCACGGTCTCCAGGGCGGCGACCGGAATCTCCTTGGCGACGCAGATATTGATGATGGCGTCGAGGGCCGACACGCCGTTGGCATTGTAGAAGACCCCTGCGAAATCCATCGGCGTCTTGCTGTTCAGGCCGATCAGCGAAACGCCGCAGGCCTGGCAGGGGCAGTGCACCAGCCCGCTCTCGGCGTGACTGGCGGAGAATTTGCGCAGCCACTGGAAGGCGCTGATGATATTGGTCGTCGACATCTGCGGCTGGTCGCCGCCGATCGCCACAGCGGCATCAAACCCCTTGGCAAAGACCTGTTGGAAGGCGTCGTTGAAGTGTTCGTTGAAGTTGCCCCCTTCGTCGGCGATGTAATGGGTCGGCACGCCGCGCTCACCCAGGTCGCTGAAAATCTCCTGCAGCCGCGGATGATCGTCAACCGGCGCGGCACAGACGAAGAAGGTGTACTCTTCCTCACCGGCGGCACTCTGCTGCAGCAGTTCGAGGGCGCGGAAGCCGACCTCGGCGGTGTCGAGCATGACGGCGAGGTAGAACTCGGCCGCCTCCTCGGGGGTAAAAATTCCACCGGCTTCCTTGGTCAGGCGGGTTTTGGTCATTCCCGGGGCCGGTACCTTGGTAAAAAAGATCAGGGCGTTTTTACGGGTCGTCATCAGTGGTTCTCCTTTGCTTGCGGCGCAACCGGCTCTTCGGAAGCACACTGCGGCTCTTGAATTTCTGCCGGACAGATCCGGCACGGAAGGTTGTTGTATTTCCATTGCCCCAGCACCGGGTCGGCGCTGGCAAAATCGGCGGTCGTCAGGGTGTTGGCGTTGGCGACGAAGGCCCCGCCCAGGTGCGGCTCGGCCAGCTCCTCGCGCGGGAACCACCAGCCGTAATCGACGTTGACGACTCCGTCACGCATCTCGGCGATCCGCAGGCTGAAGAGCGCTGTGCCCCAGGGGGTCGCGACCTCGACCTCCTGCCCTTCATGGAGCTTGCACTGGCGCGCGGTGCTGAGGCTGACCTCGGCCGTCGGCCGCTGGTTGGGGCGCTTGAGGGTCTGCAGGTAATGGAAGGAGGAAGCCCAGTACGGCTGCTTGCGGCCGCCGGAGATGAGCGTCAGCGGGAACGCGTCCGCCGCGTCGGTCGGCGTGTGCCCCGGCAGCGGATCGGCGCCGAAGCGTTCGAGGAAACAGGAATAGAGCTCGATCCTGCCGCTCGCCGTGGCGAACCCGCGCCCTTCATCCAGGTGTTTTTCGTACTGCGGCGGCGGCGCGTGCAGACCGCTGATGCAGAACTCTTCCCAGCTGTAGCCCAGCGGGGTGACGATCGCGTTCAGGCTGTCCTCGAAGCGTTCCCAGGGCCAATGCTCTTCCTGACCGCAACGCAGCCCCAGCTCGCGCCAGACATCGAAATCGCAGCGCCGCTCGAACAGCGGCGCGATAGCCGCCGGCCCACCGTAGGCGATATCCGCGTCCCCGGCGTTGGTCTGCAGCACCGGGCGCTCCAGGCTGCCGGCCATCGGCAACACATAGTCGGCGAGGACGCTGGTTGAGTTGGGGAACAGTTCGAGCGCGACGAGCAGGTCGAGGCTCTTGAGCGCCGCATGGATCAGGCGGCTGTCGGCCTGGCTGATCAGCGGGTTGGCGCCGCTGACGATCAGGGCGCGGATCGGGTAGGGATCGGCTTCGAGCATCGCCCGCCAGACCAGGTTCGGCTGGGCCGAGGTCAGGTAACGGGCCGGCAGACGCTTGCCGTGGCGCTCGGTCAAACGTGTCAGCGCCTCGTAACTTTCGTAAGTCTGCAGCTGCAGGCGCTCACGACCGAGCTGCTTGGCGCGCTGCTCCGGCGGCAGTTTTTCGGTCAGCTCCAGGTCGATCTCGGCGAGGTAGGCCGGCCCTTCCGAGACCAGCGCCGCGCCGGGGCGGTCGATGTTGGCGGTCACCGCCTTGAGACAGGCGATGGCACGGTGGACTTCCATGCTGTTGGCGCCGAGCTGATCGAGGCCGCGGCCATGGAAGATTGAAGCGGCAGGGGCGCCGGCATAGAGGCGGGCGACCTCGATGATCCGGTCCGCTTCGATCCCGGTGAGGACGGCGACCCGCTCCGGGGTGTAGTCGGCAACACGGCAGCTCAATTCGGCGAAGCCGTGGCACCAGTCGGCGACAAAATGTTTGTCGTACAGCCGCTCACTGATGATGACATGGAGCAGGCCGAGGCCGAGGGCGGCGTCGCTGCCGGGGCGCGGCGCCAGCCAGTGATCGGCCAGGCGCGCGGTGCGCGTGCGCCGCGGATCGATGACGACGAGCGGTTTGCCGGTCTGACGGTAGGCGCGCACCTGCTTCCAGAACAGCGAATTGTCCGATTCAGCCGGATTGGCGCCCCAGACCAGCAGGCAGCCGGTGCGTTCGAGATCGACCTCGTTTTCGAGCGGCCAGCCGAAGGTCAGACTGTTGACCCAGATCGACGGGTTCCAGCAGATCTGGCCGATACCGACATTATTGGGGCTGCCGAACAGGTTGAGAAAGCGGTGCAACGGCCAGAAGGTGGTGTGCGGCCCGCCGATGGCCGTGGCCAGGGTCTCCCCGCCGAAACGGGCACGCAGATCGAGCAGCTTGGCGGCGATCTCGTCGAGCGCCTGTTCCCAACTGATCCGCTCCCAACGGTTGCTGCCACGCTCACCGACCCGCTTGAGCGGATGGTTGAGACGCTCCGGGTGCTCGAGGAATTCGAGGTTGGCGTGAAAACGGTGGCAGCCTGAGACGATGGCGGTATCGTAGGGATAACGCTCCGGGTCCGGCTCGAGCCCGGCGATCCGCCCCTTGGTGATATTCGCCTTGAGGCCGCAGAGATAGCTGCACAACCGGCAGTTGGTCTGTTTCTGTTGCGTCTTCACCTGTTCCGCTCCGCTCATGCCGCCCCCCGGTTCGAGCCGCCCGGCGGAATATCGCTCAAAGCGTCGACCTTGGCGTTCAGGCGCTGCATATTCCGTTCGCCGTCCTCCCCCTGCCACATCAGTTCCAGGCGACGGTCGATATCGCTCCGGACAAGCGGACGCTCAAAGACAAGTTCGAGAATATGATTGACGTTGCGCGACGCACTCTCCATGCAGCCGCCCCCCAGGCGCTTGACGCAGGCCATACAGGCACTGACGCAGGTCGTTGCCGATGCCGCGACGATCTCCTCGCGGCGCTGATTGGTCCGCTCCTCGGCGGCGTGGTAATCGATCAGCGAGGCCATGCCGCCGGCGCCGCAGCAGCGTGTTTTACTCCCGTGGTTCGGCAGCTCGACCAGCGCCCCTTCGGGGAGCAGGGTGCGCAGCGACCAGCCGATCTCGCCGGAGTAGCGGTCGGGACAGGAATCGTGGACAGAGAGCCGGGGCTGTCCTGCGATTCTGGTCCCGACCGCGCTCATCAGTTGATAGAGCGAGCTGACCTGAACCCCCACTAGGTGTTCACGGAGAAAATAGAAACAGTTCGGGCAGGAGGTGACGACCTGCTCGACCCGGCGCGCGGACAGTTCATCCTGCAGGCGCTCCAGGTGGGCCTCGGCGCGCTTGACCAGGCCGATATTGAGCAGCGGCAGGCCGCAGCAGTCGGAGCTCATGCCGACACTGTAATCCTGCTCGACCAGCCAGTTGCAGGCCGCCCGGGTCAACTCCGGGGCGTAGCTGGAAAGGCTGCAGCCGGGGAAAAAGAGGGTC
This sequence comes from Desulfuromonas sp., assembly GCA_002869665.1. Taxonomy (GTDB): domain Bacteria; phylum Desulfobacterota; class Desulfuromonadia; order Desulfuromonadales; family Geopsychrobacteraceae; genus PKUG01. The sequence goes on along the minus strand of PKUG01000106.1, from coordinate 5,272 downwards.
GGGCAACGCTGTTTTTCAAGATCGCGGTAGTTGATCCCCCAGGTATCGCGATAGAGGCGGAAGAAATGATCCGGGGTGTCGACGAGCATCAACTGGTAATCGCTGATATCGATCTGACCGCAGGCGACCAGGTGAATGCGGGCGGTTTGCATCAACTCCGCCGGGTTGAGCCCATGCGGACAGAGCTGGCCGCAGAGACCGCACAGGGAGCAGCGCTGAACCGCACCGATCAGCTCGGGGGAAAGGTCGTCGGCCAGCAACCGTTTGGCGATCTCCGCCGGGGTGAAGGGGGACTTTTCGAGCAACGAACACCCCCCGGCGCACAGGCGACAGCCGCTGCAGTCGGTTGCGAAGTCCTGAAAGACCTGTTCGGGTTGCGACAGTTTCATGACATCACCAGCCCGGCCGGAACATGCGCGGCATAATCCTGCGGCGTATTCAGGTTGCAGAAGAGCGGCTCAGCACTGGCCGAAAGCGAGGCATCGACGTCGACATAGCGGGCCTCGACGCTGCGCAGGAAACCGAGGAGTTGTTTGCGGCCGCTCAACAGGCGCGTTTCGAGCTGCGGCAGGCAACGGCGCCGGTAGAGGGCGTGGAGCGGTTCGACACCGCGCGCGCTGACCGGCACCAGGGCGTCCCAGTCGCCGTTCTGGGCGCACAGCTGCCGGATCAGCCGCGGCTCAAGGAACGGCATATCGCAGGGGACGACGAAGATCGTCTCGTTCGTGCTGTGCTGCAGAGCACTGTGAACCCCGGCGATCGAGCCGACGTTGGGATAGACATCCCCGACGAGCGGACAGGGGAGAAAGACATAGTCCCGCGGCGTATTGGTTACCACGATAACCTCCGCGAACAGCTCCGCCATGGTCCGGTAGGTGCGTTCGATCAGAGGCAGCCCGGCGACATCGAGCAGGGCCTTGTTGCGCCCCATGCGGCTCGAACGCCCCCCGGCCAGAATGGCCCCGGTCACCTGTTCGCGGATCGTGGCCGCAGACACCGGAACCTCGCGCAGGGGAACCGGATTCAGGCCGTCAAGCTGTCGTTGCAGTTTTTCGTTACTGGTCGTCATGCAGACATCCTCACTGAAGCGGGGCGCGCCCCGTTATCTGCAAAGGAAAATGGCAAGGATCATGCCAGCGGAGCCGAGCGACGGCGCAGCCCCATGAAGCCTNCCCCCCTGTTCACCCCCCGGCCGCAGGGGGCGGGCACCCCGCCCGACCACGTTTCTTTTTGAGACGTCACCCCTCACGCTGTCCCAATATGAGACACGGCCAGCGACGCCACCCGGCAAGCGGAACCCGGCAGCGAAACAGCGCCTGCCAGCGGCATCGGGGGGATACCGGCGGAGTCAGAAAGTGATGCCTGAAGTTGGCGATCTAATTGCAAGATTCACGGGGAAGGCGGTCAGCCATTGCGGCCGACCGAGCAAGCCGGAAAGGACAAGTAAGCATGAAGAAGATCTGTATCGTCGGCGCCGGCGGTGGCTTCATCGCCGCCCTGCTCGCGGAACGCGGTCACGAGGTCAGCGCCGTGCGCGAGATCGGGCTCGCCCTCGACCTGCCGACCCCGAATATCGATACCCTGCTCGGACTGACCCGGCTTCATGCCCGGGTCCACGGTCTCTACCCCGAGGCCGGCGTCTGAGCCCGACAACCGACACCACACACAGACACCTGGAGGATAGGAATGAAAAAAGACGTTGAAGAGATTCTCGAAACACTGCAAAAAAGCTTTGTCGGCGACGGCGGCAGCATGAAACTGATCGCCATCGACGCCGACGGCACCGTTCGCCTCAAGCAGGAGGAAGACTACAACAACTGCCTGGCGACCGTCTGGGCCCACCGGCTCCGGACGGAAAAGGCGATCAAGGAAAAATTTCCCGAAGCACGCATCATGGTTGAATTGAAAGGGTGAAGTCCCGCCGATGAAACAGCGCCACCGAGGTCCAGAGGCAGGAGGAGAAGGGGAACGCCGGCAAGAGACCTACCTGGTCGGCGTCTGGCTGGCGGTCCTCTCGGCCTTCGGTTTCTCGTTCAAGGCAATCCTGATCAAACTGGCCTATGCCGTCCCCCAGGAGACGCCGGTCGATGCGGTCACCCTGCTCGCCCTGCGCATGCTCTGCGCCCTCCCCGTTTTTCTCTGGTGCGCGCGTTCGGCCGGGCGCGGCGGCAAACCGTTCAGCCGTCGCGATGCCCTGGCGATCATCGGCCTCGGCCTGGTCGGCTATTACGGCGCCAGCATCTTTGACTTTGTCGGGCTCTGTTATATCTCCGCCGGGCTTGAACGGGTCATCCTCTTCACCTACCCGATCTTGACCCTGCTCTTCGAGGTGCTCTGGTTCCGCCGCCCGGTCTCCGGCTACGAACGCCTCGCCGTCGCCGTCTGCTATGCCGGGATCGCCCTGGTCTTCGTCCACGACCTCGGCGGGGCGGAGCACCAGCGTGACATCTGGCTCGGCAGCGGGTTTGTCCTCGCCTCGGCCGCCACTTATGCGTTCTATCTCTCCGGCGGCGGACGTCTGATCGCCCGCTACGGCTCGGTCCGCTTCGCCTCGGCGGCGCTGATCGTCTCGACCCTGGCGACGTTTGTGCATTTCGGCGTCGTTCACTCCCCTGCCGCCCTGGTTCAGCCGGTGCGGGTCTACCTGCTGGCGCTGATCATGGGGCTGTTTTCCACGGTCATGCCGGTCTTCGCCCTGGCCGCAGCCATCAGCCGTATCGGCAGCGCTCCGGCCGCACTGATCGGCAGCCTCGGTCCGGTGCTGACCATCGCTCTCGGGTGGGGGATGCTTGACGAGCCGCTCTCGCTGATGCAGATTTTCGGTGCCCTGCTGGTCATCGGTGCAGTTTTACTGATCGGGCGCAAGGGGCGCCAAGCCGCCCGCAAAGCGATACCGGCGGTTGTGGAGGAGGCAGAGGCCGCCGAAGCGGAGCCGGTTGGCCCCGTCTCCGGCTGAGATCCGCCTTTTTCAGGAGCTGAGCGACTCGCCGGCCCGGGCCGGTGTGTCGCAGGCGCAGTCGCTGAGGACTTCGCCGTAGCTCTTCCCCATCTTCTTGATCACGCCGCGCAGCATTTCCGAAATATTCATTCCCGTCGCCGAAGCCAGACGGTCAAGGACGCGCCGTTCCTGGTCGCTGACGCGGAAAGAGACAACATGGTGGCAGGTTTGTTTATCGTTGGTATCCATTGTGACCGAACCGTTTCATGCGTTGAGGGCCACTTGGCCGTTTGCGGTTGCCGTGGTCGCAGCGCAGTAATCCTTGACCGCGGAGGCGATGGCCCTGTAGGCCTGACTGTTAATGGAATCGGGGAAGGCCAGCAGGTGCGGTTCACCGCCGTCACCGCCGATCACCACCTGGGGCTCGAAGGGGATGCTGGCGAGCAGCGCACACCCCATCTTCTGCGCCAGCAGGGCCGCGCCGCCGCTCTTGAACAGCTCGGAACGCTCGCCGCAGTGCGGACAGATGAAGCCGCTCATATTTTCGACCAGGCCGACGACCGGCATCTTCATTTCGCGGCAGAAGTTGAGCGATTTCTCGACATCGGTAAGGGCCACATCCTGGGGCGTGGTGACGACCACCGCCGCACTCCCCTCGCCGAGCAGCCGGACCGCGCTGATCGGTTCGTCGCCGGTCCCCGGCGGGCAGTCGAGGACGAGATAGTCGAGGTCGCCCCAGACGACGTCCTGGATGAACTGCTGAATCGTGCCGCTCTTCATCGGCCCGCGGAGGATGGTCGCATCCCCCGTCGTCATCAGGAAGAACCCCATCGACATCAGCTTGATCCCGGCCGCCCGGACCGGCATGATCCCATCCTCGCAGACCTCGGGGCGCACCCCTTCGACACCGAACATCTTCGGCAGACTCGGGCCGTGGATGTCGATATCGAGCAGGCCGACGCGGTTGCCTTTGGCCGCCAGGGCCAGGGCCAGATTGACCGCCGTGGTGCTCTTGCCGACCCCCCCCTTCCCCGACATGACGACGATCTTGTGACGGATACTGCCGAGCCGCCGGGCCAGCGGATCGACGACTTCGGGCTGGACCCCCGCGCCCTGCTGGGCACTGGGGCAACTCTGTGAGGCGCAGCTATCGCAACTTGCCATTATTCGTTCTCCTTGCTTGGGACATTTTCATTCAGGTAATGGGTGATGATGAAATCGACGACCGTCTCCGGAGTGTTGATATCGAGCTGCGGCAGCGCCGTCGCCAGTCGAGCATCGGTCGCCACGGCGACAAAGCCGCTCGCGTCCACCTCTTCACAGAGCGGAATGGTTCCCAACTCCTGGCGGTAGACTTCGATACGGTTGGGGGCCTCTGCTTTCCAGCCTTCGACGATCACCAGGTCGACATCGGTGAAGTCGGCGGCGATCAGGTCGAAGGGCGAGGGGCAGCGTTCATGCTGGCGGATGACGGCCTGCTTGCTGCTGTCACAGATGGCGGTCACCACCGCCCCGGCGCGGGTCATCAGCCAGGAGTCCTTCCCCGGTCGGTCGATATCGAAGCGGTGACCGTCGTGCTTGATCGCCCCGATCCGGTAGCCTTTGTCACTGAGCAGGCGGATGACCGCCTCGATCAGGGTCGTCTTGCCGCTCCCCGACCAGCCGCCGAACGAGACGACCGCCGGTTCTTTCCGTCCGGGGCGCGGGGCACGCTGATAGGTGCCGCTCTTCCCCCCCTCATTGAATTCGAGAGAGGTCTCCCCGATACGGATCGCCTTGTCCGCCCCCTTGCACATGTCGTAGATGGTCAGCGCCGCCAGCGAAGCCGAAACCATCGCCTCCATCTCGACACCGGTGCGCTCGTGAGCGCGGACCGTCGCCGTGACCAGGATCTCGCCGCGGGGCGCGTCGCAGCTGAACTCGATCGCCGCGTGGTGAATCGCCAAAGGATGTGAAAGCGGGATCAGGTCGGGAACTTTCTTGCTTGCGGTTATCCCGGCCAGCCGCGCCACACCGAGGACATCCCCCTTGCGCGTGGCGCCGGAGAGGATGTCATTCAGGGTGCCCGGTTGCATCAGCACCCGCGCCGTGGCGACGGCGGTGCGCAGGGTCTTCTGCTTGGCACTGACGTCGACCATGATCGCCTGCCCCCGGCTGTCGAAATGGTTGAAGCTCATGAGGCTTCCCCGACGCTGAATTCGCGCTTGCTGACCGCCTCACTCTTGACCCGGTCGAGGAGCAGGGCCAGGGCCGGCTTGACATTCTCGCGAATATCGCCGGCGACGATCAGGAAGAGCAGGTCGTCACCCGGCTCGAGGATTCCGGTACGGGCCT
>PKUG01000171.1 GCA_002869665.1 Desulfuromonas sp. | reverse complement strand
CTGACCGCCTTCTCCGAACGGGTGGTTGGCGGCAACTATCTCGACTACACCATCAATCGGGTTGAAGCGGCTCGCTATTGGCTGACCGTTGCCCATGTCCAGGAAAGCATCCAGGCGGTGATCGGCGGGATGAACGTGACCCAGACAGTCGAAGGGCTGGAACGCTACCCGGTCAATGTGCGTTATCAGCGGGATTATCGTAACGATCTGACCGCACTCGGCCAGGTTCTTGTGCCGCTCAAGGATGGCCAGCATGTGCCGATTTCCCAGCTTGCGGACATCGAGATCAAAAAAGGCCCGCCGGGAATCAAGAGCGAAAATGCCCGGCGCACGGCCTGGGTCTATGTCGATCTGCGCGGGATCGACGTCGGGACCTATGTCAAAAGTGCACAACAGCTGATCGGCGAACAGGTCAAATTGCCCCCCGGCTACAGCATTGTCTGGAGCGGTCAGTTTGAATACATGGAATCTGCGCGCACGCGCTTCATGGTGATCATTCCGCTTACTGTTCTGATCATCTTCGTCATCATCTATGCCAGCACCAAGTCAATGATCAAGACGTCGATCGTCTTTCTGGCGGTACCGTTTTCGCTGGTCGGCGCCTTCTGGTTCCTCTGGCTGCTCGATTACAACACTTCGGTTGCCGTCTGGGTCGGGGTGATCGCCCTGGCCGGACTGGACGCCGAAACCGGGGTGGTGATGTTGCTCTACCTCGATCTGGCTCATAAGCTCTGGGGCGATAACGGCCGGATGAAGACCCTGGGCGATCTGAAACAGGCGATTCATCACGGCGCGGTCAAACGGATCAGGCCGAAGATCATGACCATCGCTGTGATCATCGCCGGCCTGCTGCCGATCATGTGGAGTCACGGCGCCGGGGCCGACGTGATGAAACGGATCGCTGCGCCGATGGTCGGCGGGGTGGTGACCTCGGGGATCATGGAGTTGATGGTCTATCCGGTGATTTTCTACCTCTGGCGCGGCCGCCGGCTTGCCAAAGACACCCAACCCACCAGTTGTGAAGAGTTGGTGGAACATTGACAAAAAAAGAGACGAATTTTTGAGTACGGTCGATTGTCGACCCACTCAACCCAATAACCGGATATCCGTATCCGTAACCTGTGGAGGACAAGATGAAAAACATAAGGAAACCGCTTCTCGTATTACTGCTGACTCTCATGATTCCGGTTGCTGCCATGGCTATGAACCATGATGGCCACGGTGGCGGCAGCATGAATCACGATAGCAGCGCAAGCATGGATCACGATAGCAGCGCAAGCATGGATCATGACGGTGGAATGGGTGGGATGAGCATGGGCGGTGACATGATCATGCTCGAAGATGTCACGGTCGACGGCATCGTCGGTGCCGGACATCTGCTGGATGTTAAAGAGAAGATGGCGCAAGTCGGTATGTCCATGACCCATCATCTGATGATCGGTTTCAAGGATGGTCACGGTCATGGTGTGCCGGGCGGCTTGGTTGCGGTCAAGGTCGAGGCTCCTGACGGCAGCGTCAGTTCGCCGATCAAAATGATGGCAATGTCGGGGGCCTTCGGCGCCGATATCGCCCTCGATCAGAAGGGTGCCTATCGCTTTATCATCGGCACCAAACTGGCGGATGGGAAACCCCGTACATTCAATCTTCAGTACGACAACATGTAAACAACAACACCCTGCTGACAGGGTGATAAAAAAGCGGATGGCTGTTCAGGCCATCCGCTTTTTTTGTAACTGATTGTCTCTGCTGATCAACCGCGTTGTTTCGATCTCTTTTCGAACTCATCCAGGATCTGCTGGCATTTCTCCGCATCTTTGATGGCGCAGACGATATTTGACGGATCCGTTTCGTAGACGCACTCGGTCTCGCCGCCACAGAGGCAGTCGATCCCTTCAACATTGCTGCTGCAGGTTCCGGAGATCCCTTTGCGGCCGAACATGATGCCGATGGCCAAGCCGGCGAAGGCGAGCAGAAAAATAATCAAGGCGACGATAAAGAGTTCCATAACTAAAGTTTGCCACTGTCGAGAAATGCTGTAAAGGCCGTGCTCTCTATTTCCGTAAACTGATCTCCCTGTTTGACGAGCATCAGGGTTGCCAACTGATTCAGTTCGGCAAAGCGCATCCCTTTGTCCGGCCCCATAACCATCAGCGCCGTGGCCAGGGCGTCGGCATGCATGCAGTCTTTGGCGACGACCGTTACCGAGGCCAGTTGGTGGGTGATCGGGTAGCCGGTTGCGGGGTCAATGGTATGAGAATAGCGGACACCGTCCTGCTCGAAATAATTACGATAGTCTCCGGAGGTTGCCATCGCGGAGTTCTCCAGCGGGACCAGCTTTTCAACGCTGCGTTGACCGGGCTGTGGGCGCTCAACACCGATCATCCAGGGTTGCTCTGCCGTTTTGCGGCCGCGGGCGACGAGTTCGCCACCGATCTCCACCAGGAAACGATCCAGGCCATTCTGTGCGAGTAGTTCGCTGACGGCATCGACGGCATAGCCCTTGGCGATCGCGGAGAGGTCCAGGGTAACGGCCTGGCTGGCTTTCATGACAGCCGGGGGTGTTTCCTGCAGAATCAGTTTCTGGAATCCTGTCTGATCCCTGAGTTCGGAAATTTTCTCCGCGGGTGGTAAGGCGGCGGTCGTCAGCGTCGGGCCAAAGCCCCAGAGGTTGACGAGTGCACCGACGGTCATATCGAAGGCGCCTTGACTCAGTGCGCTGATCTGTTGGCCGGTGCGAATGACTGTGAAGGTTTCCGGAGAAACCGGAACCCAGGTGTTCGTCGGGCTGAGATTGAATTGCGAGATCTCCGAGTCCTGTTTGTAGGTCGACATCATACCGTCAATTCCATTCAGGCGGTTGTCGATCAGCCTCTTCAGGGTGATAGCGTCAAGCTTGACATCGCCTGGTTGAACAATCTTGACCTGATAGGTTGTTCCCATGGTCATGCCACTGACTGAAATGATCTCTTCCTGTTTTGCCCGTTGCGAGGCCAGGAAAATAACAACCACAACAAGTAGCAACAGGGGGATGATGAAGCGTTTGTACTGTTTCATGCGTAAACAAAAAGGTTACATCCGTAGATGTAACCTTTTCCTTGCTTGAAAAGAGGGGTGATTACATGTCGTTCAGTTCATGGATGACCTTGGCCATCCGTAATTTATCCTGACGTTCCCGCTGCAGCAGGTTTTCGAAAATTTCGGTGACTTTATCATTCGTTGAGGTCGAGATGACCCCTTCATAGGAGCGGATGAAACAGTTGCTGATGGTCTCGACGATCTTGAGAACATCATCAATGCTCATGTCATCCGAATAGTCATCCGGGTTCAGCGCGGTGAACAGCATGTTCTCAGACGCGAAGTGGTGCCATTCATTCAGCGCGCTCGATTTGACGTCATGCCCGTAATCATTCAGGGTCTGGGTCAGCAGTCGTTCGTGACCGGCGAGGTAATCAAGCAGCATTCTGACACGGGTCGCCTTGGCTTTGACATTCAGCTGCTGGTAAAAATCGGCAACAACCTGGTGACATGCCCGGGCATGATTGATGATCTCATTGGCAGGTCCGTACGGCATCGGATTCTCCTTTGAATCGAAGCGAGCTGCTAACTCCGGTCTCGCGTGTTATGCACAGCGTGAATCATTAGCCACCAAAATCGTCGAACATGATGTTTTCGCGCTCAACGCCCTGATTCAGGAGCATGTTGGTGACGGCGTTAGCCATCAACGGCGGACCGCACATGTAGTACTCGCAGTCTTCCGGTGCTTCGTGGTCCTTGATGTACATTTCGTAGAGGACCTCGTGAATGAAACCGGTCGGGCCGGTCCAGTTGTCTTCCGGCATCGGATCGGAGAGGGCACAGTACCAGCTGAAGTTGGGGAATCTCTCCTGCAGCTCATTCAATTCTTCGACATAGAACATCTCTTTCAGGCTGCGGGCTCCGTACCAGTAGGTCATCTTGCGCGTGGAGTTAAGGCGCAGCAGCTGATCGAGAATGTGAGAGCGCATCGGCGCCATGCCGGCACCACCACCGATAAAGACCATTTCGTTGTCGGTCTCACGGGCAAAGAACTCGCCGTAGGGGCCGGAGATCGTAACTTTGTCGCCGGGTTTCAGGTTGAAGATGAATGAAGACATCTGCCCCGGAGGAGCATCGGGAGCATTCGGCGGCGGCGGACAGACGCGGACATTGAGCATGATGATCCCCTTCTCAAGGGGATAGTTGGCCATCGAATAGGCACGCATGATCGGTTCGTTGACAGACGACTTGTAGCGCCAGAGGTCGAATTTGTCCCAGTCTTCGCGGTATTCCTCTTCAATGTCGAAGTCGGAATAGGAAATTTGATGGGCAGGGGCTTCGATCTGGATATAGCCACCGGCGCGGAAATCGCAATCCTCCCCTTCGGGCAGCTCGACAACGAGCTCCTTGATGAAGGTCGCCCGCCCTTCGTTTGAGCGTACGGTACACTCCCACTTCTTGATATCGAAGACTTCCCGCGGAATGCCGAGCTTCATGTCCTGTTTGACATTGACCTGGCAGGCCAGGCGCAGCCCTTCACGGGCCTGACGCTTGTTGATCAGGCCGGTCTCCGTCGGCAGGATATCACCGCCACCATCATAGACATGAATATGACATTGTCCACAGGTGCCGCCGCCACCGCAGGCCGACGGGATGAAGATCCCCTCGTTGGCCAATGACCCCAGCAGCTTGCCGCCGGGCTTGGTGGTGATCGTCTTGCTGTCGTCATCGTTGATGAAAAACTTGATTTCCCCACTGGGAACCAGGGCCTTGCGGGCCAGGAGTATGATGGCCACCAGCGCCAGGATGACGCCCGTGAACATGATGCATCCGGCAATGATCAGTGTGAAATCCATACGCTCATCCAATCTCTATATGTATGCATTGTCGTCTAAAGTCGAATTAAAACTGCAGTCCCGAAAACGCCCGGAACGAGATAGCCATCAGGCCAACGATAATGAACGTGATCCCGACGCCGCGCAGGCCTTTGGGTACATCACTGTAGGTCAGCTTCTCGCGGATACCTGCCAGCAGACAGATCGCCAGGGCGAAACCGACGCCGACGCCGGTGCCGTACACGGTACTTTCAGCAAGGTTGTAGTCACGCTCGACCATGAACAGCGAAGCGCCGAGGATGGCACAGTTAACCGTGATCAGCGGCAGGAAGATCCCCAGCGCGTTGTAGAGGGCGGGAACATACTTATCCAGCGCCATTTCAAGAATCTGGACCATGGCCGCGATAACGGCGATGTAGCAGATCAGGCCGAGAAAGCTCAGATCGAGATTCGGTAAACCGGCCCAGGCCAGGGCGCCCTTTTTCAGCAGGTAGACATAGAGCAGGTTGTTGACCGGAACCGTGATCACTTCAACGACAACAACGGCGATGCCGAGCATCAGCGCGGTCTTGACCTTCTTCGACACGGCGATAAAGGTACACATGCCGAGGAAGAAGGTGAGGGCGATGTTGTCGATGAAGACGGAGTTGATGAAAATCGTCAGGTAATGAGCCATGGCAGTCACCCCTATTCTTGCAGCTCAGGCTTCCAGGTCCGCAATGCCCAGATGATGAAGCCGATCAGGAAAAATGCGCTGGGAGCGAGTAACATCAGACCGTTGGTGACATACCAGCCGCCGTTGGTCGTCGGGTTGAGGATGACGATGCCGAACAGCTTGCCCGAGCCGAACAGCTCGCGGACGATGCCGACCAGGAGCAGGATGAGGCCGTAGCCGAGACCGTTGCCGATGCCGTCGAGGAAGCTCGGGACCACCGGGTTCTTCATGGCGTAGGCTTCCGCCCGCCCCATGACGATACAGTTGGTGATGATCAGGCCGACGTAGACCGAGAGCGCCTTGCTCATCTCGTAGGCAAAGGCCTTCAGCATCTGGTCGACGATGATGACGAGGGTCGCAATAATGGTCATCTGAACGATGATCCGGATACTGCTGGGAATATGGCTGCGGATGACACTGACCGCAGCATTGGAAAACCCGGTGACCAGGGTGACCGCGATCGCCATGGTCAGGGCCGTCGACAGTTTATTGGTGACGGCCAGCGCCGAGCAGATCCCGAGAATCTGCAGAGCGATGGGGTTGTTGTTAAACAAGGGATCGAATAATGCGTCCTTTGCTTTCGCCATGGTCTTGCCCTTTCTATCCTTTGAGATTGGCCAGGAACTTGCCGTAACCGTGATCGCCGAACCAGTAGCGGATAATCGCCTGGACCTTGTTTCCGGTTACGCTGGCGCCGGCCAAACCGTCGATCGTTGATGTCGCATCAGCCGCGTTGGGGTCGTATTTGCCGTTTTTGACGACTTTAAGGGCAACAGTCGAGCCTTTGTAGAGCTGCTTTCCTGCCCACTGAGCTTTCCACTTCGGATTGTCGACTTCGGCGCCGAGGCCGGGAGTCTCCGCATGCTGGTAGAAGGTCAACCCTTTGACCGTTGTCCCGTCGGCAGCGACAGCAATGTAACCGTACATGGGACCCCACATCCCGGCACCGCGGATCGGCAGGATCAGGTCGCCGTTCGAAGCCTGATAGATGGCGGCATACTTGGCGCGGGTCCCGATTCCGGCGAGATCCTGATCAGTGGGAATTTTCTCTGCCGTTTCAGGGTGCTCGACGGCGGCTTTCTGGTCATAGGTCGCGCTGTCGACAGCGGTTGTGAACTCCCCCGTCGCCAGGTCAACAAGCTTCAGGGTCATGTTGTCGGTAAAGAGTTTGTCGATATCTTCACCGGCGTCGATCTGCTGCTGAAACCCGCCGGCTGCAAGGACGGTCTTCCGGATTTCAAGCTGCTTGTTGTAGGCTTCCCGGTCGATCCTGACCAGGGCCGCAAGGCAGACAAGGACCGAGCAGACAACACAGAGCAGGAAGGCGACCAGGAATGTTTTGAAGACGGAATCATTAGACATGGCGCTTCTTCCTCTTCTTGATGTGAGCATTAACGATGAAACGATCGATCAGCGGAGCACAGACACTGCCGAACAGCAGGATGACCCCGACGCTTTCCGGCATGGTCGGGTTGAACACCCGGACCAGGACAATCAGCGCACCGATCAGCAGGCCATAAATCCACTGGCCTTTCGGGGTCACCGCAGAGGCCGAATGGTCGGTTGCCAGGAAAACGGTGCCGAAAGCCAGTCCGCCGAGAACCAGGTGCCAGGCCGGGCTCATGGCGTCGGGGTTGAAGGCACAGAGCAGACTGGAGAGGATCACGACGCCGAGGGGGATGGACACGATGACCCGCCAAGAGGCGAGACCGGAAATCAGCAGAATCGCGGCCCCGAACAGGCAGGCCAGGGTCGAGGTTTCGCCGAGGGTTCCGGGGATGGTGCCGAGGAAAGCGGACATCCAGGTGATCCCCATGGGGGCGAGGCTGGAGACGCCGTCCCCCAGGGCCATGGCCAGTGGCGTCGCGCCGGAATAGCCGTCGACCGCGGTCCAGACTGCCTCACCACTTACCGAGGCGGGGTAGGCCAGGGTCATGAAGGCCCAGGCAACCAGCGCCGGGTTGAGGAAGTTCATCCCCGTTCCGCCAAAGAGTTCACGACCGATGACCACGCCGAAGGAGGTCGCCAGGGCAACCTGCCAGAGTGGAACCGCCGGTGGCATCAACAGGGTGATCAGGGTTGCGGTGACCAGTACCCCGGAGCCGATGCTCCGTTGGCGGAAAACGGCGAAGATCGTGACCCAGACAGCCTGAACGATAATGGCTACCAGCCAGATCGGGAAAACCAGTCCGAACCCGGTCAGCAGGTTGGCAGCCAGCGAGGTGCTGTCACTCAGGCCCGGCAAGCTGTCGATCTGCCCGGCAGCGAGCATCTGGTTGAGGGTGAGGTTCTGCTGGAAGCCGCTGTTCCAGAGCGCCATCAGGATCGACGGCAGCAGGGCCAGCATGATGACACTCATCACCCGCTTGTGATTGATGGCGTCGCGGACATGGGTCTTGCCGGTCGTGACATCAGCGGGGGAGTAGAGCGTCGTGTCGATCGCTTCGTGCAGAGCGCCACCTTTCTGGAACGAAGATTTCAATGAGGTCAATATGTTCACTGTTGCTATCCCTCTTTCTCGATGGTGGTGAGAACGTCGCGCAACATGACGCCGAAATCATTTTTGCCGGGGCAGACATAGGTGCACAGGGCCAGATCCTCTTCGACCAGCTCAAGGCAGCCGAGCGCCTGGGCTTCGTCGCTATCCCCGGCCGCGAGACTGCGGAGCAGAAACTCCGGCATGATGTCGAGTGGCATCACCCTGTCATAAACGCCGATGGAGAGGATATTCCCCTTGCTGCCGTACTGGCTGGTGTTCATCCTCTGGCGTGCTCCCCCGGTTAAGGCGGAGAGGAAGGCCCGGGTGATGGAGAAACGGTCTTCACCGCCGGTCAGCGAGGCAATGAATTCGCGTTCCCGCTTCTCCGGCAGGATTGTAACCTGCAGGTGATAACGGCCGAGAAAATCGATCGGGCTTGACGCTTCCGTACCGTTGAGTACCGAACCGGAGATAATGCGCTGTTCACCGGGGAGGAGTTCGCCGGCGGTCAGGTCCTGAATCGACGCACCGCGGCGGGAACGGATGAGACGTGGGTTCTTGGCCCCCGGCCCGCAGATGGCAATGATCCGCTCGGGCATCAACTTGCCGTTGAGGAACATCTTGCCGAAAGCGATGACATCCTGATAGTTGATCGCCCAGACGGTCTTCTTCTCCGATACCGGGTCGAGGAAATGGATGTGCGTCCCCGCCAGTCCGGCCGGGTGGGGGCCGTCGAATTCCTTGTAGCTGACACCATCGACACGCGGCAGGGCAGAACCGGGCTTCTGACAGACGAACACCTTGCCTTCGGTCAACCTGGTCAGGCATTTGAGGCCGGCAGTGAAGTTCTGCTCCTCTTCCTTGATGATGATGTCGGGATCGGCCGCCAGCGGGTTGCTGTCCATGGCAGTGACAAAGATCGAGTTCGGGGCGCTGGCGATCTCGGGAACCTTGTTGTAGGGGCGGGTGCGGAACGCCGTCCAGAGTCCGGAGTCGATCAGGTTACTGACAACCTTCTCGCGCTCCAGGCTTTCCAGTTCCTTTTCCGTATAGGCCGGGAACTGCTCGTAGTTTTCGTCATCGGTGCCATCAAGGGCGATCACGACGGAAAGAAAGGAGCGTCGCTCGCCACGATTGATCGCGATGACCTCACCCGCTCCGGGAGCGGTGTACTTGACCCCCTTGATTTTCTTGCCGACAAAAAGAGTCTGCCCCAGCTTGACCCGGTCGCCGACTTTGACGGTCATGCTGGGGCGCATGCCGATGAAGTCGGTACCGATGACGGCCACGGTCTTGATCTCCGGCCCCTCGTGGATGACCTGTTCGGGACTACCGCCGATCGGTAGATCCAGGCCTTTGCGGATTTTGATCATGTTGGCTCACCTTTTTAGTGGTTCAAGGAGTTGTTCTGATCGATCAGGTTCAGCTTTATTGAACAGGGTGTTCTATTTCTTCTCTATTAGTTTACGTTTTCTTGCCGCTCTCTCAAGCTGTTGACGGAGAATTGCACACCTGTTTGTTTCCCAATTTGGCGCAGTGTTCCGAATGCAGGAAACATTCCGGCTGGAAGGCTGAAATGAGTTTTTGAATCGGGTGCCGGAACAGGGAATGAACGCAGTGTGATGGAACGTTTGACAGCCTCCGGACGAACAGTGCAAATCAATCAATTATGGTAAAGCGACAGCGTAAAATTGGTTGCTGTAATAAATAAAAAAATGTTCTATATTTTGTCCTGCTGTGTCAGCACAGCGGACAGGAGGTCTGGTTGCCGATGCGTATCTTCCAGGTTGTGAGACGATGGCTCCGGAATGTCGAGGCGCCATACACGGGATAAACAAAAAGATTATGAAAGATAAACGCAAACGGTCAGTTGTGGAGAGGAGCCCTGAGTTCTGGAAATTGCAGCTGAAAAAGGGGTGAACCTCTACCTCCTAAAAATCAAACAACTTTTTAAAGAGCATCGTGGCAGACATCAGAAGCTTAATACTAATGGGGGGTACATTTCAAGAAATTAAACTATACATTTCATAAAATGTCTGTACTTTAGGGGGGAATTGTATATCCTGATAGGCGTCCATTGCTCTGCTGTTTGGGTGGGTTTGGCCCCGCTTCCGATGTCCGTTATTCTGCACTGAAACATTATTTGCCGTTGCTGGCATTTTTATCGCATTGAGTGGTTTGACTTGAAGCCGGCTCCAAGGTAAATAGAGTAACGCCGGTCTTCGCGGCATCCGGGTTCTCGATTTCCGAAAATTGGAGACTGTTATGAAGAAATTGTTATTCGCTGTGATAATAATCGTTATTGCTCTTGTCCCCGTCTTTCTGGCCCAGCAGAACGGGACGACGGCGCCGATCACGAAGGTGGAAGTCCTTGAAGAAGGGGTCTACAAGTATAAAGGTGACACCAAGGGGACGGTCATGTTCAACCATAATCAGCATGTTGAAATGCTCGACGGCGACTGCGCCAGCTGCCACGAAGGAGAGCCGGCGAAGATTGAAATTGTTGATATGTCAAGCGGTCACGGTCTCTGTGGCACCTGCCATGAGCAGACCGATGATATGAATGCCTGTAATTTCTGTCACAGTAAATAAAATTCATTTTTTATAGCAGGTCTGAGGATCTGTCGGTCAATACATCAGGCCATAGCCCCCGGATGCACAAAAAAGGGGCTGTGGCCTGACGCTTTTTTGTGCATCCGTGTCCTTTTCTAGGACAGGCATGTAGCCAGATGAGACGCTTTTTTCGGTCTGGAAACTGTGCTGCTCGTATTTTTCCCATTGAGCTGGAAGCCTTGCTGTCCCCTGTTTTTTCTCTGAGACATCAGTCTGTCTGGCCCCGAAAAAATCCAGAACGGGAAACGGGAAAAATTCCCCCGCTTCCTGACGGGACTTCAATCATCAGTTCCTCCGCCGATATCAAATTCCACGATCCTCATGAACATGCTCCGGCAGCGTTCTCCGGGCTTGACAACTCCCTCACTGGCTGGTAGTTACTTTATGGTAACTAGGGAGTGCGGCCATGACTGAATTGACAGATCGGCAGAGGCAGGTTTACGACTATATCGCCCGTTGTGTTGCCGAGCGGGGGAGTGCCCCGACCCTGCAGGAGATCGCCGCCCATCTGGGGGTGAGCGGTAACCTGGGGGTGTTGCGCCACCTGGAGGCGCTGGAGAAGAAGGGCTACCTGCGCCGTCGCTCCGGGCGTTCGCGGGGGATTGTCCTGACTCGGCGCGGCGTCTCCCACAGCCTGCCCCTCGTCGGCAGCGTCGCCGCCGGACCCTTGAGCGAAGCGCTGGAGGAGGTCGAGGAATACATGGATATCGACGCCTCGCTGGTTCGCGGCGAGGGCTCT
>PKUG01000080.1 GCA_002869665.1 Desulfuromonas sp. | reverse complement strand
GTTTGCGGCGGTCGTTTCTGCGGACCTGCTTCTTCTGGTCGTTGTCGCTGTTGTCAGCAGAATCGGTGCTGGTCGCTTGGGCGTTTTCTTCTGCGCTCTTGCTGGTGTCGGCAGGTTCCGACTGTGCCGGCTTGCCGGCCATCTCGTCGCGCAGTTCATCGACCCCGAGAACAATACGCTCGCCGTCAGCCTTGGACAAGGTCACTTTCTGGGCGAGGATGTCGAGGGCGACGACCTCTGCCTGACATTTACTGAGCTGAAGTTTCTTGCCGCACTTCGGCAGCGCCTTGATCAGTTCGCTGTAGGTTTCGTATTCGTAGGCCAGGCAGCAGAGCAGGCGACCGCACTGGCCGGAGATCTTCGTTGGGTTGAGGGCCAGCCCCTGGGCCTTGGCCATCTTGACCGAGACCGGGGCGAATTCTCGCAGGTGGTTGCTGCAGCAGAGCTCGCGGCCGCAGATACCGAGACCGCCGACCATCTTGGCCTCATCGCGGACGCCGATCTGGCGCATCTCAATGCGGGTGCGAAAATGCTGGGCCAGGTCGCGGACCAGGTCGCGGAAGTCGACACGGCCGTCAGCGGTGAAGTAGAAGATGATCTTGGACCCGTCGTAGAGGTATTCGGCGCGGACGAGCTTCATCTCCATTTTGCGTTCGTTCACCCGCTGCTGGCAGAACTTCAGTGCTTCCTGCCCTCTGGCCTCATTGGCGGCGGCCAGTTCGAGATCGCTTTCGCTGGCCTGGCGTACGACCGCCTTCAGTTTGGGCGGGGCTTCATCGGGGG
The DNA here is from genome assembly GCA_002869665.1 of Desulfuromonas sp. GTDB lineage: Bacteria > Desulfobacterota > Desulfuromonadia > Desulfuromonadales > Geopsychrobacteraceae > PKUG01. The sequence continues at coordinate 16,101 of PKUG01000080.1, read as the reverse complement.
AAATCGTGCGCGGAGCGGTGATGACCGTTCCCAGGGCGCGCCCCCGTTCGGTTTCGACGATCACCTTGTCGCCGGGAGCGAGTTCCAGTTCCAGAGCGTCAAAGTCGAATATCTTGCCGGCGCCGTGAAAGGAGACGCCGACGAGTCTTAATTGCTGCATTGTTTGGAAGTTTCCCATTTCGTTTGCCGACGCTGACGGGTATGCTCAGGCCGGACTCTATCAGTTGCCGTGGCTCAGGCGTCTACCATACGCAGGAGCATGATTTCCATGGCAAGCTGGCGGTTGACGTTGCGTTGCAGATGGTAGCGGGCTGACTCGAGCGCTTTGAGCTTTTTCATCAGGCTTGCAGTTGTCACGTTTTTGCAGTGTTTGTGCAGCGTTTCGAGCAGGTCCCGGTTGACCAGTTCACTTTCCGGCCGTCCGTGCTTCAGGAGCAGGACGTCACGGTAGAAGGCCTGAAAAATATCAAGGATTTCAGGAAGCAATTCTTTCTCCGTGGCCAGTTCATCGGCCAGCGAGAATGTCGGAATAGTACTTCCTGCAGAGAGTGCTGACAAGCCTTGAATCAAACCGCGACGCTTTTCGAGATAAAGCTGGCGATTCTGACCGAGGGCTTTCTTCAGGCTTCCTTCTGACAGGGCGGCAAGAATCAGCGCTTCTGTTTCGCCGAGATCGAGGCGCTGGGCCAGAATATCGGCCAGCTGGCGCCGCGGCAGACGGGCGAAGGGGAGCCGCTGGCAGCGTGAGCAGATGGTCGGCAACAGCTGCTCCGGGTGATCCGTCAGCAGGATAATCAGGGTGTTCGGCTGCGGTTCTTCAAGAGTTTTCAATAGTGCGTTGGCGGCGCCGACAGTCATACGTTCGGCACCGTCGATCAGGCAGACCTTGTAGCGCCCTTCGAGGGGGCGCAGCATCAACTCCTGCTGCAGACTGCGGACCTGCTCGATCTTGATCCTCTCCTCTTCGGCGTCGAGGATGTGAATATCCGGGTGGTTGTTGTGGTCGACCTTGCGGCAGGCCGGGCAATCGCCGCAACCGGTACCATCGACGCAGAGCAGGGCACGGGCAAAAGCCAGGGCGGTCAGCCGCTTACCGATCCCCTCTGGCCCTTCAAACAGGTAGGCGTGGGCGATGCGGTCGGCCTTGAGGGCGCGGCGCAGAATATTCTTCTGACGGTCATGTCCGGTGATCGATTCGAAAGTCACGTTTACTGCTACGCTTCGGTTTGCGGTCAGCTATGCTAACCTGTGAAAAAAACGGCGGCTTTGGCGGGGCGACATCAATCCATTGAATTGCGCATTATAGGGAGTGGGAGGGGATTGAATCAAGCACGAATCGGTTTGCAGGGGGGAGCTGGTTCGCAGATCCTGCCGCTTTTGCCGCTACAGGTATGCAATCTTAATAAAATTGAACTTGATTATCGATTTGGCTATACTCCGCAGGCATTCGCGCAAGGGAGAAGGAGGCCAGGTGTCTGATTTTCGGGAAAAACTGGAGCAGGCTATCGGTTACGTGTTCAGGGATGCCGGATTGGTGTCCCAGGCGTTGACACATAAGTCGTACAGTAACGAGCAACCGGGGGTTGCGGAACACAACGAGCGTCTGGAGTTTCTCGGCGATGCCGTCCTGGAACTGGTGATCAGCGACTGGATCTACCGCAACTATCCGGATATCCCCGAAGGGGGGCTGACACGGATTCGTGCTGAGGTGGTCAGTGAAAAGGGGCTTTCTGAGATAGCCCTGGCCCTGGAGATCGGCTCCGGACTGCAGCTTGGCAAAGGTGAGGAAAAGTGCGGTGGCCGGGAAAAGCCGAGCCTGTTGTCCGATGCGCTGGAGGCGATCCTCGGTGCCGTGTATCGCGATGGCGGTTACGATGCCGCCCGCGGGGTGATTGAACGGTTGTTCGCCGAACCGGTGGCGGCTTCGGCACAGCTGCGTTACGGCAGCGATTACAAGACCTGCCTGCAGGAGCGCTTTCAGGCGCTTTATAATGAATTGCCCGAATATGGCCTGGTCGAAGTGGATGGGCCGGATCATGACCTGGTGTTTACCATGGAAGTACGCTTTCGCGGCCAGTTGCTGGGGAAGGGGCGTGGGTCGAGCAAGAAGAGTGCTGAACAGAAGGCCGCGGCCATGGCTCTGGACCATGTGCTGCTGAAACCGGTTGCGGAAAAGCGGCGTGGTCGCGCGGCCGGCAAAGCGAAACACTGATAATCTATATTATAATGAAAGGGCGACATTGTCTGATATGAGCAAAGCATTCAACTCGGGATTCGTTTCCATTATCGGCCGTCCCAACGTGGGGAAATCGACCCTGCTGAACCGGATCCTGGGGCAGAAGATCGCCATCACCTCGAACAAACCGCAGACGACCCGCAACCGCATTCTCGGCGTCCATAATTTCGATGGCGGGCAAGCGTTGTTTATCGACACGCCGGGGATCCACAAAGGGAAGGGGAAGCTGAACCGCTTCATGGTCGAACAGGCCGTTGGCGCCTGCTCCAATATCGATCTGGTACTGTTCCTCATCGAGGCGAAGGATTCCCCGGGGCCGGCCGACGAATATATTTTCAAGCTGCTGGCCAGATCGGGGGCGCCGGTGTTTCTGGTCATCAACAAGATAGACACGGTGAAGCCGGAAGCGCTGCTGGCCGTGATCCAACGCTACAGTGAGCTGTTCTCTTTCCGCGAGGTGATTCCGCTTTCGGCGCGCACCGGCGACGGTGTTGAACAGATGCTGCAGCTGGTGGAGAAGACCCTGCCGTCCGGCCCGTCGTATTTCCCCGAGGATGCCCTGACCGATCAGACGGAGCGTTCCATCGTTGCCGAGATGGTGCGGGAAAAAATCATGCGTCGGACCGGTGAAGAGGTTCCCTACGGGGTTGCCGTGCAGGTGGAGACCTTTACCGAAAAGCCGGAGAAGAATCTCATCGTTATCCAGGCGCTCATTCACGTCGAACGCGAGAGCCATAAAAGAATCATTGTCGGCAAGGGGGGAGCGATGATAAAAACCCTCGGCCAGGAAGCCCGCAAGGATATCGAGCGCCTGCTCGGTACCCGGGTGTTCCTCGAACTCTTTGTCCGTGTCGACAAGAACTGGAGCCAGAGCGAGCGTATGTTGCGCGAGCTGGGTTACAGCGAATAGCACGTACCACGAATCAGGATTAAGCATGAAAACTGTTGCCATTGTCGGGCGGCCGAATGTCGGCAAGTCCACGCTCTTCAACCGTCTGCTCGGTCAGCGCAAGGCGATCGTCGAAGATCTGCCGGGTGTCACGCGCGATCGCCACTATGCGGAAGTGACGCGTTTTTCCAGCCCGTTTCTGCTGGTCGATACCGGCGGTTTCGAGCCGGTCAGCGAAGATCGCCTGCTCAGCCAGATGCGCGAGCAGTCGCAACTGGCGGTCGAAGAAGCGGATATCATCCTCTTTGTCATGGATGTGAAAGACGGCTTGACCCCGTCCGACATGGAAATCGTCAAGATGCTGCGGCGGGTCGAGAAGCCGGTTTTTTATCTCGTCAACAAGGTTGACGGTGATAAGCAGGAGGCGCTGACCGCAGAATTCTACAATCTCGGCATCGATGTCTTTCATACCATTTCGGCGGAGCACGGAAGGGGGATCCACGAGTTGGTCGCCGAAATCGAAGCCCTGCTTCCCACTGGGAGTGAAGCCGGCGAAAAGGAGAACGAAATCCGTTTGTCGATCGTCGGCCGTCCGAACGTCGGCAAGTCATCGCTGGTGAACCGTCTGCTCGGTTACGAGCGCGTCGTTGCCAACCCGGTTGCCGGGACCACGCGTGACAGCATCGATACCCCGTTCGTCTACAACGAGCAGCGTTACCTGTTGATCGACACCGCTGGAATCCGGCGCAAGGGGAAGGTCAGCCAGACCCTGGAGAAGTACAGCGCCGTTAGTTCGCTCAAGGCAATGGACCGTTCTCATGTGGTTCTCATGGTTATTGATGCCGAAGAGGGGGTGACCGACCAGGATCTCTCCGTCGCCGGTTATGCCTACGAAAAGGGGCGGGCGATTATTCTGGTCGTCAACAAGTGGGACCTGCCGGAGAAGGACAATCAGACGATGGGGAAGTATGTCGAAGAGGTTCGTCGGCGCTTCAAGTTTCTCCCCTTTGCCCCGCTGATCTTTGTCTCGGCGCTGTCCGGCCAGCGGGTCAGCAAGATCATGGCTCTGGTCGAATCGGTCGCCGCCGAGTTCAATCGGCGTGTACCGACGGGGCAGCTCAACCAGGGGCTGGAGGAATTCGTTGCCAAACACCCGCCGGCGATGGTCAGTGGCCAACGGCTCAAGTTTTACTATGCCGCCCAGTCTGCGGTCAGACCGCCGACATTCGTTCTTTTCAGTAATCGTCCCGATGATGTTCATTTTTCTTATCAGCGCTACCTGATCAACTGCTTCAGGGAGAAGTTCTGTTTCGACCAGGTACCGATCCGGCTGCAGTTCAAGGGGCGGAAGTAATCCGCAGGTCACAGAAGGCGGGAAGGGAAATATTAAAAGTTCATAAAATTCGTTAATCGAAGGTCTGCCATGCCCCCAGAGCGGATTCTTTTTGTTATAATGAGTCTTAGTTTTGCACGAGGAGATTCATTGTAATGCAGAAAAAAATCCTGATCGTCGAAGACGAAGAANGTTTGCTGAAACTGGAGAGCATCCTGTTGACAACAAAGTGCTACATGGTTCGTGGTGTCACCAGCGGAACGACTGCCCTGGAAGCAGTTGAGGAAGAGCGTCCCGATCTCATCCTGCTCGATATTAACCTGCCCGAGATGGATGGCTTCGAGGTCTGCCGGCGGATCAAGACGAATCCTGCAACCAATCAGATCCCCGTGATTCTGCTTTCGGCGCGACGCTTGCCCGAGGATATCTCCTGTGGTGAAGCGGCCGGAGCCGATCTCTATATCACCAAGCCGTTCAAATCGGCCAAGGTGCTGGAGTTGATCGAGAACAAACTCGGGTCCTGAGCCCTGGGAAACAAAAATAATCTTTTAAACCCGGCGAGCATGCCGGGTTTTTTTTTGCCCACCTGGCGCCGCCCCTGCCCGGGACGCGAACCTCGTCCCCTGCGGTACTTGACAGCTTTTTTGTAACATGTCATAAGACGCCATTCTGCTTTTGCAGAAATCAATCATTTTCAGGAGGAACAGATTTGGCCAAGGAAGAAGCAATCGAAGTAGAAGGAACAGTCGTTGAACCACTGCCGAACGCGATGTTTCGTGTCAAACTGGACAACGATCATATCGTGCTGGCCCACATTTCCGGAAAAATGCGCAAATACTATATCCGCATTCTGCCGGGTGACCGGGTGACCGTAGAGCTGTCGCCTTACGATCTGACCCGCGGTCGTATCACCTATCGGGCCAAGTAATTTCTACCTGCAGTTCCTGACACTATTCATTGTTCGAACGGCCTCCGAAACCCGCTTTCGGATGGTTGACAGGCAATCGGTTGCCACCGGTCGCCGTCTTTCTGTTCTTTTCAAGAATCGCCAATTATCGACTGGCCAGCTTTCAGCTGTTCCGGCTGTGGGCCGTGCAACGGAGACCCCGCCTGTTTCCGTAGTGCACGGCGTCTGCCATGACGTCAGCGGACCGGTCGTTTCCGCCTGTGCGGACCTTAATTGCGGTAGCGGATGCGCGCTACGGAGGATCCATGGACACTCAGTACATCCCGAAAAATGTTGAATCCAAGTGGCAGAACAACTGGCAGGAGACCCAGGCGTTCCGCGTCAGCGAGGATTCCGACAAGCCGAAATACTACCTGCTGGAGATGTTCCCTTACCCCTCGGGTCGCATTCATATGGGGCATGTGCGTAATTACGCTATCGGCGATGTTGTTGCCCGGTTCAAGCGCATGCAGGGGTTCAACGTTCTTCATCCGATGGGTTGGGATGCATTCGGTATGCCGGCGGAGAATGCGGCGATCGAGCACGGAACCCATCCGGCGAAGTGGACTTACGAAAATATTGCCAGCATGCGCACCCAGTTGAAGCGGATCGGCCTCTCCTATGACTGGGAGCGTGAGTTCGCCACCTGCGATGCTGATTATTATCGCTGGGAACAGTTGATTTTCCTCAAGATGCTGGAAAAGGGGCTGGCCTACAAAAAGGGTTCGTCGGTCAACTGGTGCGAGGATTGTCAGACCGTTCTTGCCAACGAGCAGGTTGAAGACGGCTGTTGCTGGCGCTGCCACAATGAGGTCGAGCCGAAGCAGTTGGAACAATGGTTCTTCAAAATCACCGATTACGCTGACGAACTGCTCGACTGGGCCGACAAACTGTCCGGGTGGCCGGAGCGCGTTCTGGCCATGCAGCGCAACTGGATCGGCAAGAGCTACGGTTGTGAAATCGAATTTCCGATTGTTAACCGTGACGATAAAATCAAGGTTTTTACCACGCGTCCCGACACCCTGTTCGGCGCGACCTTCATGAGTCTGGCCCCGGAGCATCCGCTGGCTGCCGGTCTGGTCAGTGACGAGCGCAAGGCTGAAGTCGATGCCTTTATCGCTGAGGTTGCGCGTCAGGACAAGGTTGATCGCACCAGCGGTGAGCTCGAAAAGAAGGGGGTCTTTACCGGCTCCTATGCCGTCAACCCGGTCAACGGTGAAGAAATTCCGATTTTCCTGGCTAACTTTGTCCTCATGGACTACGGCACCGGGGCGGTTATGGCTGTTCCGGCTCACGATCAGCGCGATTTCGAATTCGCTCGCAAGTACGAACTGCCGATCCGTATCGTTATTCAACCGGCAGGTGACGCCCTGGTCGGCTCCGAGTTGGAGGAGGCCTACACTGGTCCCGGCTTGCTGGTCAACTCAAGCCAGTTTGACGGTGTCGAGAATGAGGCGGCCAAAGAGCAGATTGCTGAATTCCTCGATCAGCGCGGGGAAGGGCGCAAGACGATCAATTATCGCCTGCGTGACTGGGGGGTCTCCCGTCAGCGTTACTGGGGGACGCCGATTCCGGTCGTCTACTGTGACAGCTGCGGTATCGTTCCGGTCCCGGAAGCGGATCTGCCGGTACTGTTGCCGACCGATGTCGAGCTGACCGGCGAAGGCGGTTCGCCGCTGGCCCGTCATGAAGAGTTTATGCGTGTCGCCTGCCCGAAGTGCGGTCAACAGGCCCGCCGGGAAAGCGACACCTTCGATACCTTTGTCGAAAGTTCCTGGTATTTTGCCCGCTATGCCTGTCCCGCTTACACCGGTGGTCCGCTCGATCGTGAGGCGGCCAATTACTGGCTACCGGTCGATCAGTACATCGGCGGGATTGAGCATGCAGTTATGCACCTGCTCTACGCGCGGTTCTACACCAAGGTTCTGCGCGACCTTGGCATGCTTGATGTCGACGAGCCCTTTACCAATCTGCTGACTCAGGGAATGGTTTGCAAGGAAACCCAACGCTGCCGCGAACACGGTTGGCTCTACCCGGAAGAGGTTGTTGACGGTTGCTGCACGCACTGCAGCAAACCGGTCGAACTGGGGCGGACCGAAAAGATGAGCAAGTCGAAGAAAAATGTCATCGACCCGAACCAGCTGATCGATCAGTTCGGGGCCGATACAGCACGCCTCTTCTCGCTGTTTGCAGCACCGCCGGAGAAGGATCTGGAGTGGAATGAGCAGGGGGTTGAAGGCTGTTCGCGTTTCCTCGGCAGGATCTGGCGGGCGGTGGCTGACAATATTGAGCTGATCAGTGGTGCCGAGATCCCGACTGAGGTGGACGGGGAGGCCGCGGATCTCAAACGCAAAATTCACCAGACGATCAAGAAGGTGACCGAGGACGTCGATGGGCGGTTCCATTTCAATACGGCGATTGCTGCGGTCATGGAGCTGGTTAACGCGATCTATTCCTTCAAGTCGGCGAGTGAAAACCCCGGTGTCATGCGCGAGGCACTCGAGACGGTGGTCCGTTTGCTTAACCCCTTTGTCCCGCATATCTGCGAGGAACTCTGGGCACAGCTCGGCCACGAACAGAGTGTCGAGGTCGCCGGCTGGCCGGGTTGGGATGAAGAGGCGCTCATTGCTGACAGTGTCACCCTGGTGATTCAGGTCAACGGCAAGGTTCGTGGTAAAATATCCTTAGCTGTTGATGCCGCCAGGGAGGCAATCGAGGCGGCTGCCCTCAAGGAACCGAACGTGCAACGTTTTATCACCGATAAACAGGTGCGCAAGATTATTGTTGTGCCCGGCCGATTAATCAATATAGTGGTGTCATGATGAAACGATTCGTATATCTGCTCCTGGTATTTCTTCTCGCGGCCTGTGGTTACAGTTTCAGCGGGCATAACGGCGCTCTCCCCGGTGGAGTTGAGCGACTCTATATTCCGCTGTTCGTCAATAAGACGAATACTCCGCAGTTGGAGAACAGGTTGACCGGGTACGTCAGCGAGGTCTTTGCTCGCAATGACCAATGTACCCTGGTCGAAAACCCGTACAAGGCCGATGGTGTCCTGACCGGAATCATCACCGATTACCGCACCAGGGCCATGGCTTACGACGCGACCGACGATATCGGTCAGTATCGGGCGACCATGACGATCACGGTTATGCTGCAAGCGCAGAATGTCGACCAGCCGCTATGGCGAGGGACACTCGATTGGAGTTCCGAGTATGTTGCTGCTGATGACAAGATGGTGCAGGACGGCCTTGAAGAGCAGGCTATCAATGAGCTGAGTCAGCGCCTGGCCGAGGAGCTTCACAACCGGATTCTCAACAACTTCTGAAGCTGTTCGGATGGCGACCCCCGAGGAACTCTATCGTCTTCTGGATTCGTCCCGAATCCCACCGCTCCTGCTGTTGTGCGGGCAGGAGCCCTTTCTGATTCAGCAGGCCGTACGTGCTGTACGGTCTGCTGTTCTTGCGTCCGAGAAGGACGATTTCAACGATCAGCAATTTCACGCCAAGGAGACGACAGCGGATCAGGTTCTCGAAGCTGTTCTGACGCTGCCGGTTTTTGCCGAGCGCAAACTGGTGACAGTCAAGGATGTTCACCAGATGCCGGCGGCTGAAATGGAGCGGCTGAGTGGTTATCTGGATAATCCTGTTGCCGAAACCTGTCTGCTGCTGGTGGCCGAAAAGATCGACAACCGCAGGAAGTTTTTTCAGCACTTCAAGAAGTGCGGACTGATCGTCGAGTTCAAACCCCTGGCAGAGAAGTCTATTCCCGATTATGTCAGGCGGAGTCTCGACCGACTGGATATCCGGATTTCTGCCGATGCCCTGGCGTTGTTCTGTTCGATGGTCGGTCCGGGATTGCACGAGATTCATGCTGAGCTGGATAAGCTGATCAGCTATATCGGTGAAGCGACGCTGATCGACGTCAAAGATGTGCAGGCGGTTGTGTCGCGGGGGCGGGCGGAGAATGTTTTTGCCCTCGGGCGCGCAGTCGGGCAGGGGAATGCAGAGCGGGCACTGAGCCTGGCGACCGGCCTGTGTGCCGGTGGCGAGCCGCCGCTGCTGGTTCTGTCGTTGCTGGTGCGCCACTTCCGTCAACTCTGGAAAACGCGTGAACTCCAGGTTCAGAACTATTACGCAAAGGATATCGCACGGTTGGCCGGGGTGCCGATTTTTGCTCTCGACGGCCTTCTGCAACAGGCAAAACGCTTCTCGCGTAAGGATTTCGTTGCTATCTACGGCCTGTTTCTCGAGGCGGACCTGGCGATGAAATCGAGTGGAGCTGATGCGGAAGCGCTGCTGGAATCTCTGGTGCTAAAACTGGTGCGGCGATCATGGCAATAAAAAAAGGGGCCGAAAGGCCCCTTTTTTTGTGAACTGTAATAAAGCGATTAAGCGATCGTATTGACCAGTTTGCTCAGGCGTGAGATTTTACGGCTGGCGGTCGCTTTATGGATAACACCCTTGGTTGCGGTTTTGTCGATGTAGGGGATTGCTTTGGCGAGCGCTGCGTTGGCCGCTTCCTTGTCGTTGGCCGCGACAGCTTCACGAACCTGCTTGACCAGGGTTCTCATGGTCGAACGGATATGGGTGTTACGGGCGTTGCGGATCGCATTTTGCTTGTTACGTTTTTCAGCTGATTTATGGTTTGCCACCTTGTATCTCCTTTAGTTGATGGATGGTTCTTACCAGAGCGACGCGATACTAATCGGCGATCCTTTTATTGTCAAGTTAGAAAATTATCATGATTTTATAAAAGTTACCTTTATTCAACAGGTTGACTTTGATTGGCAGAGGATTAAAAAAAAATAATGACAGCCAGAAGTAAAATCGTAGCGGCTACGCTGGTAATGGCTTGCGCAACAACGCTGAGCCGTATCGCCGGATTGGTCCGTGATGTCGTCGTCGCGCGGCTCTTCGGGGCCGGGGTGATAACCGACGCGTTCTTCATGGCTTTTACGATTCCCAATCTGTTACGACGTTTTTTCGCCGAGGGTTCGCTGACCGCGGCATTTGTCCCGACGTTCTCAGAGGTTCTGCATCGGCGCGGAGAGGAGGAAGCCCGTCGCCTGGCGAGTCGTTGCGCCAGCCTGCTGTTACTGGTGATGCTGGTTGTCGTAACGCTCGGTATTTTGTGCTCGCCCTGGATTGTTCAAGGGATCGGATACGGTTTCTCACAGACGCCGGGAAAACTGGAGCTGACCGATCAATTGAATCGCCTGATGTTCCCCTATATCGGTCTGGTCTCGTTGCTTGCTCTGCTGACGGGGATTTTGAACGTCCACGGCCATTTTTTTCTCCCCTCGCTGTCTCCGTTATTCCTCAACCTGACGATGATTGTCAGCGCCCTGACGTTAGGAGTTTATTTCAATCAGCCGATCTTCGCCCTCGCTGTCGGGGTTGTCCTTGGTGGAGTCGTGCAGTTATTGCTGCAGTTTCCCGCCTTGTTGAAGTACCGGATTCGTTTACACTTCGATTTTCGTTTTTGCCGGGATTCTAACCTGCGTCGTATCGTCATGTTGATGCTGCCCGGGATCGCAGGGGTTGCTATCTATCAGATCAATATCATCGTTTCCCGCCTGCTTGCGTCTTTCCTTGCCGATGGCAGCCTCTCTTATCTCTATTATGGTCAGCGGCTTTTTGAATTTCCCCAGGGGATCTTCATCGTCTCGCTGGCACAGGCCGCTCTGCCGCTGATGAGTAGCCAGGTCGCTGAGGATGATCGTACCGGAATGCAGCAGTCGCTCAGTTTCGCCATGTCACTGGTGACTCTATTCATGCTCCCTGCCATAATCGGCTTGCTGCTCTGTGCCCGGCCTATCTATTCACTTTTTTTCCTCGGTGGAGAATTCGATCAGGCCGCGGTAGAAGGTGCGGCTCTTGCTTTGACCTGCTATGCGCCAGGCCTGGTCTTTGTCGGCTACAGCAGGATCGCCTCGCAGACCTTCTTTGCCCTCAAAGATACCCGCACTCCGGTTGTTGTCTCGTTCTGGACTTTGCTGGTCAACCTGGTAGCCGGTTTACTGCTGATGAAACCGTTCGGTTATGCCGGTCTGGCTGCGGCACTGACGCTCTCGACGGTTGTCAACGCGGCACTGTTGTTGTCGCTGCTGCAGCGTCGGACCGGTTCATTTCTGCACGCCGCACTGTTGTTGCCGATCGTCAAATCGCTGCCGGCGTGCCTGGCCATGGGTGGAACGGTTTTTTTCCTTTTGCAGCAGCTGGATTGGGCGCAGATCGGGCAGACTCTTGAGAAAGGTCTGTTGCTGGCGCTGACTGTGGGTGTGGGGGCGGGGGTTTATTTAGGTGGATGCTATCTCTTTAAAGTCGAAGAGGTGCGTAAAGGGTGGCAGCTGCTGCTCAGGCGGCGTAGCACCGGAAAGCTGTAGCTGCACGCTGAGTTTTTAATTATATTGTCGCTCCCTCAGAACTGCCGGAACTGAATCTCGCCCCGACGGATTCTTTCGTCGAGCCATCTTTTCAAAGGTGACTTCAATACCGTTCTGGTGAAGGGGGTGAGCAGGCAAAAGCCGAACAGGTCGGTACAAAAACCCGGCGTCAGCAGTAAAAGCCCTCCGGCCAGGATCATGGCACCATCGAGCAACTCTTCTGCAGGTAACTTTCCCTGGTTCAATTCAGACTGTATGCGATTGATGATGGCAAAACCCTGGCTGCGGGCCAGATAGGCACCGGCTATGCCGGTCAGTAAAACCATTGCCACCGTTGCCGCCACACCGATCTGCCGGCCGGCTTCAACCAGCACGTAAAGTTCGATAACTGGCACCAAAGTGAATAATATTAAAAACCTTATAAACATGCGGAGAGCCTTTCAGGTGAATTCTAATTTTTTTTGTTGCGTTTTATGGTATACGTTGCGAAATTTATGTTGACAGCTTCAACTATTTGAAATTACTGAATAAAATAAATGATTAAAAAATAGGCAAGATGCTGGGGGGGACAGTTTCTGTGTGGGTCTTGTCACTGTCAACAGGGTTTTCCTCAGCTTTTCCACAGTCTGTGTGGATGAGTTGGCTAACTTGTTGGATTTCATATGCTTACGAATTATTTCTCTGAAACAGGATGTATTTAGTCGTCAATTTTGCTCATCAGCTGTACGGTTTTCTCACGTAAAATATCTTCAGCATCGAACCCTAATGTTGACATGAGCTTGGCGCCGGCGTAAAGAAATTCAGCGCATGCCCCGCGCAACTTTGATGTCTCCTTATCAACATTAATGTTCTGCTTTAACTCTCTAATGCTAACTTCAAGCTTGTCAAGTGCTTCAGAAGGCGATATCTGATCGGTTTTTTTAGCGATTTTAGTGGCGGTTTTAAGCGCGGGGAGGTTTTTGGGTATCCGCCCGGCCAACGAGTGTTCTTTGCCGCGTTCTTGGCGTTCCTGTTGTTTGATCTCTTCCCACCGCCGGGCGTGGTCGGCGGCATTAGCATCGGCGAACACATGCGGGTGACGGCGTACCAATTTATCGCTGATCGAGCGGGCGATATCATTGAAGTCGAAGAGTCCCTGTTCTTCATTGATGCGTGCAAGAAAAACAACCTGTAACAGCAAGTCGCCCAGTTCGTCACGGATGTCCTGACTGTTGCCGTTGTCGAGCGCTTCGAGCAGTTCGTAGGTTTCTTCGAGCAGGTAGGGCTTCAATGTCGAATTCGTCTGTTTGCGATCCCAGGGGCAGCCTTCCGGTGCCCGCAGCAATGCCATAATCGCAATCAGGCGTTCTATTTCACTGGCGTGTTCATCCATTTTCATCTTCCTTTCACACGTGCTTTCTGTTTCTGAAGAATATTTATGATGCCCTTTTTTGATAAGAATTACCAGCTCTTGTGAAAGCGCGAAGGAGTGAAAAAAAATCTTGCAAATGCTTGTTGGATAGGCTAGAAAGTGCGCCATTCTGAAGGAAAAAGGCGGTCAGGCCTTTTGCCTTGACAGGGGTTGGCCTCTCTCTATAATGTGACCCTTTGCCTTTGGGCAGTTTTATGCAGATAGAGCTGAAAGACATCAAGGGCGGTGTTCTTAAACAGGAATACACCTGCTCGCGTGATGAGTTTCCTGAGCTTGGCATACTCGCCGAACAGGGGGATGTCGAGTTTGTTGACCCGCTTGGGTTTCGCCTGCGTCTGCAGCGGACCGGCCAGCTGGTCGAAGTGGAAGGACAGCTCACTGCGGTTGTCCAATTGAAATGCGGTCGTTGTCTGAAACCTTTTACTCAGTCGCTGGATGAATCTTTTGCTCTGACGTTTGCTCCACGTAGCGAGACTGATGTCAGTGATGAGGAAGAGATTGAGCTCGAGGCGGATGAGTTGGGGCTGATCCTTTATGATGACGAAACGCTGGAGCTGTTTGCTCCTCTTCAGGAGCAACTGCTGATGGCTGTGCCGATCGCTCCGGTCTGCGACGACAGCTGTCAAGGTTTGTGTCACGAATGTGGACAGAATCTGAATGATGGGACCTGTTCCTGTGAGCGCAAGCCGTTCAACAACAAGTTTTCCGCACTGGCCGGGATCAAATTTAAAGAGTAATAGAGTTAACTTACAGGGTAACGGCGTGCCGAATTGATAGCGGTACGCTTACAGACTGTCCGCGGGATGTCATACAAGTGCGGACGGGTTAATGGAAAAACAAAGAATTGTCGAACCAGTCTGTTCGGCTGCAAGGAGATGAAGTCATGGCAGTACCCAAGGGAAAAACATCCAAGTCAAAAAAGAACACCCGTCGTGCTCACGATTCACTGAGCGCTCAAGGAATTTCCGTTTGTCCGCAATGCAATGAGCCCAAGCTGCCGCACCGCGTTTGTGCTAACTGCGGTACCTATAAAGGTAAAGAAGTCATCAACAGCGCCGAAGCCTAAGTCGGCTTGACGTCTAATGTCAGTTAAGATTGCTGTCGATGCCATGGGCGGGGACAATTCCCCCGCCGTGGAAGTTGCAGGGGCTGTCGCGGCCTGTCGCCAATGGGCGTGCCAGGTTATCCTCACCGGGGATACTGCAAAGATTCAGGCTGAACTCGACAAGCATGAGACGAACGGTCTGAATATCGAGATTCGTCATGCCAGCGAAGTTGTTGGCATGCATGATTCCCCATCGGACGCTGTACGGAAGAAGAAGGATTCTTCGCTCCGTGTAGCCTTCGACCTGGTGAAGCAGGGTGAGGCCTGTGCTGTTGTCAGTGCCGGCAACTCCGGGGCAATCATGGCGTCCGGCATGCATGTCTTCGGCCGGGTCAAAGGGGTGGAGCGTCCGGCCATCGGAACCTCCCTGCCAAATCTCAACGACCAGACGATGGTTCTCGACATGGGAGCCAATGTCGACTGCAAACCCTCTCATCTCTACCAATTCGCCATTATGGGCAGCATTTATGTCGAACACGTTATGGGCAAAGCCCGCCCGCGTGTCGGCCTGCTTTCCAACGGTGAGGAAGAGAAGAAGGGGAATGACCTGACTCGCGAAGCGCATAAACTGCTCAAGGCAGCCGATATCAACTATGTTGGCTATGTCGAGGGTGGTGATGTCTACAACGGTTCTGTCGATGTGATCGTCTGCGATGGTTTTGTCGGAAATGTGCTGTTGAAAGTTTCCGAAGGTCTGGCCGTAGCGATCTCGAAGATGCTTAAGCGGGAAATCGAGAATCGTTTCATGGCCAAGATCGGTTATCTTTTGAGTCGCCCCGCCTTTAATGCGTTTCGTAAGCGGATCAATCCTGCCGAGTATGGGGGTGCTCCGTTACTCGGCATTGCCGGTACCGGGATCGTCTGCCACGGTGGTACTGATCCCGTCGCTTTCAGTATTGCGATCCGCCAAGCGGGGGAGTACGCGAAAATTCGTATTGAAGAGAAACTTGCAGCTTCACTTTAATCCTTCGCGGAGTTGAGTGAGGCAAGGAGCCGACACTGACATGAATGCACGGATAATCGGTACGGGATCCTATCTGCCTGAGCGCGTCATGACCAATCATGACCTGGAGCAGATGGTTGATACTACTCACGAATGGATCGTTACCAGAACCGGGATTGAAGAGCGCCGCATCGCTGCGCCGGATCAAACGACCTCTGACATGGCGACTATTGCCGCACAGCGTGCACTGGATATGGCCGGGGTCAAAGCTGAAGATATCGACCTGATCGTCGTCGGCACCATCACCGGCGATTATCCCTGGCCGGCAACAGCCTGCCTGGTACAGTCGAAGCTCGGGGCGAAAAATGCATTCGCCTATGATATTTCTGCGGCCTGCAGCGGTTTTATCTATGCGTTGTCGTGTGCCAATGATTATCTCAAGGCGGGCAACGGTAAGCGGGCTCTGGTGATCGGGGCCGAGATCCTGAGTCGCATCGTTGACTGGACCGATCGCAATACCTGTGTCCTCTTCGGTGACGGTGCCGGTGCTGTGCTTCTCGAAGCGCAGGACAATGACTACGGTGTGCTCTCCTGCCATCTCTATTCGGACGGCAATTATCACGAGTTACTGCATCAGCCGGGGTTCGGGACAACGCACCCGCCGACCATTGAAGGGATTGAAGCCAAGCTGCCCTACCTGAAGATGCACGGCAATGAAGTCTTCAAGGTTGCGGTCAGGTCATTGACCGAGGTCTCTAAAGAGGCCCTTAAGAAGAACGGCTATACCAGCGCCGAAGTGACCCAATTCATTCCTCATCAGGCCAGCCTGCGGATTCTTGAAGCGACGATG
>PKUG01000079.1 GCA_002869665.1 Desulfuromonas sp. | reverse complement strand
CTTCTATTCAGAGGAGAAGGTGCTCACCTTCTTCACCGACAACCACCTGCTGCTGAGCAATTATCTGCACCGCCACGACGTTCCTTACGACGAAGAACTGATTTTGACCTCCGACTTCGGCCACGACCACCTGTCGCTGCTCGGTTTTCCGCGCGAACAACTACCACCGGAACTGGCCAGGCTGAGTCACAGCGAGCTGGACGCGGCGCTCTTCTGCCAGGACATCGTCGAAGCGCTGGAGATGTACCAGGTGGAGGAAGGGCTCTCCTTCTTTCTCACCCGCAAGGAGCAGGAGGAGATCGCAGCCCTGATGAAAGCAGCGCTGCCGAACCACGAATTTGCCGAAATCGAGTTTGGCAGCCTGCTCCTCGACTGGAGCGATTTCGTCACCGAGTGCGAAAACCTCTTCGAAGGAGATCTTTGGGAATATAAGCAATGCTTGCGCATTCGCGATGCCATTCAACTGGTCATCGAGATCGCGCCTCCCGAGTTGAGTGCCAAGATCCTCTCCATCGTCAGGGAGCCTGACCAGACCTTCAGCGCCATCCTTACCGACCGGCGCAAGCGCCTCGACGCTCCGGATGAAATCACGCTGCGCCAGGAGCGTTTCTGGTACCAGGGGATGGTCACCCGCCAGGGGACCGTCCTGCGCCGCGACCTGATCCGCAACGGCTGGTTCAAGCGCCCGTCATGATCCTTGTCCTTGCCGCCACCCCCATCGAGACCGAACTTCTGCGTCACCAGGCAGGCCTGCTGACACCACTGGCGGACAATCCTTACGGTCTCTTCAGCGGCACGACTTACCGACAGTCGTTCCTCCTTGCCCACGGCGGCATCGGCGCATCGACCATGGCCATGTCCCTGACCCGGATTCTTGGCGTACACCGACCAGCGGCGATTGTTCTGATCGGTTGCGGCGGCAGTTATCCCGGCAGCGGACTTGCCATCGGTGATCTGGCCCTTGCCGAGCGGGAAATCTGGGGCGACATCGGCGTTACCACGGCGGATGGATTCATCCCTTTGGAACAACTCAAATTGCCTCAGGATAAAGAGCTGACACCGCTCTTTCGTCAGGATTATCATCTGGACGAAAACCTCTGCCGCCTGGCAAGAACAGCCCTGCCGACAGTACGCAGCGGCACCTTCGTCACCGTCAACTGCTGTAGCGGAACACCTGAGCTGAGCCGTGAGTTCGAACACCGTTGTGCCGGTCTCTGCGAAAACATGGAAGGCGCTGCCGTAGCCCAGGTGTGCGACGAATTTTCCGTTCCCCTGCTTGAACTGCGGGGCATCTCCAACCCGACCGGCACCCGCGACCCCGCCCAATGGGATATTCGCGCCGGAGCCGAGGCCGCCCAGAACGGCCTGCTCGAACTGCTGAAAAACTGGCCGGTCTGAACCGGCCGTTACCCCTATCGACGGGAGCGCGCATGCGACAGCTGACCCTGGGCTACTCCCCCTGCCCGAACGACACTTTCATCTTCTACGCCCTGGTGCATGGCAAGGTTCCCTGCCCCGGCATCCGCTTCAGCGAACGCCTGGAGGACGTCGAGACCCTGAACCAACTGGCCCTGGCCGCCGAGCTCGATTTGACCAAGATCTCCTACCACGCCCTCGGTCACCTGCGCCGGAATTATGTCCTGCTGCACAGCGGCGGTGCGCTTGGCCGCGGCTGCGGCCCGCTGGTCGTCGCCCGCACGGAGACGACAATGGCAGAGCTGCGCGGCAAAAAGATCGCCATCCCCGGCACCCTGACCACAGCCAACCTGCTGCTCCAGCTTCACGACAAAGGCTACGACAACCTCCTTGTCCTCCCCTTCGACAGGATCATGGACGCGGTAAGCAACGGCGCAGCAGACGCCGGGGTGATCATCCACGAGTCACGTTTCACCTACCGCCAGTACGGCCTGTCCCAGGTACTCGACCTCGGCCAGTGGTGGGAAGAGGACAGCAGCTGCCCGATCCCTCTGGGGGGCATCCTCGCCCGCCGCGACCTCGGCGCCGAGCTGATCCACCAGATCGACAGCTCGCTGCGCAGCAGCGTCGAATACGCTTATGCCCATCCGCAGGAGCCGCGCGCCTACATCCGTGACCACGCCCAGGAGCTTGATGACGAGGTCATCCGCAGCCACATCGGCCTCTACGTCAACGACTTCTCCCTCGATCTCGGCAATGAAGGTGTCCGCGCCGTCACCACCCTCTTCGACCGCGCCGAGCAACGCGGGATCATCCCCCCCTGCGACCTGCCATTGTTTGTGTGACGCGGAACATCAGGACAAAGGACAAAGGACAAAGGACAAAGGACGCTGTCATTTTTGCCTTTCTGAGCAACAAAAAACGCACCCGATTTTCGGGTGCGTTTCCTTTTACCTTTAACCTTTTACCTTTGACCTATTCTTTAATATGCACCGCCTTGATGAACTTGGGCTCAACGGCAGCGGCAACTTTTTCCAGCGTCGCTTCGTCGACCGGCGAATCGACGGAGAAGACGACCATCGCCTCACCGGCTTTTTCGCGACGGCCAAGACTCATGCTGCCGATGTTGACGTTTGCCTCACCGAGAATGGTGCCGATCTTGCCGATCAGGCCCGGGCGATCTGCGTAGTTTATGACCAGCATGTGTTCCTCGGGACGGAAGTCGATGTCGTAGTTCCGCATCTTGACAATCTTCGGCGTTCCCTCAAACAGGGTGCCGGCGATCGTCCGCCGCCCTTCCGGGCTTTCCAGGGCCAGGGTGATCAGGTTGGAAAAGGAGTCGGCTTCCGTCGACCGGACCGACTCGACCTCGATCCCCATATCGCGGGCGATCATGCCGGCGTTGACCATGTTGACATCCTGGTCGGAGCAATGGTCGAGCAGCGATGCCAGACCGCAGACGCTCAACGGAGCGCAGTCGAAACGGGCCAGCTTACCGTTGTAGGTAAAGGTGATCTTGTTCGGATTCGGTGGTGCCAGTTGGGAGATGAAGGTTCCAAGAATCGAAATCAGCTTCATGAACGGCTTCATCTGTTCCATCAGATCGGGATCGAAGCGCGGGATATTGACCGCGTTGGCAATCGGCCGACCGTCAACATAGTTGACGATCTCGTTGCTGACGTCGACGGCGACATTCTTCTGCGCCTCGAAGGTGTTGGCCCCGAGGTGCGGCGTGACCAGCATGTTGGGGTGACCGATCAGCGCCTTAAGCACTTCGCTCTTCGGCGGCTCCTCACTCCAGACATCAAAGGCCGAACCGGCGCATTTGCCGCTGTTGAGAGCGTCGAGCATCGCCTGCTCGTTGATGATCCCGCCACGGGCGCAGTTGACGATAATGACACCGTCCTGCATGCCGGAAAAATGGTCGGCGGTGATCATGTTGCGGGTCTCGTCATTGAGCGGGGTATGCACGGTGATGATATCAGAGAAACGAACGACATCCTCCAAAGAGACCAGCTTGACCCCGAAGTCCTCGGCACGCTTTTCCGAGATGTAGGGGTCATAGGTGATGACCTCGGCTTCGAAGGCGCGGCAGCGACGGGCCACCCGGCCCCCGACCTTACCGAGACCGATGATCCCGACCGTCTTCCCCTTGAGCTCGCGACCGGTGAACGGTGCGCGCTTCCAGTCGCCCCCCTTCAGGCTGGCGTTGGCCACCGGCACATTACGACAGAGCGAGAGGAGGATCGCCATGGTGTGCTCAGCCGCGGAGTTGACGTTACCGAAAGGCGCGTTAACGACGATGATCCCCCGACTGCTGGCGGCTTCGACGTCGACGTTGTCGATACCGACACCGGCACGGGCGATGATCTTCAGGTTGTGGGCATGCTCGAGCAGAGCATTGTCGACCTGGGTACCGCTGCGGGTGATGATCGCTTCGTACGCGCCGATAGTCTGGTGCAGTTCGGGAATCGACAACCCGAGCTTCTTGTCAAGCTCGATGCGCGGATCGTCGAGAAGCGGTTGAAGGCCGCTGTCGGAGATTTCGTCGGTGATGAGAACTTTCATGATTGACCTTTCTGACTGTTACCAATGCCCGCAAAACGAGGGCGCGGAATGGCTACTGAAGAAGGCAGGATTCTAAGACCATCCAGCCCCCTTGTCAATCTGCCAACGCCTGATTTTTTCATCAAAATCGGCGTTGCAGGGGAGAAGAAATTACGGCTGCAGCCGGACCTCGTCAAGATAGATAATCCGCGGGCTGTCCAGCTTTTTGACATAAAAAAGCATCTCGAAAACCTGGCTCAGATCGAGCAGCCGTCCACGCGGCCCCTTCTCGACATCTGCCAGAGCAACCTCGATCCCGTTCCAGCCGGGCTCAAGCTCGAAACTGTCGTTATAGGAATCAACATGTTTAAAGTTGAAAGCGCGATCGACAATCCGAAAATACAGGGTCAACGGCTGCGGATCGGGGTTGAAAATCTGGAACGCAACACTGTGGTAACCCCGCCAGTCCGGCGGCGCCCCCCGGAGCCTGAAGCCACTGTAGATCTGCGTGGTCAGCTCGACTTTCAGCGAAGCATCACCGGCAAAATGAACATCGTGGCTCACCGAGCGCCTTGTACTACCAATCCAGCGCCCCGCCTCCAGGCGCGATTCGAAACCGCTCAACTGCGGGAACCTGGCCCAGAGCAGCGCTTCATCGATCGCGATTCCGGCAACCGGAAACAGGGTCCAGCAGACAAAGGCCAGCAGGGGCAATTGCAGCAGCAGCAACCAGGGGCGAAACAACTTTTTGCGTGCCGGGGCGAAAAACAGCACCCCGACCAGGCTGCCGACATAATCGTTACCAAGATCCTGCCAGCTGGCGTTCCTGCCGATCATCCCCTGAATCAGCTCGGTCACCCCCCCGACAAGAAAGGTCAGGACGATGACTTCGAGCAGAATTCGCGGGAATGAGGCCTCGGCCCGCCACCGTGCATACAGATAGACCCAGAGCGCGAAACAGAATAGGTGGCCGACTTCCCAGAGCGACCGGAAGCTCCGTAGCGAATAGAGATCGGGGCCGCCGACAAAGAGCAGAACCGCTCCGAGCAGCGCCAGCGGCAACAGGAAAAACATTCGCTGTTTAAAAAATCGGTCCATTCCGCCCCAAGCTTTCCCCAGATCGTTCCGGCGAAAAGACGTCCGACTCCGGAACGTCTTACCGCCAACCGGCAGCGCGAATCACAGCTAAGTTTAGCAAAATTGTCGTGCAGGTTGCCGCTGAGAGATCAACTAAAGCAGCAGAAGTGCAAAGGCCCGGATTTTCATTTTCCGGGCCTGTTGTGATTGACTTTTCGTTTATCCATTCCTGCGGGCGAACTCTTCCATGAAGGTCGCCAGCTTTTCCACCCCGGCCATGGGCATCGGGTTGTAGATCGAAGCCCGGACCCCTCCGGCATTGCGGTGCCCTTTGAGCGCATAGAGACCGATCGCCTCGGCCTCCTTGAGGAAGGCTTTGTCCAGTTCTTCACTCGGCAGCCGGAAAGAGACATTCATGATCGAACGATGCTCCGGCAGGGCGATCCCGCGGTAGAAGTCAGCGGCGTCGATGACCTGGTAAAGCCGTGCCGCTTTCTCCTCGTTGAGAGCCTCGATCACTTCAACACCCCCCTGCTCCTTCAGCCATTCGAGGACCAGCTTGATCACATAAATGGCAAAGGTGTTGGTGGTGTTGGTCAGGGAGTTGTCCTTGTCACACTGGGTGTAGTTCAGCAGCGTCGGGGTCTGCAGATCGGCGTGGCCGAGCAGATCCTCGCGGACGATGACCATGGCCATCCCCGACGGGCCGAGGTTTTTCTGCAGCCCGGCATAGACGACGCCGAAGCGGCTGAAGTCGATCTTGCGTGACAGCAGTTCCGACGTCATATCGGCGATCAACGGCACGCCCCCCGTTTCCGGAAAGACGTTCCAGCGGGTACCGTAAATGGTATTGTTACCGGTGATGTGCAGGTAGGCCGCAGAAGGGTCGATCTGCTCCGACGCCAGTTCGGGAATCCGGTCGTAATCGGTAGCGGCGCTGCTGGCAATCGTGACCACATTGCAGAGGTTCGCAGCTTCCTTGGCAGCCAACTTGGCGAAGTTGCCCGACTCAACATAAAGACAGGTCCGCTCCGGAGAGCGCCCGGCAAAATTCAGCGGCAGCGCGGAAAACTGCATCCGCGCCCCACCGTGAACAAAGAGGATGCGATAGTTGTCCGGCAGTCCGGTCAGTTCACGGAACAGCGCCTGGGCCTCTTCGAGAACGGCAACAAACTCCTTGGCCCGGTGGCTGATTTCGATGATCGACACCCCCATGCCATTGTAATCAAGCCATTCCCGTTGAATTTTTTCCATCACCGGAATCGGCAGCATCGCCGGCCCCGCACCGAAGTTATAGACTCTGTCTTTCATCTGCACGCCTCACCATCTATAAGTAATTTTCTGACCGGCCATGAAGCCGCCGGGCCACTGTTCTTTAATCCTTCAGTGGCCGGCGGTCAAGGGTTTTGCCGTTACTTTATCACCCGTAGCCCCGATTTCGATCCGCCAGCTCCGCCCCCGGAAGGGGTCGGCTCGGGATCCGGATCATAGGGACCGTCGTTAACCTCCGGCAGCGCACCGATCTTCAGCATCTGCTCCACCGACTCCGCGATTGTCAGGCACTGCTTCATACAGACCTTGTAGGCCGGGCACATGGTACAGTCAGCCTCGCCACCGGCAGCCTTCAGGCTGTGAATCAGCAGCTCGACACTTTCAATCTGCGACAGGGGGACAAAGTACATAAAAACCTCATTCGGCCATGGTACGTCCGGCGACCTCGGCGAATTTGCGCAACTGCTGCATCATCGCCGCGAAATCCTCGGGGCGCAACGACTGCGGCCCGTCGCTCGAAGCCTTCTCCGGACAGGGGTGAACTTCAACAATGATCCCGTCGGCACCGGCCGCCGCTGCGGCATAGGACATGGGCGCTATAAGCGAAGCATGCCCGGTGGCATGGGAGGGATCGATAATCACCGGCAGGTGGGTTTGCTGCTTCAGCACCGGCACGGCAGAGATATCCAGGGTGTTGCGGGTTGCGGTCTCGAAGGTTCGGATGCCGCGCTCGCAGAGGATGACCTTACGGTTCCCCTCGGAGAGGATGTACTCGGCGCTCATCAGAAACTCCTGGATCGTCGTCGCCATCCCGCGCTTGAGCAGGATCGGCTTGTCCAACTGGCCGAGCATCTTCAGCAGTGCGAAATTCTGGGTGTTCCGGGCACCGACCTGCATGACATCGGCATAGCGGGCGACCAACTCGACATCGCGCGGATTGACGACCTCGGTCACGATCGGCAGACCGGTCTGCTCACGCGCCTCGGCCAGCAGCTTCAACCCTTCTTCCTCCATCCCCTGGAAGGAGTAAGGACTGGTCCGCGGCTTGTACGCTCCGCCACGCAGTGCCCGGGCTCCGGCCGCCTTGACCGCGACGGCGGTCGCGCAGATCTGCTCACGACTTTCAACCGAACAGGGGCCTGCGATAGTGACGAATTCCTTGCCGCCGATCGCCAGGCCGGGGACGATCTCCACCGCGCTCGGCTCCGGCTGAACCTCGAGGCTCGCCAGCTTGTAAGGCTTGAGGATCGGAACGACATTATCGACCCCCGGCATCGATTCGAGGATCTGCAGCTTTTCCTTCCCCCGCTCGTCACCGATCGCCCCGATAACGTTCCGGGTCTCCCCCTCAATCACGTGCGGCTGGTAACCCAGCTCAACGATTTTCCGTTCGACCTCTTCCTGTTGAGCCCTGTCGGCCCCCTTTTTCATAACAATGATCATTTTTTCTCTCCTTTGCCGCCTGCGGCAGAAAAGGCAAAAGGCCGCCCGATTCTCCTGGCGGCCTGAATTTTCATTGCTGAAAAAGAAAAACCATGGGAGAACCGCTGAGCCGTTCTGCCATGGTTTGTGTTGTTAGCGCTGCAACCTCTTACACACCTCTTCCCACGGCAGTCGGCCGAAAAAAACCGAAAAACCAAAAGGAAAAGCTAAAGTAATAAGAGGCGTTAAACATTCTGATCGTTCTCTCTTTCTGGGCAGGGAGACTACACAAGCAAAAGCTTTCAGGCAAGAAAAAAATACATCCAGCGCAGCATCATTTTTCCTTGACACTCCCCCCTGCGATTGGATATAAACGGGCTTCGTTTCGCCCAGGTAGCTCAGTCGGTAGAGCAGTGGACTGAAAATCCACGTGTCGGCAGTTCGATTCTGTCCCTGGGCACCAGAAAAATCAAAAGGTTACGTCGATCGACGTAACCTTTTTTGTTTTTCAACCAAAGTTCTCTCTAATTTAGCGCATCTCCCACAGCCTGGCGCACCAATTCCTTCGACACAAGATCACGGCATCAATGCCGAACTAAATCTGCTATTTCATCCGCTCCGAAATAATCGGCAATTGCAAGACAATTTACCGACTGACCATTGCGGGGGGCGATATAAGTTTTTGTCGGATCTCCGCCATGTTTCAGCATTGCTCTAAAAATGTCGGTTTCACCCAACTCGGCAGCCAACATCATCGGCGTGTATCCGGGGAGCGGTGCAGAATGCTCAGCGTTGGCGTCCGCACCAGACTCTAAGAGCAACAGCGCAATTTCACGCAGATCAGCCACAGAAACATGCTCTAACGCCTTTCTCGTCATCTGATTTTGGAACTCTAACCTCATAGTTTTGTATGATTGATCCTTATTGGCTGTTTCAAAAAAACGTTTTTGATCATCCAATGCAAAACCAGCAAGGCCTCCGCAGTGCCTGCGAATTGAGTCAAGAGCTTCTGGTGTCAAGGGAGATGCCGCCTGGTTTTCCCAGAATTTTTCTGTGTTCTTAAGTAACCTAAGATACTTGAGACAAACATTGAGTGGTGTTTGCTCATCGGTCTTGCCCCGTAGATTTGGATCCGCACCCATCTCCAGAAGTTTTTGCACAACTTCTGCTTTTCCTGATTCTACGGCAGAAATAAGAGGCAACAATCTCTTTTTAAGAGTGCGGGTGTTCAACGTCTCAGGTTTGTGTGGGCACTCTACAAGTAGTTTATATAGGGAGTCGTCCATAGTGCTGTCAGAAGAAAATGCGTTGATAGCTTCCAAAGCCATTAAAATGGCCGTATCCTTTGAATCCGAAAAGGCATTTACATCTGCGCCTTTTGCTATCAACTTTTCTACTACATCTGTTTTTTCAATTTCTGCAAACCAGACAATTTGCGGGTAGGTTTTTTGCCATGTGTCACCCACTTTTATTCTGCGATCAGGATTACGGTAATCTGGCTTAATGGTATCGAAGTCCATGATTACAAGAGGTCCCAGGCGCGGAGTGACGTCGGGATAATTCGTTCCGGGAAAGAGACCTTCTTTCGGGAAAATGGTTATGAAGTGAGCCTTCCAAAGACCAATCTCCCAATCTTCAATGAAATCTGATGCCACATTTTTTTTGCTCATGCTATCACTGGCCACGGAAGAAATGTCATAGTCCAGCGTAATAGCCACGTTCTTCAATCGCTTCAAAAACACTTTATCCGGACGAGTCAACGATGCCGCCACAACCATGCTTTCAGCTATGAGTTCTTTTAAATTGTCTCCAGAACGGTAGAGACTTCCATCAAAAGCCTTTTTGTAATATTCACAAGCGCGATCCAGGTTCCCTGCAAAAACGTTCCAACGGCCCTCATGCAGGTCAAACCAACAATCCGTAGTCGCGCAGGGATCGAGTTTTCCGAGCATTTTTCTAGCTTTGCGGATATTTTTAAGGCCTTGCTCTTTATCGCTGAATTTCTTAGGGATGGTGCGCCTTAACCCCTGCTGAACATAAGCAAGCAACGGTAGCGCTTGTCCGAACTGCTGCATTTTCAGATTTTGAAAGCTCCTGACAATACCAGCAAAATCACCTTTTGCCTCAGCCGACCAAACCGCCTCACGAATCGCGGTGATAGCTATACCTTCTAAGTCCTGCTTGCGCGACCAATCAAGCGCCCTGGCAACAAGCAATAAGATTCTCACCCTTGCCCAGTTGACAAATTCAGGCCAAGGACCTTGAGACCACATCTGCAGCAGCTCGATATATTGTAATGTTGGAAGGTCATCGCCACGCTTCCATGCAGAGATTCGATCCTTCTGCTCTTTTGTGCAACCCTGAACAAACTGCCCCCAACCACCTTCATGATCAGCTATCCAGTTTAGAGCAACGGCTACAGCGCGGTCCTTGCTATCCAGAAGCAGAGTAGGACTTGGTCCTCCGACCTTCTCATGAATTGAATGAAGAAGTGTCGACACATATTTTGGAAAAAAATATTTAAGCAAAATTGGAGTGCCGTCAGCTCTCGACAAACCATCCATTGAAATTGAGGCAACAACTGAAAGGTATTCAGCAATGAAATTCTCAATCCAATCATCAAGAAATTCAGAAAAATTGACATCAACTTGTTGACGAATCGGATCTACGATACCCTCTGAGATAAGCCGATTGATTTCTCGATAATCAATATCAGTTTTGAATACTGCATCATCAATTGCTTTGTTTGAAAGCTTGGTATTGAGTGAATTTGCAACCGTACGAATAATTTCAATTGTTGTAAAATATGGTGGGCGCCTATCTTCTCTCATTCATTCCCCTCCTCGTGTTATTTGTCTGACATCTCGCCTGAAATTGTACAGGGCACGCCTGTCGCTAGGACTGCCTGGAACGCTCAGTTTCCTCCCATGGGGCGACATGATGATTCCATGCTTCTTTCTGTCAAGATAACTCCATCCACTTCGCATTAACATGATGATTTCTTTGTTTATATCTTTATCAGAACTGTATTTTTTCAATTTTCCCCCTTTAGACTACATGGGAAGGCAAATCCCTCCCCTGCAAGTCGAATTAATTAATATTATTTTGCATTTCCACGGCCACCGCCCGATGGCCTTCCGGTTGTACTCGGCCAGTTACCACCGGGTCCGGGATGGCTGGAAGCTCCCCTGCCACCTGAATTACTTTTTGAAAAACAACACTTCACTTTTTTCATATCAATTCTCCTATTGTCTTGGGCCCTTGATTGGGCTGCCATGAACTCTAGGAAAACTTCAGAACAAAGTCGGCTGGGCAGTTGGCGAAAAAATATGAAAATTTACACAAGAGGAATGAACTGAGGGACTGGCTGGAGCTGCCAGCATTAGACCACGGGATTTACAAGAAAGAGCTAACCTCACTTGAAAAGACCACCTCGACAATCGGCACGTCCCATTTCTCTGACTTCAGCATCGTCTGAAAATCGGGATTTTGCGACTCGTCCTTCCGGCGTTCAACAAGCGCAAGCACATTGACCTGCCGAACGAGGTCAAGGCGGGGCGCCCATTGCTCACAGGCCTTGCCCGCCAGGACCGCAAGCGTCGCTCCAGCGTCATTGCATATATGCAGTTTCTCTCCGATCAGTTTGAGCTGGACGCCGTCACCGACATTGATTTGGAACAGACGTGCATGAATGGGATCGGCAGGACTCTTGCGACCGGCATAATCGAGATAGATATCCTTAAGGCCGAGCAGCTCATAGCGCTTGCGCAGTATTGAAT
>PKUG01000055.1 GCA_002869665.1 Desulfuromonas sp. | reverse complement strand
GAGAGAGTTTGTTATGAAAAATAGTGTTTTGATCAGGTAATGCTCCACGCTTACTCAAGTTTGATGCTGTGAAACTTAATCGTATTATCCATATGAAATAGTTAGTGATTTCATATGGTTGCTTTTCTTAAAAATGTTACTTCTGCTGTTATATTTTGTCTTGACTAAAACTCTCCCCCGGTGTAAATGTGACTGGATTTGTCTCAATTGGCATCGGCAAATGGCCGGGAAAGGCGGTGGAATTTTGTTCAGAAATGCTTTTCACCTCTACTATGACGGTTTCCGCTCGATGGTTGTCGGGAAGACCCTGTGGAAGATCATTTTCCTCAAATTGTTCATTATGTTCGCGGTCCTGAAGGTTTTTTTCTTCCCTGATTTTCTTGCCACTAATTTTGAAACCGACGCCGAGCGCGCGGATCATGTTCTGAATAATCTCACTCAGAAATCGATCGGCGGATAAGTTTTCAGCAACATCCGCCGGACCATATAACCCTAGCCTTGAAAGGGGACAGGAGGAAAACGTGATAGAGCAGATCGATATCAGTATGGTGAACTGGGCAAGAGCCACCTTTGCTCTGACAGCCATGTATCACTGGATTTTCGTTCCATTGACACTTGGCCTGTCGTTTCTGTGTGCATTCTTCGAGTCGATTTATGTGCGGACCGGAAACGAGCAGTGGAAGAAGCTGACCAAGTTCTGGATGACCCTGTTCGGGATCAACTTCGCCATCGGGGTTGCCACCGGTATCATTCTCGAATTTGAATTCGGGACGAACTGGTCGAATTATTCCTGGATGGTTGGGGATATCTTCGGTGCGCCGTTGGCGATTGAAGGGATCCTGGCGTTCTTCCTTGAAGCCACATTCTTTGCCGTCATGTTCTTCGGCTGGAACCGGGTCTCGAAGAAATTCCACCTGTTCTCCACCTGGATGGTTGCCATCGGTTCCAACCTGTCTGCCCTGTGGATTCTGGTTGCTAACGGCTGGATGCAGAACCCGGTCGGTATGAAGTTCAACCCCGATACTGCGCGTTTTGAGATGCAGGACCTCTGGTCCGTCATTTCCTCGCCGGTTGCCATCGGTCACTTCGTTCATGCCACCAGTTCCGGTTTCCTGCTTGCATCCCTGTTTGTTGTCGGGATTTCCAGCTGGTACCTGCTGAAAAAGCGTCACATCCAGTTCGCCAAGCGTTCGATCGCCGTCGCCTGTATCTTCGGTTTGCTCAGCTCCGTTTTTGTTGCTTTCTCCGGTGACGAGCATGCATATATCACCGCCAGTACCCAGCCGATGAAGCTGGCCGCGATGGAAGCGCTCTACGACGGACAGACCTCGGCCGGACTGGTTGCATTCGGGATTCCCAACCCCTCCAAGGAGCCGGGTGACGATCAGGATGCCTTTGCCCTGAAGGTTGAGGTTCCCGGTGTGCTGAGTATTCTTGCAACCCGCAGCATGGATGGGTTTGTCCCCGGGATTAACGACCTTGTCTATGGTAACGCGGAGCAGAATGTCGTTGGTGTCGATGAGAAGATCCGCCGTGGCAAGATTGCCATCGAGAAACTGGCAGAATACAAAGGCGCCAAGAAGGCCGGTAACGAAGGTGTGGCTACGGTTGCTCTGGCCGGCTTCGACCAGCACCGCGATTTCCTCGGTTATGGTTTCCTCAATTCT
Organism: Desulfuromonas sp.; assembly: GCA_002869665.1. Taxonomy (GTDB): domain Bacteria; phylum Desulfobacterota; class Desulfuromonadia; order Desulfuromonadales; family Geopsychrobacteraceae; genus PKUG01. The sequence goes on along the minus strand of PKUG01000055.1, from coordinate 10,064 downwards.
TCTGAAGAGGCTGTGCCGCCGGTTTCCCTGACCTTCTACGCTTTCCGGATCATGGTCGCTCTGGGGACCTTCTTTATCCTGCTGTTTCTGGTCTACATCTACCTGCTGCGTAAGGATCAGCTGGAAGAGAAGCCGCTGATCCTTAAGCTCGGCTTCATCTCCTTGTTCCTGTCGTGGATTGCTTCTCAGGCCGGTTGGGTCGTTTCCGAAGTCGGTCGCCAGCCCTGTGCGATTCAGGATATGCTGCCGGTTACCGTGGCGCGTTCCAACCTGGATTCCGGGAGTGTCGCCGTAACCTTCTTCCTGTTCCTGATCCTGTTCACCGCTCTGCTGATTGCTGAGCTCAAGATTATGACCAAACAAATTTCCATCGGTCCGGAAGGAGAGTAATCATGATTGGTAGCCTTGACTGGTCAACCCTGCAGCAGCTGTGGTGGCTTATCGTCTCCGTTGTCGGCGCGCTGTTCGTATTCCTGACATTTGTTCAGGGGGGACAGACTCTGCTTCTGACCTTGCCTGAAAATGAAAACGAAAAGAACCTGATGGTCAACTCCCTCGGCCGCAAGTGGGAACTGACTTTTACCACCCTGGTTCTCTTCGGTGGTGCGTTTTACGCCTCTTTCCCGCTCTTCTACGCGACCAGCTTCGGCGGTGCGTACTGGGTCTGGTTGGCGATCCTGTTCACCTTTATCATCCAGGCGGTCAGCTTTGAGTATCGCCGGAAGCCGAACAACTTCCTCGGTCAGAAGACCTACGACATCTTCCTGTTCATCAACGGGTCGGTCGGGATTCTGCTGATCGGTGCAGCTGTCGGTACCTTTTTCAGCGGTTCCAACTTCACTCTGAACGATTACAATCTGGTGAAGTGGTTGCACCCGCTGCGTGGCCTGGAGGCGGCATTCAGCCTGTTCAATCTGAGCTTCGGTCTGTTCCTCGTCTTCCTGGCACGAACCCTGGGTGCCCTCTATCTGGCCAATAATCTTGAACATGCCAGTCTGGTCGACCGGTTGAAGAAGTCTGCCTTCAATAACCTGCTCTGCCTGCTGCCGTTCCTGCTCTACGTCCTGATCAGCCTGGTGCTGATGGATGGTTATGCTCTCGACCCGGCGACCGGTAGCGTTGTCGTCGAAGGGAGCAAATACCTGAACAACCTGCTGCAGATGCCGCTGAACCTGATCCTGCTGCTCGCCGGTCTGGTGCTGGTTGTTCTCGGTGTTGCCATGAATCGCTTCACGGCTTCCGTGCGCGGGATCTGGCCGGCCGGTCTGGGGACTGTTCTGACCTGTCTGGCGGTCTTCTTCCTGGCCGGTTACAACAATACCTCCTTCTATCCTTCGAAGGCGGATGTTGCCAGCAGCCTGACGATCTATAATGCATCGAGCAGTCATTACACCCTGACCATGATGTCCTACGTCGCGCTGACCGTTCCTTTTGTCCTGGCCTATATCGCCTATGTATGGCGGCAGATGGACAGCAAGAAGTTGACGGTTGAGGAAGTGACTGCCGACGGCAAGAGCTACTAATAAGGAGAGTTTTTATGATGATGATCGCCTGGATTATCCTGCTTATCGTATCTTACTATGGTTCGGTCAAGTTTCTGGCCAGCAGGGATCTGCTCTAGAAGATAGGCCCAGATGATGCAGCGCCCCGGTTTCAGCGAAACTGGGGCGTTGTTGTTTGGCGTCGGAATAGAGGCTGAGAGGGATTGATCCCCCGGATGGCTATTGCTAATAGCACCCTGGCACAGATTTAAGCTAAAAAAATACCCCGGCATCATATTGAAGCCGGGGTTTATTTTTAATCGTCAAAAGTGCAGGTTAGCAGCTGGTGCAGCTACCGCAGGCACTGCCGGAGGCCAGGGCAATGGAAAAACCCTTACCGTAAGCGTTGTTGACGTAGTCGATCTGATTCCCTTCGGTGTAGGGGAGGACGCTGTCGTCAATCATCAGGTCGATTTCATTGATCGTGTAGGTTTGCTCGTCATTTTTTGACTCGTCCAGAGCCAATCCCAGGCTGGGACCGCCTCAGCCGAAGCCTTCAAAAACCACGCGAAGGAATTTTCCTTCGTACTCTTTCATGAGCTCTTTGAACTTGTCGCGAGCTGCATCAGTGACTGTCAGCATTTTTTTCTCCTTGTGTTGTTACGGACGATTTCTCCTCTGAAATCGCTTGTGTTGCAGGATAAACGGTCACGCCGTCCAGGCTAGCCTCAGGTGAAGCCGCTGCCGGCCGGAACGCTGCAACTTCCACCACTTACCGGTGCCGACGAAGATGTCAGCGAAACCGTGCGTGTAGCGGTTTTGCCGCATGCTGGGCAGGCGATCTCCGCCAGTGGCGCTCGTTGGATTTTTTCTGTCAGTTTCCCGCAAACTTCGCAGCGGTATTCGTAAATAGGCACCTGTTGCGACCCTTTCCGATTTGTATATCCGAATAATCATATCCTATTTATTATTTCGATATCAAGTAACAAATCTATATAAAAAAACTATTTCTTGGGGAGGAAGAATGCTTTATTCTATTTAAAACGATGTTTGAAAAAACTTTTCAGGAGGATAAGATGGCAGCAGACTTGGTTTTGACCCGCGTAGAAAACAAAATTGGCTTCATTACATTGAACCGCCCTGAAGCATTAAATACCTTCGTTCCGGATTTTGCCGATCAACTGGATCAGGCCCTCTGGGCCATGGAGAAGGATGACGCCGTCAGGGTTGTCGTGATCAATGCGGCCGGTAAGCACTTTTGCACCGGTATCTCACTCGATCAGTTTAACAACAAGAGTCACAAGGAGTATCGCAAGTTCCTCTATCGTATCGATGCCTTCTACCACACCCTGGCGATGATGGATAAACCGACGATCGCCTCGGTGCAGGGCTTTGCCCTGGCAAATGGGGCTGGGCTGTCATTCGGTTGTGACATGACGGTTGCTGCAGAGACAGCCACCTTTGGCACCACGGCAATCAATGTCGGGTTGATCTGTCTCGGTCCGGCGGTTCCGATGACCAAACTTATCGGCAAAAAAAAGACGATGGAGATGGTTCTCACCGGGGATATGATCAGCGCGGCAGAAGCTGAGAAACTGGGCCTTGTCAATAAGGTTGTGCCGGAAGATGAACTTGAGGCGGAGACGTTGAAATTGGCGCAGAAGCTGGTCACCAAGAGCCCGGTTGCCCTGCGTATCGGCAAGGAAGGCTTGAAACGTCTTCAGGATGTTCCTTATCATCAGGCTCTCGACAGTATGGATGATTTGTTCGCTACCCTGTGTGCCACTCATGACGCCGAAGAAGGGGTCAAAGCCTTCCTCGAAAAACGTGCACCAAACTGGAAAGGATGCTAATATTAGTGCCTTCAATGGTGTAATTACAGCCGGACCTCTCGACGGGTCCGGCTGTAAACTCATAGGGAAGGCACAACGAAATGGGAACGCAGAAACTTCATCAGCTGGAAGATAAGCGCGGTTCACGTGAGCGCAAGGGGAACCAGTCTGATTCGCGCCAGGATAAATCCGAGGGACTGGCCGCAACATTCACCGCGGTCGAAGTCAAAAATCTCTTTTTCAGCTATCTGACGACCATGCTGGTTGTCGAAGGGCTGATTTTCTTTTTCAGCTTTATCAATCATCTGGCGACCGAGGGGAGCGTCTTCCCCTGGAAACCTTACCTGTTCGCGACCTTCATTACACCGATCGCCATTACCTTTGTTTTCGGCCTGATCCTGCTCACCTTCAATCGGTTATTCTACGGTCGCGCCAGTGATGTGCCGGGGGGGCAGGTTGGAGCCACGGTCGGTGCCTGGCGCAAAGGTGAACGCATTTCGACATTTCTCGAAGTGATCCATCGCTTACCTCTGCTGTTCAGTATGTTGCTGCTGATTGCTGCAACCGCTTTGGCTTACAAGCTGGAAGATATCGTTATTTATGCAGCCCAGGCTGGAGCGACGACAGCACAGTACCTGTTTTATACCCTGATCGGGGTGATGGCGACGGCGGCTTTGGGGGTGGCGGCCTGGATGTTTCTCAGTTACCGGTTAAAGAGCAGGACTCTGTCGGCAGATCATCATTATCGCATGAAACTGATGGAGCACTTCGGCCTGGTTCAGTTGGAAGACGGGACTGTGCTCGATCGCCAGGGGCGGGTCGTTCATGAGCAGGCACGCCTGACCGGCGCTCCAGCTGCTCAGGTGGAATATGACGAGCCGCGGGCAGAGCTTCCCGTCATTGATGGGGAAGACGACAGCGATGAAGAGGTTAGCGACAAGTAATTCTCTCTGTCGGCGAGCGGTAATAAATGGGGGCAACTCTGATCAGGAGTTGCCCCCATTTTGTTTGTTAAAGAAACAGGCGGTAGGCAGGATCGTCGGTTTCTTCAATGTAGTGGTAACCGAGGTCGGCGAGGAATTTTTTAAACTGAGCTTCGCTCTGCTCAGGGATCTCAAGGCCGATCAGGACCCGGCCATATTCCCCCCCCTGGCTGCGATAGTGGAACAGCGAAATGTTCCAGTCGGCACCCATGTCAGCCAGGAAGCGGGTGAGGGCACCGGGGCGTTCGGGGAACCAGAAGCGGAACAGGCGTTCCTGTGTCGCTTCGACGGAGCGACCTCCAATCATGTAGCGCAGGTGGGTCTTTGCCAGCTCGTTTTCGGTCAGATCAAGGTTATGGAAGCCGGCGGCATCCAGCCGTTGGGAGAATTCTTCCCGCGTCTGCCCCCTGGCGATCGACACGCCCATGAATAGCTGCGCTATGCGGCGGTCGGCGAGGCGATAGTTGAATTCGGTGATGTTGGTTTGGTCGAGGACGTGGCTGCAGAAATGGCGCAGGGCGCCCGGCTTCTCCGGGATGGTGACGGCGAACAGGGACTCGCTCCCTTCTCCGGTCAGGGTACGTTCCGAAACGTAACGCAGCCGCTCGAAGTTCATGTTCGCCCCGGAGTTGATGGCGACCAGTTTTTTGCCGCTGACGCCGGTTGTCCTGACGTACTGCTTCAGCCCGGCCATGCCGAGGGCGCCGGCCGGCTCAACGATGGAGCGGGTTGCCTGGTAGACTGACTTGATGGCGCCGCAGAGTTCGTCGGTGCTGACTCTGATAATCTCATCTACGTACTTGCGGCATAATTCGAAGGTTTCTTTACCCACCTGACGAACTGCAACACCATCGGCAAAAATGCCGACGGAGTCGAGCGTAACTCGTTTTCCGGCGGCCAGTGAGCGGTACATGGCGTCGCTGTCTGTTGGCTCGACCCCGATCACCTTGATGTCCGGGGCAAGGGCCTTGAGATAGGCCGCTATTCCCGCGATCAACCCACCGCCCCCGACGGGGACAAAGACAGCATCCAGCTTGCCGGCGCTCTGGCGTAAAAGCTCGTCGGCCACGGTTCCCTGGCCGGCGATGACCAGTTCATCGTCGAACGGGTGGATGTAGGTCATGTTGCGGTCGACCTGGAGTTGCTGGCAGCGTTCGGCGGCTTCAGAGTAATTGTCTCCATGGAGGATCACTTCGGCGCCGAAAGATTGAACAGCATCAATCTTGATCTGCGGTGTCGTTGCCGGCATGACGATCAGGGCTTTGAGGCCGAGTTTCTGGGCAGAAAAGGCAACCCCTTGGGCGTGATTTCCCGCTGATGCGGCAATGACACCACGGGCCTGCTCTTCAGGTGTCAGGTTGGCGATCTTATTGTAGGCGCCGCGAAGCTTGAACGAGAAGACCGGTTGCAGGTCTTCCCGCTTGAGATAAATTTGATTATTCAGCTCGTTCGAAAGCTGCGGCGCCGGTTCCAGAGGGGTTTCGACGGCCGCTTCATAGACCTTCGAGGTGAGAATCTTACGCAGCATCTGTTGCATTTGAATCAGGCTCCAGGCTTCAGGGGTCAGGTTTCAGGAGCCTCCGGTGCATTGATGACTGACACCTGAACCCTGTTGCCTCCGTCGCAGTCGACGATTGTTACTCCATACCGACAAAAAGTTTGACATATTGCCAGCGTTCGTAGTCTTCGGGGTGCTCACTTCTGATTTGGCTGAGCAGTCCCCTGAAGTCGCTCAAAGACGTATAACCGTTTTTCTCCATCCATTCCACGATTTGCTTTTCCATCGCCCGAATGCTTTCCAGACCGTTCAGGAACAGGGTTGAGCAGACCTGGACAGCCGTAGCCCCGGCAAGGAGTGCCTTGATGGCGTCATGGCCGTCATGAATGCCGGTATTCGCAACCAGATTGCAACCTGCTTTGCCCGCGAGCAGGGAAATCCAGCGCAGGGTGTAGCTGAGCTCTTCACTTGAGCTGTAGGGATGTCCGTGAATAAGTTTCTTGTTGTCGATGTCGATATCGAGCTTGTAAAAACGATTGAAAAGCACAAGTCCGTCAGCGCCATCCCAGGTGATCTCACCAAGGTCTTTGTCCTTGCCCAACCAGCCGACGCTATAAGCCGGTGCTTCGTTGCGGTCATGGGTCAGGCGGTCGACGAAATTGGCGAAGGAAGTGAAATAGGGGCCAACTTTAACCGCAACCGGAATTGAGACCTGCGCTTTGACTTCGTGAAAAATCCGCAGGTAGCTGTCGATGATCTCTTGCCCTTCCTGACCTGAATGTGTCGGCATGAGGCTGATGTTCAGCTCGATTCCGTCGGCACCGGCACGTTCAAGCTTGACCGCATATTCGGCCCAGTGGCCGCCTGCCGCACAATTGAGACTGGCGATGATGGGGATGTCGACAGCTTTCTTGGCCCCGGATATCAATTCAAGATACTGGCGCGGCCCAAGCTCCATGCCATAGCCCTGCAGGTAATCATAGGCTTCTGAGTAACCCTGGTACTCCTCAGCCTGTTTGCTCATTTCCGCTGTTTCCGCGGCGATCTGCTCTTCAAATAATGACTTCAGGACAACTGCTCCGGCGCCGGCTTCGGCACACTTCCTCACCTTGTCAATGCTGCCGGTCAGGCTGCTGCTGGCGACGATAATCGGACTCTTCAGTTTCAGTCCCATATAGGTTGTGGAAAGATCGGTCATTCGATGTTCCTTCCTTTCTCGATGAAATTTTATCTACTAAGTGAAATAGATGAGTGTGTGTCTTTGTCGGTGCTATAATGTCGAGCATGAAACGCTTGCATACCTTCAGTTTTCAGGACCGGTCCCAGGCCGCCATTCTCAGAGAAATCCTTGCCAAAGAGGGGATTGATTGCCTGATACGCAACGATCAGCTCTCTTCAGGATTAGGTGAGATTCCATTTATTGAATGTTGCCCGGAACTCTGGATCATCGACGATGAAGCAATGCCGCGCGCCAGAATGTTCCTGAAAGCCTGGCTTGAGAATGCACCGGCGACGGATGATGATTGGAGTTGTCCTGCATGTGGCGAGCGCTGTGGAGCCCAGTTCGGAGCCTGTTGGGCCTGCGGTGCGCTGCGCGATTAACATTAATAACATAACCTTTTGCTGCTTGACCAGAATATGGTTGTAATGACGGTATTTTAGCCTTGAGTGAATTTCTTCCAGATGTGGGTGTAAACGCCTCTTGACCTGAAATCCGCTTCTCAATAGCATGGCAACATTCATTCGATTTCAGGAGATTATTCAATGCTGCGTATTGTCATCGATCCCAACACCTGCTGCGGAAGTGGCGAATGTATTAAAATCTGTCCGGAAAACGCCATCAGTCTTGTGGACGGCAAGGCGGTTCTGGACCATAAAAAATGCGACCTCGATGGTATCTGCATTCCGGCCTGTCCCAAGGGCGCCATCGAGTACGAGGAAGAGCTCGGAGGCTGCGGTTTTTAGCTCTTTTTGCTATCGGCAGCACAAATTTCCGCTGCCGATAGCTTCGTTTTTATCAGCCGCGGCATGCGTATTCCCACCTTGATTTGGTTACTTCTGTTTTACCTTTAGAAACACCTGTCTAAAAATTGCATTCGAAAAATAAATGCATTCGTCTTTTTTTTGCCTGTTAGGATGTAACCAACTGTAAATACGTCTTAAATTTCCTCTTTTCAGTAAAATCAGGAACTTTTGCTGAAAATTACCGGCGGAAAGAAATTGAACTGTTTTCTACTCCTCAAACCGTTGTTTTGATTGGATATTTCTAAAAAAAACAGTTGATCTCGGATGTTTATGTGGTAAAAAATTACCAATGTGTATGCCGTCCGGTGTCAAATGGAGAAAGGAGTTTTCGATTATGGAAGCGCACAAACACAATATTGCAGCCCCCTGTCGTTGTGGGGGACAGGCCAGGGTTTTCGGTCCGGGAGCTCATTCCCCGGCCAGCCATTGGGGGATCTATTGCTCGAAAAACGAGTGTGAAAAGATGTCCGTTGCTGACTCTCTTGAAGAAGCGATTGAGCTTTGGAACGAGGAACAGGCCTTGGAGTTGATGGGGTTGTAATCTCGGTACACATGAATTTGAGCGAAAAGAAAAGGCGGCCTTTGGTCGCCTTTCTTTTTGAACATTGCTGTTCCGATGGTGACCGCGTTATTGTTATGTAGATGAAATGAATCTGCCGGTAGAGAGGCTCTATGTACAAATATCTGTTTGGTCCCGTTCCTTCACGACGCCTGGGGATGTCCCTGGGAGTCGATCTCGTTCCGCGTAAGGTCTGCTCCCTCGACTGTGTTTATTGTGAAGTCGCCGACACGACCAGGCTGACGCTTGAACGTAAAGAATATATCCCTTATGCCAAGATCGCTGATGAACTTGAGCAGTATTTTTCCAGCAGCCCGGATCCCGACTACATCACCTTTTCCGGCTATGGTGAGCCGACTCTCAATAGCCGTATCGGGGATGTCATCAGCTTTATCAAGCAGCAGCGTCCGCAGCTTCCTGTTGCCGTGTTGACAAATGGAACCCTGCTCCATGATCCGCAGGTGCGCTCTGAATTATCTCGTGCCGATCTCGTTCTCCCCTCGCTTGATGCTGCGACGGAGGAGGTGTTCGTAAAGATCAACCACCCCGCCGGGGAAATAAATTTCCAAGATTATGTGCAGGGGTTGATTGCTTTCAGCAAAGAATTCAGTGGAAAAATCTGGCTCGAGGTTTTTATTCTTCCCGGCTACAACGATAGTGACGCACACCTTACTGCACTAAAAGATATTATCCTGAAAATTGCGCCAGATTCTGTTCAGCTCAATACGCTTGACCGTCCTGGTCGGCTGGCAGATCTACGTGGTGCCACCAAAGCGGAACTGCGGCGTATCCTCGATTTTCTGGATATGGATAATGCTCTTATCATTTCTACTGCACCGCAGCGCAAGAAGATCAAGTCTTATCGTCTGGATGCCGAAACGGCAATTATGGAAACCATTGCCAGGCGTCCCTGTACCTTGATCGATCTGTGCCAGATCCTCGGGATGCATGGCAACGAAATCAACAAGTATCTCGATATCCTCGACAGCGAAGGGAAGATCGTCGCCGTTCATCAGGAGCGCGGCATCTTTTATCAAAAAAAATAATCCGTTACTCCCGCCAAAAAATATTGTAGTGAAAAACACTTGCAATAGATGACCGTATTAGTTATATATAAACCCATATATATAGAAAGCTGAATTATTGAAAGGGGTTTGTATATGAAACTGTCGATTTTTTCATCACGCTGGAGTCCTTATGTTGCCGGGGCCCTGGTCGGTGTTCTGGCAGTCCTATCGGTTGTTGTAACAACGGTTGTGCTGGATAAACCTAAATACCTGGGGGCCTCGACAACCTTTGTCCGGGCCGGTGGGTTGATTGAGCAAGCTGTCGCTCCGGATCACGTCGCCGAGAACGCTTACTTCGTCAAAACGAAAATCAAGATTGACTGGCAGATGCTTTTCGTCGTTGGCGTCTTTGCCGGTGCTCTGATCTCTTCACGCCTGGGCAAGAGTTCAAAAATCGAAACCGTACCACCAATCTGGCGGGAGCGGTTCGGACCGAGCCCCGTTATTCGTGCTGTTGCGGCGTTCGGAGGCGGCGTGATTCTGCTCTTCGGTGCACGCATGGCGGGGGGGTGTCCGAGCGGGCATGGCTTGTCCGGGAATATGCAGCTATCGGTCAGTGGTCTCCTGGCGCTGGTGTTCTTCCTGGTTGGCGGCATTGTTGCCGCGAAGATTATTTATG
>PKUG01000183.1 GCA_002869665.1 Desulfuromonas sp. | reverse complement strand
TCCGAAAGAGCACGCACAAATCGCGGCAGCGGGTGCACAGGCCAAAGTTGACGCGGAAGAGAAGCGGATGGAACAAATCAAAACCGCACCGATCGATAAGCTCAATGCCTCCTGGCTGGTTCCCACCCTCCAGAAAGCCGGCGTCCTGCAGGAAGGTGAAGAGCTGTGAGCAATAACCGGAAAATCATGATAACAGGGCCGGAGTTGCACCCTGCTGCGACAAAAGTCATCCAGGATCGTGGCTATGAGGCGATCTATGTTCCGCCCTATACACCGCCGGAAACCTTGATCGCAATGGTTTCGGAGCATGACCCCAGTGGCATTCTGGTCAGAATGGGGCAGATCACAGAGGAGGTCATCAGCGCCTGCTCCTCGCTGAAAGTTCTCTCCAAGCACGGCGTCGGTGTCGACAATATCGATCTGAATGCGGCCAGCAAGCGCGGCATACCGGTCATTAACGCTGTCGGCGCCAATGCAAAATCTGTCGCCGAGCATGGTATCACCCTGATGCTCATGGCGATAAAACAGTCCTTGCGGCTGGATGCTTCGGTACGCGAAGGGAAATGGATCAAACCGCAATTTTCAGGGACCGAAGTGTCCGGCAAAACACTCGGGCTCGTCGGTTTCGGAACAATCGCCCGGCACATGGGAAAAATTGCCCAGGGTCTGGAGATGAATGTTCTCGCGTATGATCCCTTCGTGACAGATGAAGCCTTTGCGGAGCTCGGAATCACGCGAAGAAAAGAAATCGAATCAATCCTCAAGGATGCTGACGTTGTCAGTCTGCACTGTCCGTTAACGAAGGAAACCAGCCAACTGATCAACGAGGAACGGATCAATCTTATGAAACATGGCGCCATCATCGTCAATACGGCGAGAGGGGGGCTGATTGATGAAGTGGCGCTGGAAAAGGCTTTGCTCGACGGCCGGATCGGCGCCGCGGGGCTCGATACTTTTGCGGTAGAACCGCCACCACTGGATCATCCGTTCTTCACATTGCCCAACATCGTTGTTTCTCCTCATGTCGGCGGTGTAACCGATGAAGCCGCAGCGCGGGTTGGAGTGGACGCCGTACTTGGAATCATTCAGATTCTCGAAGGTGAGGGGGTCGCCCCCGTCCGCATCGTCAACAGCAAAGCCCTTGGCGAGCAGCCGAAACTGTCGGCGTAAAAGCTGCGGGCGGAGAATTTCCATCCGTCTTTCGCCGTTCCACACACAAGCTCATATGCCGGGCCCCAACAGGGCCCGGCATTTTTATGCAATCCGATCCACAACATCAAGGAGTTCTTCACACGTTCGAGGAGAGCATTTACAGTAATCAGAGAGCGGAATAAGATAGCGTGATCTGGAGTGGGGCTGAACTGGATAGACCATGGCAGTGGGGCATTTTTTTCGGCAGATGTTTGCCGCACTCAAATACAGAAATTACCGGCTCTGGTTTCTCGGGCAACTCGTTTCTCTGGTCGGGACCTGGATGCAAACGGCGGCCCAGGGGGTTCTGGTTTTTGACCTGACGGAGTCATCCGCCTATCTGGGGTATGTCGCCTTTGCTACGGGAGCTCCTTCCATCCTGCTTATGTTATTCGGCGGGGTTTATGCCGACCGTATCTCGCGCCGTAAACTTATCATCCTCACCCAGGCGACGATGATGTTCCTGGCATTTGTTCTCGCCACCCTGACTTTCAGTCATACGGTGCAACCCTGGCACATCATCCTGCTGGCATTCGTTCTCGGAATCGCCAATGCCTTTGACGCCCCGGCAAGGCTGTCCTTTGTTCTTGAACTGGTCGATCGAAAAGATATTGCCAATGCCATCTCCTTCAATTCGATTCTGTTCAATCTCGGCGTACTGATCGGTCCGGCGGCGGCCGGATTGGTTTATGTTGCCCTCGGCCCGGCATGGTGCTTTACGATTAACGGGGTGAGTTTTCTCGCGGTTATTGCAGCCTTGAGCGCCATGCAGCTGCAGCCATTCGTTCCCAGGGCAAGGGCGACCGCGCCGCTTGATGATTTCAGGGAAGGGCTTCGCTACGCGCTCGGTACTAGAATCATCCGCACCCTGCTGAGCCTTGTGGCAATCCTGTGCCTCTTTGGTACGGTCTATATGACCCTGATACCTGCGTGGGCAGTCAGAGTATTAGGCGGCGATGCTGCCACAAACGGGTGGCTTTTTTCGGCCAGGGGGTTGGGGGCTTTGTCCGGAGCGCTCATGATCGCGGCCCTTGGGCGCTTTAAGTCAAAAGGGCGGCTCTTATCTTTCGGGACCTTTGTTTTTCCACTGATGCTTCTGATTTTCGCCACTGTGCGCTATGTGCCGATATCTCTTTTGTTAATGGTTGGTGTCGGATGGGCGAACATGTTCACCTTTAATTTGTTGAACACATTGATTCAGTCGCTCGTGTCAGACGACTTTCGGGGCCGGGTTGTTAGCCTCTATACCTTTGGGATTTTTGCTTTAACCCCTCTCGGCTCGTTATTTGTTGGTTGGGAAGCGGAATATTGGGGGGAGTCTACGGCCCTTATTGCAAATTCGATGATTGTCCTGTCTTATGCATTTTTCGTTTATTTGAAAGTCCCACTGATTCGTTCTCAAAGCGATTGAGCAGAAAACTATTCACTTGAAATTTTCTGTGATAACTCGTTGTTGCATGACCTGACGTATTCATTGAATGAGTCGGTTCCCCCCCCATCCTTCTCGATAGTCTTGATAACCGGAACAGTGTATTTCTGTCAGCCCCATCACCAAACCAGTGCATCATTGTGAAGTCTCCTTTCTATTCCTGTCAGCCCCGGCTAGTTACAGTAATGGCCTGAACTGCCGACGTGTTCTGTACTGCTGTACAGCTTCAACTGGTCCGCGGTCAGGATATTGCGGGCATCGTTCAAGGCCTGAAGGTGGCGCAGGTGAATATTGCCTTCCAGTTTTTGGACTTTATGAACCAGTGGTTCCACATCCTTAACAGTCCAGTTCTCAGATGCCACCAGATCGGACAGTTCCAGGCGCGCTACATTGACTTCAGCGTGCATGCGGATCACGTCTTTTCGTGCCGTAAGGCGAAGAGAGTTCAGTTTGCTGACCTGCTCGGCGGAGAGGCCGAGTTTGTTCGCCTGACTCAGCATGCTGCCGTGTCTCATGTCATCAAGATCCATCATGTGGCCACCACGGCCATGGTTCATCATGGAACCCATGCCGCCAGTTCCCATCATGCTCCCCATCATTTCATGACCCATCCCCCCGGAATGAGATTCCCCCTGGCAGGGCATCCGGCTAAAGTCAACCATGTGATCCATTTTGCCGGCTCCCATCATGCCACCCCTCATTCCATGATCCATGCCCTCGGAAAAAGATTCACTCTGGCAGGGCATCTGGCTGTTGTTAGCCATGTGATCCATGCTGCCGGCTCCCATCATGTCACCCATCATTCCATGGCCCATGCCGTCGGAAAAAGACTCACCCTGGCAGGGGATCAGGTCGCCTTGAGCTCCCATCATCCCTGCGCCACCATGGGCCATGGCGACACCACTCAACAGGAGGATCCCGCCGAGAACAAAACCGATCAGTAAAGTGGTTCTTGCTATTCTATTTTTCATCGTCCTTCTCCTTGTGTTGTGCTGTTCGTTTTGTTCATCTGTTCCCGGTGATGACGGACGCCACGACAGCCGTCTCTTTTCATCATCAGGAAGAATATGCCGAGAGCCAAATATCAGAGAGCGTCCTTCAATGCGATGGTCATGATTCACCTCTTATGTCTTTACGGATGGCATCGGCAGGCGTTATCGTCTTCTGCTCTATCAGGGATATCAGAATTATTACAGCGACGACCATGCCAAACCCTGAACCTTTGACCCTGGTCCAGGGTTGTAAAATGGCGGAATCGACAGAGAAAAGCTCAACGAGACAGGAAGTAACTATAGCTCCGGCGGATAAATATCTGAGTCGAGCTCAACAGCCGCAACCCAAAATGAAACAATCGGAATCGGAATTCAGATTTCGTGCAGAAGCGCGGAGGCACAGAGAAAGACAGAAGAAAGATCGCAGAGAATAGAATGTATAATGGACACTAACTTTATGGATTTGTTGGGAAAATAAGCCATTCTCTCTCAGCGCCACTGCGCCTCAGCGGGATAAATTAAATCGAATTTTCTGGTTATCCAGATAGGTTTTTCCTGAGCAGGGCAGATCGAGATAACCTCCAATCTTTTCACTGTTTAATCACCCGAGCAATAACAGATTTGATTGGTAATCAATGACAGTCTGGAAAAATCAGAAAAATGGTCATGCTGAACAAAAAAACTAGCTGCACCTTTGGAGCCCTGGCAAATAGCCAGAGCGGCAAGGAGGATTTGTAGAATATTTAACAACGAATAGAGAATAGTCTACAGGTCGGTTGGTAGCTGTTGCCGTCCCTTCTTTGTAACTATCTGAAAAATATTGGCATCTATTGGCTAGCCGAGTTGGCATGGTCCCTGCTGGTTATGTCTATCCATAAACGAGACGTTGAACGCTTGCATAAGAAATCAACGTTCCCATACAGTTCTAGAAAGGACAAAGTCATGAAGAAAACTCGAATCAATGTGGTTTTCGCAAGCCTTCTGCTCGCAGCTGTTGTTGTGGGTTTCAACCAATTCAACTCAGAATCCTTCGCCACCGATAGTATTAATCCGACTGCATTCAGTGGCAACCCGCGCCTTGACGAGGAATTCGGCCCCGGCAACTACGAAGAGCAAGCCTTCTACAATCCGCGCCTGGATGAAGAGTTCGGCCCCGGTAACTACGAAGAGCAAGCCTTCTACAATCCGCGCCTGGATGAAGAGTTCGGCCCCGGCAACTACGAAGAGCAAGCCTTCTACAACCCGCGTCTGGATGAAGAGTTCGGCCCCGGCAACTACGAAGAGCAGGCCTTCTACAATCCGCGTCTGGATGAAGAGTTCGGCCCCGGTAACTATGAAGAACAAGCATAACACTCAGCAGTCACCCGCATGAACAAGACCGCCACCTCAAGCCTGGGGTGGCGGTCTTGTTTTGTTTCCGGGAACCATTGCTTTTATGGCGGAACCCTGAGCGGCTAAGTATAAGGTGTGATCCCGGTTGTGGATTGCGCCGTTTGTTTGATGAACTCAGACTACATTTACTTCAAACCCGACTCTCTGAGGGCCGGCTTAAATGATACTTCCAACGGTTGTGAGGTGGCAGTTTGCGGAGCCTTGACATCAACAGGAAAAAACCTGCGCGGTGAAGTGGTATTTAACCTTTCTCCTGGCAAGGCGACCTGGTTGCAATGATCTTACTGGTAAGAATTGCACGGAGGAATCTTATGGCGAAGTTAGCTACAACCAAAATGTCTTCAAAGGGGCAGGTCGTTATTCCGGAGGATGTGCGTAAGCGCCTTAACCTCAAGCCCGGTACGCAGTTCGTTGTTGTCGGTGACGCCGATGTTGTGATCCTGAAGGCGATTACCCCGCCATCTATGGATGAATTTGACGGTTTGGTCGCAAAGGTACGGAGTCAGGCAAAAACGGTGGGACTTAAAAAGTCGGACATCGCCGAAGCTATTACAGAGGTCCGGGGTCGTAAATGAAGGTTGTTCACGATAGCAATGTTTTCATATCGGGGGTTTTCTTCGGCGGGCCACCAGGCAAGATCCTCCAAGGCTGGCGTGACGGAAAATTCTCACACGTGCTTACTCCTGAAATTCTGGAAGAGTACCAGCGGGTCGCGGACGTTCTGAGCAAAAAGTCTCCGCCTGTTGATTTGACGGAGCTTCTGGAGTTGATCGTCGTCGAAGCGGATATGATTCAGGCAAAGCCCATGAAAGAGCCTGTGAGCGCCGACCCTGATGACCATGTTCATCGCCTGCGCATTGGCAAGCGGTGCCAGGTTGATCGTCATCGGCTTGCCGAGAACCCCGCAATCGGCAAAAATTGCAGCGAGATCAAAGAAGGTTATCAAAAATTACCCACCGGTGGTCAATCATCTACTATCGCCAACTTCAAAGCGCACCACTCCAGATTGTCCGGATACTCCATGAATCGATGGATGTTGAGGTTCAGTTTTCTGCAGATCATCCCTAATGGCACTAGTCGATTTCTCAAAGCTTAATTCCGGACGCAATGGTTCCTGGCTTTTTGGGGAATCAGCAACAGCATTGACAGCAGGCAGCCGAGTCCGCTGCCGGCGCTCGCGTTCAGGGAGCGGCCCATTTCCGGCATCGCCGGCAGGTATAGGTCGGTGGAGATCGAAGCGAAGCCCATCAGCAGG
Organism: Desulfuromonas sp.; assembly: GCA_002869665.1. Lineage (GTDB taxonomy): Bacteria > Desulfobacterota > Desulfuromonadia > Desulfuromonadales > Geopsychrobacteraceae > PKUG01. The sequence continues at coordinate 48,384 of PKUG01000183.1, read as the reverse complement.
CTGAGGACGGCGAGAAAGTACCAGCCGGGAGAGGCCGCTGCTAAAACGGCGACCTCCCCTTCTGCCTTTGCATGTGACAAGGTAGGCAAAACAGCTCCTGCAAGCAGCAGGCAACCTCGCTCGCGAAGTTACCCGCTGTAGGTGAATGTTGTTGAAAAGAGCGGGACGGGTTAAAGCGCCGAGCGCAGAACCGCGACGATATCGTCCTGGCTCATGGGCGGACGGCCGAGCAGGTTGCCTTCTTTGTCACGGACGACGAGGACGGCGTCCTTGGCATACTGCTCGAACAGTTCCTCGCCGATGCCGACTTCCGACAGGGTTGTCGGGCAACCGATCTCCTTCAAAAAGGTGACGTAGGCGTCGATCCCTTCCAGCGCGAGAGTCGTGGTGTCTTTCCCTGCCGGCGACAGACCGAAAACCCGCTCGGCGAACTGGGCGAAACGCTCGGGGCGCGACTTGGCGGCAAAGCGCATCCAGGCCGGGTTGACGATAGCAAGGCCGGCGCCGTGGGTGATGTCGTGGTGGGCGGACAGTGCGTGCTCAATCATATGCACCGGGTAACCTCCGGACGTTCCCGCCTGGACCCAGCCGTTGAGGGCGACGATGGAGGCCCACTGCACCTGCTCGCGGGCGTCCAGATTATTGCCGTCGGCGACAGCTTTCTTTCCCCATTCGATAGCGTTGATGATGACCCCTTCGGCAAAGCGGTCCTGGATCGGGGTGCCGTCGACACCGTTGAAATAGCCTTCGGTCACGTGGGTGATGATGTCGCACACGCAGTAGGCGGTCTGGTCCTGCGGTACGCTCAGGGTCAGTTCCGGGTCGACCAGGGCGACCTTGGGGAACAGGCACTCGGCCTGGACAAAGGATTTTACCTTTGTCTCCTCGTTGCTGATCACCGCGCCGGCGTTCATTTCCGAACCGGTGGCGGCCAGGGTCGGCACCGTGATGATCGGCAGCGCCTGCTTCGGGATCGCCCAGTTTTCCTGGCCGTGGCCGATCAGGTTCCAGGGATCGCCATCATACAGGGCTGCTGCGGCGATCACCTTGGACGCGTCCATGGCGCTGCCGCCGCCGAGGGCGATGACCACGTCGCACTTTTCGGCGCGGGCGATATCCGCTCCGCGCTTGACCGAGGTGATGCGCGGGTTGGGCTCGATCCCCGCACACTCCGCTACGGCAACCCCCGCAGCGTTCAGGCTCGCCACCGCCCGAGCGAACACGCCGCTCTTCTTGACGCTGTTGCCGCCGGTGACGATCAGGGCTTTTTTGCCGTACGGGCTGGTCAGTTCCCCGAGTTTGGAAAGGCTTCCGGCGCCGAAAACAAGGCGGGTGGGGTTATAGGCTACGAAATTCATGTGTGTCTCCTTTTGACTCTGCATGTGGATATTGTTTTGATCCTGTAATCATACGCAAAGTGCAGGAACAAACGGTAGATCGATCCTGTACAATTTTTGCCTGATAGTCCGAAAAACTGGTTTTTTTCGCAGTCTATGGAGAAAGGAAAAGCGGGGCAGGTGGGCCGCCATGTGGGAAAGGTGTTTTCGAAAATCGTTAACAATTGACAACCATTCAATAAAATTATTGAATGGCACTCGTTGTTGAATTCATTGCTTGGGGTGGGGCGATGCGGAAAACAGGAAGAGAAATTATCAAAGCCGCTGGACCGGTCACCCACCGGTCGGCGGCTTTTGTTGTGTTGGGAAGGTCTGACAGGATCGATACGAGTAATTTAATATACTATTCCTCGGAACTATTCCCAGATATAGGCAGATCGGCCTATAATTGTACGGAAAAGCTATAAAGAATCTGGGAATAATCTTTATTATTGAATAGTTATCATTGATATTTTAATTTTTAACCAAGGATATAGAAAGACGATCCGCGCCTTTGTTTACAGTTATATACGGATCCGTCTATTTACCTTTGGGCCATAAACAAGGAGGGAAAATGTTGTCTGGACAAATATTAATAGCAGCAAACATATCAACCATAATTGCGTGTATCGTGGCGATGCTCGCTGTGATAATTGGTGTCCGACAATTTAACGCTACACAAAGGTCATTGAGGGAGACTCAAGCGGTTGAATTATTCATGAAGTTCAATCAACTCAACATCGAACAAGGTCTTTCATCAAATCATGTGTCGGATCATTGGTATAACAACAGCAAAATTGCAATCACAGAGTCTTTGTATGAAATTGCACATAAAACTGAAAGCTGGAAAATGACCGTCAAGTGGATGCTTGATGAACAAGAGTCATTCATTTCTTCTGGTAATTTTGTAGTTGAATCCTATTCAGAGGAATTTCGCGCATTCTGCAAAGCAAATGGCCATGAGCTCAAGTCTCAGCCCGATAAATGTTGGCCCAACAACACGTCCAAGCAGACGGGGTGATACGGACGTACTTTTCGAAAAATACGCTGCCACTCGTAGTTTCGGTTGCCCGCTACTTAGCTAGAGACGTTAGCTTATAAAATGAATCATGAATTTCTCAAATACATATCGGCAATGGTCGGCTGCTATGCTGCAATGCCAGAAGAAGAAAAAAAGTTACTGCATGAATGGGAACGTTTGTACGTAGACGGTTCTGGTAAATATGGCACCAGTGATTGGCCCGGCTGGGAAAAATACATAGGAAAATTAAAAGAGCATCAGCCTCCCCAAAATGATCCATTTGGCTACGTTTATCTCCTACAATCGGGGCGTAATAAATACAAAATAGGAACAACAAAAACTATCAACAATAGAATTGCCACACTACAAACAGGCAATCCTGAAAAGCTGGTTTTGGTCCACCACTTTGCGTCAAATGAGGCGGCTCGGCACGAAAAGTTACTTCACGAAAAATACAAAGAGAAACTGGTTCGAAACGAATGGTTTGAGCTGTCTACAGAAGAAGTACAAGAATTTTGCAACATTCAGTCAGGCATAGAAATAATCTAACAAACCAATGTTTTTAGGTGAATAGTCAAATAGATCTTTCTCATTCGAATGCACTCCTCCTTGGAGGTGGGGATTTATCGTATCCAGACTGGCGATAATGTCTATTCGGCTCTTCCTTCTTGGGAGAGCAGGTCTACTTTATTGGCCATGTCCCGGATGGAACCCGCATCGAGTGGCGGAAAATCAAGCTGGTCATCAGAGAGATCGGGTTACACGCGCCCGCTTTTCACAACGTTTGTGTTGCTCTTGAAATCTAGCGAATGAAATGTTAAACGGCCCATCTTTTTCGGATGGGCCGTTTCTACTGGGCTCTCTTGTCTGGAGGGCCGTTTCATTGTTCACGGCGACATCAAAGAATCAGTTTGACCAGTTCTGCCGGGCGGGTGTGGTTCTGACCGGCGAGTTCGGCGAGGGTTTGGGTCTCGCCGGTGATAACAATATTGTTGGCGGTGAGGATGGCGACGACTTCGTTTTGGGTGTGTCCGGTCGCTTCGGCAACGGTTGCGAGGGGGAGGTTGCCCATGGCGGTGAACATCTTTCCGGTCGGTGAATGACTATCGCCGTGGTCGCCGTTTTCAACCAGCGGCAGGGTTGAAAAGACGGTCAGCAACACAAAAGTGGCGACGATGACGGCTCCTTTCGGGCGGGTGACGAAGTTCTTGAGCGGCTTGAAATTGATCAGGCAGTGGATAATGACGCCGGCGACAAAGGCCAGGCTCAGCCATTCATGCGACCAGGAGATGAAGCCGATCTTGACATGAAACAGCAGCAGGCCGCCGGTCACGGCGCTGACGATAAAGGTTCCCAGGGTGATGGGGGTGATCCACTGGCGGGCGGGTGTTGTCATTTTGCCCCACAACCAGGCGCAGGCGAGCCAAAAACTGTTTGTCGAGAACGGCTCACGTGATATTGTCCATGCCGTGTTTACAGGCATTTTGAACTGCTGTTGACGTGAGAAATACACACCGTAGAGGTTTCAGGGCTCAGTTATGAAAACAACCCATTTCCCTTTCAGTGCCATTGTCGGCCAGGACGCGATGAAGACCGCGCTGCTGCTGAACGCCGTCGATCCGGGGATCGGCGGGGTGCTGATCCGCGGTCAGAAGGGGACGGCGAAGTCGACGGCGGTTCGGGCCCTGGCGGCGTTGCTGCCGGAGATCGAGGTGGTCGCCGGTTGTGCTTATCACTGTCCGCCGGAAAAACCGGAGCAGATGCACGACGGTTGCTACGCGCGCTTCAGCAAGGGGGAGGCGCTGGCGACGACGAAGATTCCGACACCGATGGTTGAACTGCCGCTGGGGGCGACGGAAGACCGCGTGGTCGGCAGCCTGCATCTGGAACAGACGCTGAAGAGTGGTGAGCGCAGCTTCGAGCCGGGGCTGCTGGCGGCGGCCAACCGCGGCATCCTCTATGTCGACGAGGTCAACCTGCTCGAAGATCACCTGGTCGACCTGCTCCTCGATGCCGCCGCTTCGGGTGTCAACCGCGTCGAGCGCGAGGGGTTGTGCGTCATTCACCCGGCGCGTTTTATGCTGATCGGCACCATGAATCCGGAAGAGGGGGAGCTGCGGCCGCAATTCCTCGACCGCTTCGGTCTGTCGGTGTCGGTCGATGGCCTGGGGGAGGTCGCCCAGCGCCGGGCGCTGCTGGAAAACCGCTTCGCTTACGAGCGCGATCCGCAAGGGTTCGTCGCGCGCTGGGCTGCCGAGGACGCCCTGCTCGCCCGCCGCATCCGGGCGGCGCAACAGGCGCTGGAGTCGATCGAGATTCCCGCCGAAGCTCTCGATATGGTTGTCAAGCTGGCTCTCGATCTGAAAGTTCAAGGGCATCGCGCCGACATCACCCTGTTGAAGGTGGCCCGGGCCATGGCCGCGCTGCTGGAGAAAGAGCGGGTCGGGGCGGCGGAGATCGCCGAGGCGGCCTGGTTCGTGTTGCCGCACCGTTTGCCGGGAGGGCTGTTCATGGCCGCTGCCGATGTCGAAAAGACGCTCAAGACGGCGCTGGAAAAGCGCCAGGATGATGGCAGCGAGCCGGCCGGCGAGATGCTGGTTGACGAGTTTGACGACTGGGATGACGATTTCGAGTTCCCCGGCGCGGCCGCGGCCGGGAGCATGCTCTTCGAGACCTTTAAAAAAAAAGCCCTGAGCGGCTCATCAACATAGCGGACGACCTCTGCCTCGCTCCGCTCGCCCTTGAGGGGGGCCGCGCCACCCGCCGCCAGCCCGGGCGCTCGGCGGAGAAAACCGTTCAGGCCCGCAGCGGCCGTCATCTGCGCAGCACCCCGCTCTCCGCGACGACCGAGGCCTTCCGTCTCGATTTCAACGCCACTCTGAAAGCCGGTCTGCTGCGCCGCGGCGGGCTCACATCCCTGACCCAGTTGCAGCGCGGTGACCTGCGACGCAAGATCTTTCAGCAACGCCAGAAAGCGCTGATCGTCTTCGTCGTCGATGCCTCCGAGTCGATGGGGCAGGGGGCGTTCGAGCGGATGAAGGCGGCCAAGGGGGCGATCCTCGGCTGGCTGATCTCGGCTTATCAGAACCGCGACCTGGTCGCCCTGGTGGCGTTCCGCGGCGAACGGGCCGAGGTGCTGCTGCAGCCGACATCGAGCGTGCTGTCGGCGCGCCAGAGTTTGCGCCAGCTCCCCGTTGGCGGGGCGACGCCGCTGGCCGACGGCCTGGTCAAGGCCAGCCAGCTGATCCGCGTGGCGCGGCAGAAGGAACCACGCCTCGAACCGTTGCTGGTGCTGGTGTCCGACGGCGAGGCCAATGTGCCGCTGGTCCCCGGCGCCAACGTCCTCGATGAACTTTCCACCCTCGCCGCCGGGCTGCGCCGGGACGGGCTGAAGACACTGATCGTCGACAGCGCCTCGACGGCCCTGGGGAACAAAAACCTCAAACGGCTGGCCGGAGAATTGGGGGGAATCTACCGCCAGGCCCGCGATCTGCACGCCGGGCAGTTGTTTGAAATGATCCGCAGCGCCGAAGGTGTTGGGGAATGAGAATGACCGTAGGGGCGCGGCGCGCTGTTCTCCTGCAGAAAGATAACCACAGAGCCACGGAGTCACAGAGAGAAACAAAGCCCACTTAAACCCCTTCACTAAAGGGGGAAGCGAAATCCTCCCCTTTGTGAAAGAGGAGTCAGTGGGATTTTGATTCAAATTGAGGTTTGTTTTCCTTAGTGTCCTCTGTGTCTTAGTGGTGAGATTTTATTTTCGGTCTGAAATAGAAAGGACATGACATCATGAGCAAGAAAACACCGATCCCCACTTGTGCGATCTGCCCGGTGGAAGTTCCCGAGCGGATCTGCCGCCAGGAAGAGGGGAAAGCGCCGGGTAATTGCCCGTCGACGCGCAGCCCGGAGATCATCAAGGAAACCCTGGAAATTCTCAAGGACCCGCAGGTGATGGAGGCGGTCCGTCAGGCCTCGATCCAGGAGGGGGAGGGTTATGGCGATCGCGACAAGGGGTACGCCAATATCCGCCCGATCAAGCCGCGGATTCAGGAGACGATTGAGTTTGCCCAGAAGATGAAGTTCAAACGCATCTGCCTGATCTTCTGTATCGGTATGCGCAAGGAAGCGGAGATCATCCACCAGATATTCCGCACCAACGGTTTCGAGACGATTTCGGTGATGTGCAAGGCGGGGGCGATTTCGAAGGAGGAGATCGGCCTGCTGCGCGAACAGCAGATCGACCCGGAGAATTTCGAGGCGATGTGCAACCCGATCCTGCAGGCGCTGACCGCCAACCATCATGAATCGGACATGAACGTGCTGTTCGGCCTGTGCGTCGGCCACGACGCCCTGTTCCTGCGCTACGCCAAAGCCTTCAACACCGTGTTGGCCTCGAAAGACCGCCTGTTGGCGCACAACCCGCTGGCGGCGATTTACCAGTACGACAGTTATTACCGGTATCTGAAGAATCCAATCTGATGTAGGGGCGCGATTCATCGCGCCCGTCTTCCGTCAAGAAATTGGGTAGGGGCACGGCGCGCCGTGCCCCTACAGGTTGTCTGCAAATACATGTAGGGCGTGATTTATCACGCCCTTTTTTATTGTCAGATAAACACCCTCGGTTCCTTGCGCGTGGTGCAGATCTTCTGGAGCATGGCGCGGCGTTCACCGATGACCGGGTGGCGCATGACGCGTGCGCCGGTGGGACAGTTCTTGACGCAGGCGCAGCACATGACGCAGCCCGCAGCCTCGGTCAGCACCTCCGCGTCGCTGAGGGTGATGACGAAGGTCGGGCAGACCCTGGCGCAGGTGCCGCACAGGGTGCAGGTTTCCATGACAGTCTCCGGAGCGATGCCGCCGAGCGGGACGCGGTCGCGGTAGGGGACGTTGCCGGCAATTTCGGGAGTCAGCCCATCCCAGCCGGCGGCCAGCTTGGCGGCGCAGTCGCGGCCGAAGGCACGGGCTTTGGTCAGATCGTCGGCATCCGGGCGGCCGGGGGAGAAGGGGAGTTCCGGCGTTGAGTAGGAGTGCTCGCCGATAAAGGCCCCGGCGGCGAGGATACTGAAACCGGCGGCGCTGACGACATCGCGCAGTTCGACGAGCGCATCTTCGAATTCGCGGTTGCCGTAGAGGGCGACGAGGATCGCCGGGCAGCCGTCGGCGCTGATTCCTGCCAACCGCTCAAGGCAGACCAGCGGCACCCGCCCGGCGTAGACCGGCACACCGATGATTGCGACCCCTTCCGTCAGCTTCAAGGTCGGCCCCTGTTTCTGGCGGGTCAGGTCGTGGCGTTCAACATCCGGCGCGCCGAATCCCTCGGCAATCGCCGTGACGATTTTGCGTGTAGTTGCGGTCGGGGAGAAGTAGATCAGGTGCAGTTTGCTGGTCATGTTGTTTGTCCTTCGTTCATCTCAATTCTGTATCCCTTCTCCCATGGGGAGAAGGTGGACGTATGCCGGATGAGGGGGCTTTTGCATTGTAATTGGGGGTGGCACGGCGTGCCGTGCCCCTACGAATTTATACCTGTTCCGATTCGGCAATATGTTCTCGCGCAGAGGCGCCGTGGTGCGGAGACAATCAAAATCTCTTTTAGGGTTTGAAAACAATAAAAAAGTTTTTCTCTGCGTCTCTGCGCCTCCGCGCGATATTCATTTTCACCGATTCCGATTCCGATTCCGATTCCGATTCCGATTCCGATTCCGATTCCGATTCCGATTCCGATGGCGATTGATTGCCGGGTGGGGTCAGGTAACCATCCACGCTTGTATCAATCCAACGCCTCGCAGTGGAACGATCCGAAGGTCGCCAGATCCGACTCATGCCCCGAGGGGAGCTGACCTGACAGGTCGCGGAGCGCCGTGCGCAGCCCTTCTTCAAGGACCGGGTGGTAGAAAGGGAGACGCAGGAGATCAGCAACGCTCATGCCGTGTTCGATGGCCAGGGCGAGCAGGTGGATCATGTGTTCGGCACCGGGAACGCACATCTCGGCGCCGAGCAGTTTACCGCTGTCGCGCTCGGCGTAGATGCGCATCAATCCCTTGTTTTTCTCGGCGGTGCGGGCGCGCCCCTGGGTTCTGAAATCGGCGCTGCCGACGATGATGGTTTCCAGGTCGAGGTCCTTGTAGCGCTGGCCGACGACGGCAACGTTGGGATCGGAGAAGACGATCGCCAGCGGTGTGCGGCGCTGGTAGAAGTGGCAGGTTGCGGCGACGGAGTTGCGGCCGGCAATGTGCCCTTCGTCGGCGGCTTCATGGAGGATCGGCAGGTCGCCGTTGACGTCCCCGGCGAAAAAGACCGGCAGGTTGCCGATGCGCATGGTGTGCGGATCGTAGGAGGGCATTCCTCTGGAATCCAGTTCGATCCCCAGGGTCTCCAGCCCGAGATCGGCGACGTTGGGGCGGCGGCCGAGGGCAGCAAGGACAGCATCGACCTCGACCTGCCGGTCACCAGCGGTCACGATCAGGCTGTCGCCGTTGCAGCTGACATCTGCCCTGTTGCCGGTATGGATCGGCAACTCCTTCCCCAGCAATTCGGCAAAGGTGGTGGCGACCTCCGGGTCACAGAGCCCGGCCAGGTTTTGATTGGAACCGAAACAGGTGACTTCCAGGCCGATGCGCCCGAGGGCCTGGGCCATCTCCACGCCGATGACCCCCATGCCGACGACGGCGATCCGCCGTGGCAGCTCCTCCTGCTCGAACAGGGTGTCGGTTGTGAGGATGCGATCGCCGAAGGCCTGCCAGGGTTCGGGGATGATCGGCCGACTGCCGCTGGCGATGATGATCCGTTTGGCGCTGTACTCGCGGCCGTTGACGCTGATGCAGTTCGGGCCGAGGAAGCGGGCGTGGCCGGCGATGCTGCGTTCGCCCAGCCCTTCCGTGCTTTTGAGGACGCCGCCGACAAAGCGGTCGCGCAGGCTGCGGACCCGGCGCATGACCGCAGCGGTGTCGATGCTGAGCTGCTCGCTGCCGCTGATAGCGAAGGCGGCGAAATCGTGGCGGCGGTGGTAGGCGTTGGCGGCTTCGATCAGGGCTTTGGATGGCATACAGCCGACGCGGGCGCAGGTGGTGCCGTAGTGCCCTGCGTTGATGATGAGGAAGTTATCTGTCTGTTTGCGCACTTCGCGCAGGGCGGCGAGGCCGGCACTGCCGGCACCGATGATGATGACGTCCTTGTTTTGTTCCATGATGTTTTCCTGTTTTGATAGGTTTGAATTTTTATGTGTTTAATCGTAGGGGCGCGATTCATCGCGCCCATCATGTTTGTGTAAACAATGAAATCATAAAAATGTGATAAATCCGGGCGCGATGAATCGCGCCCCTACAGGGGATTTTCTCTGCGCCTCCGCGTCTCTGCGCGAAACCGATTTTTTTTCGATCCCGATCCCGATTCTGATTCCGATTCCGATGGGGAGAATCGAGTCCTCCGTTATAAAGCCTTGGTCAGGCGTTCCTCGGTCCATTCCTTTTCGATTATACACCGTTGTTCATCCCAGCCCAGTTCCCGGGCCATGATCTCCAGCACCCGCGGGGCGGCGGTGTGGGCTGCGGCACGGTCGAGCAGGGCGAGGGGCATGCGCCGGGCGAGGATGTCGATGACCCGTTCGGCCATTTCGTGGCGGACGGCGAACAGCGCTTCGGCGGCGATGACCGGGTGCCCGGTGGCCAGGCGCTCGGCGTAATCTCCTTCAGCGAGGGCGGCGATCTTTGCAGCCTGGTCGCCGTAGGTGCGGTTGAGATAGGCGGCGATATCAGCGGCGAAGCCGTGTTTCTCCATCAACGTCCGGTCGCCATCATCCTCGTAAAGGGCGCTGCCGATGATCGGCAGGTGCTCGGTCCGGCAGGCCGGGTGCGGCGCTTCCAGGCCGAATGTCGTCAACGCATGGTCGACGGTGTGTTCAGCCATCTTGCGGTAGGTCGTCCATTTGCCGCCGGCGATGGTCAGCAGCCCGGACGGACTCGTTTCGATGACATGGTCGCGAGCGAGATGGGCGGTGTCAGCGGCCTGGGGATCGGCGACCAGTGGCCGCAGTCCCGACCAGACCGCCTTGACGTCGCTGCGTTCGACCCTGAGGTTGAAGTAGCGGCCGACGTGGCGCAGCAGGTAGGCGATCTCCGATTCCAGCGGTTGCGGGTGTTCGCTCAGTTCGGCCGGTTCATCCGTGGTCCCGACCAGGGCATGATCCTCCCAGGGGAGGACGAAGAGCACCCGGCCATCGTCGGTTTCGGGAATCATCAGCCCGGTGTCGGGTGGGGCGAAGCGCTTGTCGAGGGCGATGTGGATGCCGGTGCTGGTGGTGATGATCCGCTTTGCCGCCGGGTTGTCGAGCAGGCGGATGCCGTCGACGAAGGGGCCGGTGGCGTTAATCACGCCGTGCGCGTGCAGGCTCCAGGATTCGCCGTTGAGTGAATCGGTCAGCTGTGCGCCGCAGATCTTATCCCCTTCTTTCAGCAGTTCGGTGGCCGCGACATGGTTACAGATAGTCGCGCCGTGGTGGCCGGCAGTCAGCGCCAGAGAGAGGGCCATGCGGGCATCGTGGAACTGGCCATCGTAATAGAGCACGCCGGCCTTCAGCCCCTCGGCCTTGAGCCCGGGGAAGCGGCGCAGGGCTTCGCGGCGACTGAGCAGGCGGCTGTGGCCGATGTTCAGTTTGCCGGCGAGCAGGTCGTAAAATTTCAGCCCGGCGAAGATATAGGGAACGTCGAGCCATTTGTAGAGGGGGGTGACCAGGGCCAGGCGATTTGCCAGGTGGCGGGCGTTTTGCAGCAGCAGCCCGCGCTCGTGGAGGCCGTCGCGGACCAGGTTGTACTGCACGCGGTCGAGGCGCTTGATCGCCATCTCCAGATAGCGCACCCCGCCGTGGACCAGCTTGGTGCTGCGGCCGCTGGTTCCTTCGGAGAAGTCGTTCTTCTCGATCAGGGCGACCTTGAGTCCCCGGGTGGCGGCGTCGAGGGCGACTCCGCACCCGGTCGCGCCGCCGCCGATCACGAGTAGATCGTAACGACTGCCATCTTTCAGTTTTGCGAGCTGTTTCTCCCGCCTCATCCCGTCTCCCCGTCGTTCTTTCCTTGCAGGTCTCTACGCTGAAATATTATACAATGAAAAGCACGTCTGTTTTCAGTCTCTTGTTATGCTGTTGCAAGTGAGGGAGGTTGCGATGAACGAACGACACATTCTGGCCATCGATCAGGGCACCACCAGTTCGCGGGCGATGATCTTCTCCGAAACCGGAAGCTGCGTCATTGTTGCCCAGCAGGAATTTCCCCAGTACTACCCGCATGACGGCTGGGTCGAACACAACCCGGAGGATATCTGGAACTCGGTCGTCGCCGTCTGTCGCAGCGCTCTGGAGCAGGCCCGCGAGCGCGGTATCGAGGTTGTCGGCATCGGCATCACCAACCAGCGGGAGACGACCCTGGTCTGGGACCGGATCACCGGGCGACCGGTCTACAACGCCATCGTCTGGCAGGACCGGCGCACCGCTGACCTCTGCGCCCGGCTCAAGGCCGAAGGGCGCGAGGAGGATGTCGCCGCCAGGACCGGGCTGCTGCTCGATCCCTATTTCTCCGCCACCAAGCTGAACTGGCTTCTCGACAACGTCGCCGGCGCCAGAAGTGACGCCGAAGCGGGGCGGCTCGCGTTCGGCACCATCGACAGCTTCATCCTCTGGCGTTTGACCGGCGGGTCGGTCCATGCTACCGACGCCACCAACGCCTCGCGCACCATGCTCTACAACATTCATTCACGCCAGTGGGACGAGGAGCTGCTCGAACTGTTCCGGATTCCGGAAAAGATGCTGCCGCAGGTCAAAGGGTGTGCGGCAGAGTTCGGCATGAGCGATGAAAAATTGTTCGGGGTTGCTCTGCCGATCGCCGGGATCGCCGGGGATCAGCAGGCGGCGGCCATCGGCCAGGCCTGTTTCGAGCCGGGGATGATCAAGAGCACCTACGGTACCGGCTGTTTCGTGCTGCTCAATACCGGCGCGACGGCCCATCGCTCGCAGAACCGGCTGCTGACGACCATCGCCTTTCAGGTCGGTGAGCGCACCGACTACGCTATCGAAGGCTCGATTTTTGTTGCCGGGGCGGCGATTCAATGGATTCGCGACGGCATCCGGCTGATCAGCTCGGCGGGGGAGGTCGAAGGGCTGGCACGCCAGCTGGAATCGAACAAGGGGGTTTACATGGTTCCGGCCTTTACCGGCCTGGGTGCGCCGCACTGGGACCCGCACGCCCGTGGGGCGATCTTCGGCCTGACCCGCGATACCGGCATCGCCGAAATCGTCCGCGCAACGCTTGAATCGATCGGCTACCAGACCCATGACCTGATGGCGGCGATGCAGGGGGACAGCTCCGCGGCCTCCAAGGGGTTGCGCGTCGACGGCGGGATGACGGCCAACAACTGGTTCCTCCAGTTTCTCGCCGATCTCCTCGGGGTACCGGTCGAACGCCCGCGCATCACCGAAACCACGGCCCTAGGCGCCGCCTATCTGGCCGGTCTGCAACTCGGGCTCTACGACTCCTTCGCCGACATCGCCAAGCAATGGCAACGTGACGCTCTCTATGAGCCGCGGATCGAACAAGTTGACCGCGACGCCCTGCTCAAAGGTTGGCGCAAGGCGGTTTCGCGGGTGTTGGAGGGACACTAGGTTCAAGGAACAAGGTTAAAGGTTCAAGGTCCAAAGAGCGAAATCGCAGGGTTCAGGAGTCTGCCGGTTGCGGATCAGCTTTTGATTATCCTTTAACCTTATTCCTTTTGCCTTGAACCTATTATTTCTTCCTCCCGCAAAGAATAATCTTGTCCCCCTTGTGCGGATTACGGCCGTAGGATGCCGCGCGGTGGATGACCTCCAGTCCGAGATCGGTGAACAGGCTGTCGAGCTGGGCCGGGGTGAAGATCTGTTTGTGGCCGAAGGGGGCGGCGGAGTAGAAGTTGCCGAGGAAGAGGCTGAGCTTGCCGCCGCTCAGGCGTGCTGCGCTGCAGCTGAGGCGGTAGGAGAGGCCGTCGCGGTTCGGGGTGTCGAGCAGCAGCAATCCGCCTGGTTTGAGCAGGTTGACGGCGGCCCGGAGCAGTTGGCGCGGAAAGTTGACATGCTCGATGACATCCCACAGGGTGATCAGGTCGAAGGCTGCAGCGAAGTTATCCTGCCAGAAGTGGGCATCGACCGGCTGGTCCGAGAGCTGCAGGTTAAACGTTTCGGCCGCATAGCCGCGGCGCAGGGCGCTCGGTTCGATGCCGTTGGTTGAATACCCTTCCTCATTCATCAACAGTTGGAACTGGCCGATTCCGGCGCCGATGTCGAGCAGTCTGCATGGCGGGTCGCCGGCCGTGCGGCGCACCAATTCAGCGCGGCTCGGGTGGAGCAGGGCGCTCTCATCGCTGCGCAGTTCGATGTAGCGGCGCGCCTTGTCCGACAGCGGGGCGTCGGCCCCGGCCTCCTCGCCGTCAATGTGGTCGAGATAGTGCAGGTCGCAGGCGCCGCAGGCGTAGAGCTGTCCACCCGGGATCTCGGCGAATGGTTTAGCTGGCTTACCGCAGAGCTTGCAGCGGCTGAAGTCGTAGTCTGTGGCTGAAGGGGTGCTCATGCTGGTTTCCCCGGAGTGGGAATGATAAACTGCGCGGGTTATCCGGTATCTCCGCTCCAGCAATAAATTGCTATCGCTAGCGGAATAGGGTTCGAGTTTATCAGGCTAGAAGCCGATACCGATACCGATACCGATACCGATACCGATACTGATTTTGTATGTCAGCCGGCCGTTTAAATCAAGTTTTCAGGAGATCAACATGCCCCTGGTCCTGGGAATCACCGGAAATATCGCCTCGGGAAAAAGCAGCGTCGCCCGCGAGTTCGAACGCCTCGGTGCGGTGATTGTTGACGCCGATCAGTTGGCGCGCGAGGTCGTCGAGCCGGGGAGTCCGACTTTGGCCGCTCTGGTCGGGGAGTTTGGTGAGGGAATCCTGCAAGCCGACGGTCATCTCGACCGGGACCGCCTGGGGGAGATCATCTTTTCCGATGCCGCTGCCCGTAACCGCCTGAACGCCATCATCCATCCGGCCATCGGCGCGCTGGCGGTGGCGCGCCTTGAGGAGTTACGGCGGCGCGACGACATCCCGCTGGTGATCTACGAAGCCCCACTGCTGTTCGAAGCTGGCGCCGAAGGACGGGTCGACCGGGTGCTGGTGGTGAAGATCGATCCGCAACAGCAGCTCAAGCGTTTGAAGCTGCGCGACGGTTCGACAACCGCAGAGGCGCAAAAACGGATCGCCGCCCAGATGGCACAGGAGGAAAAACTGGCGCGGGCCGATGATGTGATCGACAACTCGGGGGATTTTGCGGCAACCATTGCCCAGGTCGATCGACTCTGGCAACAATTGGTTGAAAAATGATGCAGGGGCGCGATTCATCGCGCCCTTAAGGTTTGTGCCTACCGAATTCTCTTTCCAGAATCGCCAGCTTACGCTCTTCCCCCCAACGGTAGCCGCCGATTCCGCCGTCGCCGCGCAGCACGCGGTGGCAGGGGATCAGGTAACCGATCGGGTTGCTGCCGATGGCGGTGCCGACTGCGCGGCTGGCACCGGGATGACCGATCCGCTCGGCCAGATCGCCGTAGCTGGTGATGCACCCCGGCGGGATGTTGAGCAGCGCCTGCCAGACCTTCAACTGGAAGTTGGTCCCCTTGAGTTGCAGGGGAAGACTTTGCCCATCCGTTTTTCCTGCTGCGGAAAAAATCCTGTCGATACTAATCCCGGTGGCCACTGCATCTTCCCTGATTTTTGCTCCGGGCCACTCCTGGCGCAGCCTGGCGACGAGGTCGTCCGAACTATCCGAATCGAAAAATTCCAGACGGCAGATGCCGCGACCGGTGACGGCGATCAGGCAATCGCCGAAGGGGGTGGCGTGGCGCCCGTAGCGGATCTCCACGCCATCACCAGCGGCCTTGTATTCGCCGGGGGTGACAGCTTCGACGCTGATCAATAGATCGTGCAGACGACCGGAGCCGCTGAGGCCGACAGCGAAGCTCACGTCCAGCACCGAGGCCGAGCTGCGTAGCAGCTGTTTGGCGTGTTCTCCGGTGAGGTGCTGGAGGAAACGCTTCGGGCTGACCCCGGCGTAGCGTTTGAACAGACGCTGGACGTGATACGGACTCAGGCCGATGTGCCGGGCAATCTCCTCCAGCGGCGGCTGGGCGAGCCGGTTCTCCCGGATAAAGTTTATTGCTGCGGCGATCAGCTGATAGTCCGTCATCTCTGCTCCTTTATCTCTCCTGATTCTGAAATTACCACTGTCGTTGAAAGCGCGCCAACCCGATTCTTGCGCAGTTTTGAGCCGATGGTTGACTTGCTCTAATTTTCGCCGGTTGCTATGGTTTTGCCACCGGTCAGGATTTTTTTCCGCTTGGCTGAGTTTTCTCTGTCATGATGGATGAATGGGAGAGAGTTGTAGAGTGGAAAATCAATTTCTTCAAAAGGAGTACCAATGAACCAAACCGGGCAGAAATCGGACCGTTATGTCTCGTTCAAGGGGATCGAAGAGGAAAAGAACAGCACCGAATTGATCCGCATGCTGCGCCGTCATATCGATGATCCGGAAAAGACCAACCCGTTCTGGGAGAAGTATAAGCAGATGCTGGCCGATTGCGAGAGCGGTAAATCGGGCAAGGACTACCTGTTTCTGATTCACAGTTATATCAACAATCTCTTTGAGTATTTTGAAGAGATGGAAGACGAAGAAGCGCTGGCGCTGCTTCACAAGATTGAAGTCGAGTGCTGCTGAATCATTTTTCCCTCCCCTCACACACGCAAGACTCCCGGGCAAAGGCGCCCGGCGTGCCTTTTCTTTACTACCCCTGATTCAACCCTTCCGTTGGTTCCCTCTGACGTTGGCGGCGAGAATACATCTTCTGTATCTCCTTCTGTTTTCCCGTGAATTCTTGAGGATCTGGGGGAAAGCTGTTATAAGAGCGCAAACCTAAATTCTATCGGGGATTGCACGGTGAGGTCATTCGCTGCAAAGCTATCGGTCGGAACAGTCCACTGATGGCTTTTTTGCTTTCCGGTTTAGAATGCCGCCACTTCTTTTGACGGCGATCCTGTTTGCTGTTATGGCTAAATGATTGAAGCGGACAACGTGCTCGAACAATACAAGGGAGAAATCATAATGAAGAAGTCTTTTGCCCTGCTTGTCGCTCTCATGCTGACAGCATTACTGTCTTTGTCGGCCCTGGCAGAGAACCAGACAATTGATATTCTGGATAAAATTGAGCTCATGGCGACCAGCGATGAGACGATAGATCCGGCGCTCGGTCAATCTGTTGTGGAAATGATTGAAGAGAATCCGCAGCCCGTTGCGGTCGCCCTGCTTTCCAAGCTCGGTAGCGATAGCACCAGCGATAATCAACTGGCGGTTTATGTCTGGGCTCTGGGATTGGCGAAGAGCCAGACTGCGGTCAAGCCGATTCAGGATGTCTATCGGCAGAGCAGTTCAGATCTGGTCAAGAGCAATTGTCTGTATGCTCTTGCCGTGATCGGCGGAAAACCGGCAGAAGATTTCCTGCTGGCAGAATTGCAAGGCAGCGAGGATGGTGAAGCGCGCTTCGATCTTATGAATTTGCTGGGGCAGATGCAGTGTGAAGCCGTTTTGCCATTCACAGAAGAAATTCTCGAGAAAGATCCGAATCAGTACTATTGGCAGTCGATCCTCGTCTTCGGGAAAATGGGCGATCCGGCGACCTCGTTTCTGATTGAGCACATTAACAGCGAGAACCGGAATGTGAGAGCCAACGCAATAAATGTTCTGGGCCATTGGCTCATTGCACCCGAAGCCACCTCCCATTTGCTGGAGCGCTATTGGGTTGAAGATGATAGAGAGCTTAGAGGGATTATTTTGAGTTCTCTCGAAAAAAATATTTTGGATTTGTCCCGGATGAAGAGTGTCTTCGAAGAGATCACGGAGAAGGAAAAAGATGAGCAGTTGTTGATATTTGCTCACGAGACCCTGGATAACATGGCGACGATGAAGGCCGCTGTTGCCGATTTCGCCGGGAAGAAAATAACGTCAGCCGACGCTTTCCTGAGCGCATACACTGTCCTGCTCGACTCCGAGGGGGAGGAGGGGAGCTACGAGGCCATGGGTATCTATAGTACGGAGAACGATGAGCCAAGGTTGAAAGCATTGCGCAAGAAAATCCTTCTGCGTGATTCAGACGAGGCATTTTACGATTATCAGAAAATCAACAACATCATCATGCTCAACCGTCTGGCCGGCATTTGAGCTTCTGCTCTTGAGGTTTTCGATGCTGCGAAGGTGAAGTGAATCGTTGCCATGGCTCCGTGTCCCGCAATTCGGTGAGCCGGGGGAGAAAATACGGTCGAAAAGATTTTCTTTTCCAGGCGAGCGCTCCTTGCCGTAACTTTTTGCTTGCAACTTTTCAGCGCTTTGGGTATTAAACGTTCTCCCGCACCACAGTGCGGTTGTCTCAGGTCCCTATCGTCTAGCCTGGCCCAGGACACCGGCCTTTCACGCCGGCGACGGGGGTTCGAATCCCCCTGGGGACGCCAAAAACAACAGCCTCTTTCAGTTGTGAAAGAGGCTGTTTGCGTTTAAGGTAGCAAACATGTCAACGCCTCAGAAATATGTCGAGATTTTCTCCGACGGAGCCTGTTCCGGTAATCCCGGCCCCGGCGGCTACGGCACTATCCTGCGCTTTGGCGAGCACGTTCGTGAGCTTTCTGGCTACGCTCCGGAAACGACCAACAACCGGATGGAGTTGCTCGGTGCGATCAGTGGGCTCGAAGCATTGAAGGAACCCTGCCGGGTGCGCCTGACGACCGACTCCCAGTACCTGGTCAAGGGGATGACCGAGTGGATCGCCGGCTGGCAGAAAAAAGGGTGGAAGAATTCCAAAAAAGAAGAGGTGGCCAATCGGGATCTTTGGGAACGGCTGCTGGAGCTGACGGCGAAGCACCAGGTTGAATGGGTCTGGGTGAAGGGGCACGCCGGACACGAGGAGAACGAGCGTTGCGACGAACTGGCGCGGTCTGAAATTACGCGAGCAGCCGATTCTGGAGAATAAACTTTTCCGAGATGCTGAAAGCCACTGGACAGCCGAGGGCGATATATATAGATTTATGAATGTATAGATTCCCCCCTCAGAGTTAGCCAAGGAGAGAGCCATGACGATTGACCAGCAGATCGAACAATTTCTTGCATCACCGGCATTCGCAGTGGTTGGTGCTTCATCCAATCGCAGCAAGTACGGCAACAAGTGCCTGCGTTGTTACCAGATGAACGGGCGCAAGGTTATTCCTGTTCACCCGCTCGAGTTGGAGATTGAGGATCTGGACTGTGTTGCTTCGGTTACGGATCTGCCGGATGAAGTCGAAAGCATCTCGATTATCACTCCGCCGCGGGTGACCGAAAAGGTGGTTGAGCAGGCGGCGGCAAAGGGGATCAAGAATATCTGGATGCAGCCCGGAGCGGAGAGCCCGACTGCGGTCAAGTATTGTGAGGAACAGGGGCTTAACGTGATCGCCGATGGCAGCTGCCTGCTGGTGGTTCTTGGCTATCACGAGCACTGATTTCCCGGTCGTCCGCGACACGTGAAACGATTGCTTAAAGGGCAGCAGCGCCGGGACGCTGCTGCCCTTTTTTTCTATACCTGCCGGGTGGCTTTTGTTATCTTCTCAGACAGCGTAAGCATTGTGTGGGAACGGGAAACTCGGGCTGTTTCTTCAGGAATTTCCCGGAAAATGACTGCCCCGACTTTTTCCCGAAGGCGGGTTTTTTTATGTTCGGGGGATGGGTTCCCTGGCGGTTTGTTTTTTTCAGGAGCTGGGCATGTGCAAGAAAATCTTTATTGCGGCAACCGGTCAGCACAGCGGAAAAACTACGACCAGCCTCTCCCTGCTACATCTCGCCCGAAAAAAATACCCCCGGATCGGTTTCATCAAGCCCTTCGGCCCGAAACGGACCTCCTACCTCGGCCGCGCCGTCGACGTGGATACGGCGTTGATCTCCCATGTTTACGGTATGGACGACAAGCTTGAGCTGATGTCCCCGGTGGTGCTCGATGCCCATACGACCCGCGATACCCTTGAAGGGCGCGGCCGGCCGGAGCATTACCTTGAGCAGATTGTGCAGGCAACGGCGGAGCTGGAGAAGCAGTGCGATTTTCTCATCATTGAGGGGGCCGGGCACAGCGGTGTCGGCTCGGTGATGGGGTTGAACAACGCGCAACTGGCACGGACACTGGACGCGCCGGTACTGATGGTCGCCGGTGGTGGCGTCGGAAGTGTCATCGATGCCCTGCACCTGAATCTGGCCCTCTATCGTGAAACCGGCGCCGAAGTGCGGCTGATCCTGCCGAATAAACTGTCCAAGAGCAAACGCGAAGCCTCCTTGCGCTATCTGCAGCTGGCGTTCCTCGACCCGAAAATTGAAGTCCTCGGTGGTTTCAATTACTCTCCGATCCTCGCCGATCCGACCATGACTCACCTCGCCGAACTGCTCAAGTCGGACCTCAAGGCCGACGCTGCCCAGGCGCGGCGGATTGTTCATAATGTTCAGTTGGGGGCTGCTGCGACCCAACGGATCGTTGACCTGCTGCTGGAGTCGACCCTGGTGATCGTTCCGAGCAGTCGCGACGAGGTGATCGTCATGCTGGCCACCCTTTACCATCTCCCCGAGTACAAGCACAAACTGGCCGGGTTGGTGATCAACGGCCGGACGCCGCTTTCTGCGGTGGTGCAGCGGGTCCTGGACGATGGCGGCATCCCCTATCTGCGTCTGGACCGGACGATGGCGCAGATTTACACGACCATTCAGGAAGACGTGGCCAAGATCAGGGCCGATGACGAGGAAAAGATCGCCCTGATTCAGCAGCTGGCGGAAGACGAACTCGATTTCACCCTGATCGATTCACTTTTTTAACAACAGCGCCGGGGTTCCGGGCGCATGACAGACAAAATCAGGAAAGAAGGAAGGGCTAGATGGGATTTTTTGCAAAACTGTTTGGCGGTGGAAGCAATATCGAGGGCCTGCGCAAGGCCGTTAAGGATAAGCGTTACGCAGACGCACGTTTGATCGGTGACGAACTGCTCGCTAAAAGCCCCGAAGCTGGTGACGCGGAAGAGATCGCCCGGCTTTGCGCCGAGGCCGGTGATTGCCTGGCACGGATGAATTTTGATGAGGCCCGGGGGCAGCGCGCCTGCGGGCGTGAAGAACAGGCCGTCGATCATATTCAGCTGGCTCTGGAGCAGGTTTGCGACCCCGAACTGCGGGCCGAGATTGAGGCGTTTGCAGACAGCGACGCTCCCGTCGTGCCGCAGGTTCCCAAGGCCGCCAAACCGGTGCAGGCGGCCTCCTGTGCCTCCTGTGCGACACCGGTCATGTCCGATGAGTTTGTTGCCCCGGATGATGAGGAATTGCAGCTGGAGCTGATTCTGACCTCCTATCCGCCTGAGCTTGCCGAGCGTTATCTGGCCAAGAGTGCGCTGTTCCGCGAAGCCTTTCTTCTTTCCCACTCGGGTGAAGACAAAGAGGCGCGGAAGCTTTGGGACAAGGTTCTGGTGGCTGAGCGGGATGAACTCTACGCGTTTGAATTCGGCTCGCTGCTGGCCCGCGCGGGACAGCTCGCCAAGGCCAGGAAGTTACTGGAAAAGGCTCTTTCGGTACAACCGGGTTTCCTGTTTGCCCTTGACGCCCTGATCCCTGTCCTCATCGGTCTGAAAGCTTTTGCCGAGGCGGAGACGCTCCTGCAGCAGGGGCTGGCCCAGGGGATCAATCCGGCCTACTGCCATGCCCAGTTGATGCAGCTTTATGCGCGCCAGGGGCAACTGGAGTCGGCGGTCGAGCAGGCCGATGCGGGGTTGGCAGCCGGTAACAGCGACCCGAATTTCCTGATGCAGGCGGCGGCTATCGTCGAGCGCACAGGTGATGACAAAAAGGCCGAGGCGATCCTCAAGCGTGTCCCGTCATCCGGTTGCGGAGGCAGCGCGATCAGCCTGCCGCTGGCTGAGTTTTATCTGCGGCACGGGCGTGAGCTGGGCAAGATCCTCGATACCTTTAACGGCGCCTGTCGCCAGGAGCCGGATAACCCGCGCTGGCAGTTACGGGTCGCCCAGACCTATATGGCGCGCAAATGGAACAAGGACGGTCTGAAGCTGTTGCGCAAGGTCGCCGATGACCCGCGCCTCGATCCGGCCCTGGCCCGTGAAGCGCAGGAGTTACTGGCGCAGCGGGCGGGGTAAGGGAATGGCCGAGGTCGCGGAACTCAAGGCGTATCTCGCCGAGTGCGGGATCGAGTTGTGGGAATATGAGCAGGAAACAGCGACGTCGGCGACAGCCGCTGCGGCTGTCGGCTGCACGGTCGCCGAGATTGCCAAAACCCTGCTGTTTATGGTTGGAGGCAACCCGGTTGCTGTTGTCACCTGTGGGTATATGAAGGTCAAGAGTTCGCCGTTGAAGAAAGCGTTTTCGCTTTCGGGGAAGGTGAAACTCCCTGAGGCCGAGGATGTGATCCGTTATACCGGCTACGCACCGGGCGGCGTCTGTCCGTTTCTGTTGCCCGCCGACCTGCCGGTTCGACTGGACGCTTCGCTGGCACGCTTTCCGGTTGTCTATGCCGCTGGCGGCAGCAGTCATTCCGCCGTTCCGGTGACTCTGGAGCAGCTCAAGGAGTTGACCGGCGCCGAAGTGGCTGAAATCTGCGCTCCCGCAGATAGTTGAACTGCGATTTGGTGGAAATTAGGATTCTTGAATTAATTAGTCTGGTTGCTATAATGGTCTGCACTGAATTTTCCTTGGGTTGCTGGGAGGGAGTGCTTCATCATGGCGCAGAACAAGCTGGAAGCATGCGAAAGGAATGAGCCTTTGCACAACACCTGGGGATTCTCCCAGCTGCTGGAACATCTGGACGTCGGAATCATGGTTCTCGATCTGGAGGAAAAGGCGATCGATTATTGTAATCCGGCATTTTCCGATGTTTTGCAGGAGGGGCGGCTGTGTACTGATTTCAAGCGTCTGCACGACTTTTTCATCGGCGCGCTAGAGAACCAGATCTGCTTCGCCGAAGGGGCTTGCGTTTCCAACCAGTTGACGTACAAGGGGCGCCTGCTCGGTTACTCGGTTTACCAGGTTGCTTCACGCTATTGCTGTATCTTTGTCCGTGACATCACCGAAAAGGTGCGGCTGGAATCGATCGCCCAGGCGGTCAACACGATGGAGAATATCGGCTTTATCTTTTCCGGGATCCGCCATGAGATCGGCAATCCGCTGAACTCGCTCAAGATGACTCTGAGTGTTCTCAAGTCGAACCTGGCAACCGCGTCGCCGGAGATGCTCGGTGAATATCTTGAACGCGGACTGGCCGATATCGGGCGTGTCGAATACCTGCTGAAGTCGTTGAAAACCTTCAGCATGTACGATAATGTCGAGCTCAAGGACATCTCCCTGTCCGAGTTCATGGAGCGCTTCATCACTCTGGTCGAGCGAGATTTCCTTTCTCGTGGCATCCGGATCGTGACCGACATCCCGCGCCACATTTCGCAGGTGAGGATCGATGAACGGGCGCTGCACCAGGCGTTACTGAATGTTTTCGGTAATGCGGCGGACGCCCTGGCGAACCAGGAAGAACCGACCATCAGCGTCAGCGCCGAAGCGCGCGGCGGACTGGTCTGGTTGAGTGTCAGTGACAACGGCTGCGGGATCTCGCCGGAGAATATGAAATACCTGTTCCAGCCTTTCAATACCAGCAAGGTCAATGGAACGGGCCTCGGCATGGTAATTTCACGCAAGCTGCTGGCCATGATGAACAGTGATATCAGTGTCAGCAGCCGTGCCGATTGCGGTACACAGGTGACCATCAGGCTGCCGTTTGCTGCCAAGAGCAGACGGCGTAATTGAAACAGGCGCTTCGCTAGCATGATCTAATGGGTGATATTGTGAAAAAAATTCTGATTGTCGACGATGAGAAATCATTTCTGTTGTCCCTCAAGGACGGACTCCAGAAGCACAAGGACAAGTTTGAAGTCGTAACTGCTCACAATGGTCGTGAGGCGGTCGAGGTGCTGCGCAAGACGGCGATCGATCTGCTGGTGACCGACCTGAAGATGCCCGAAATGAACGGCTTTGAGCTGTTGGCCTGGGTCGGCAAATATCTTCCGCAGCTGCCGGTCATCGTTATGACGGCGTTCGGAACCCCGGAGATCGAGGCGCGTTGCAAACAGATGGATACCCTGCAGTTCCTGGAAAAGCCGCTTGATCTGCAGATGCTGGAAGAGGGGATCATCAACGGTCTGAATGTCGTCGAGAAGAGTTTTATCCGTGGGATCACCCTGGCGACCTTCCTGCAACTGGTTAAGGCTGAGCAGAAAACCTGCACGCTCAAGGTTCTCTCTGAAGAGGGGAAGCCTGCTTACCTGTTCCTGCGCCGTGGTGATCTGATTGATGCCGAGTGCGGCAAACTCTCCGGGATGCCGGCGGCGTTGGAAATTGTCAGTTGGGACGATGCCGAAATCGAGATGGACGGTGTCTGTCGGCGCCAGGAAGATAAAATCCAGATGTCGCTCGAGCATGTCCTGATGGAGTCTTTCCGGATCAAGGACGAAGCGGCTGAGCAGGAGCGTGCCGGTGGCCAGGAAGCTGCCAAGGAACAGTCTGCTGCACCTGCGGCTGCTGCTGCACCGGCTGGTGGCGATGACGATCCACTTGTCGCGGCGCTGGAAAAGATGCCTCCGGTTGTGGGCTTTGCGGTGTTTGACAATCCGGGCGAACCGGCGAGCAAAAGCAGCCGTAACTGTTCGCTGACGCATATCAATCCGGCGGTTTTTGAAGAAATTGCCGAGGCACTGACGGAAGACCTCGGCTGCGGCGCCTATCGTTCCATTGTTCTCCACGCCGGTAGCCGTAACCGTTTCCTGCTGTTCCGCAGCCAGGGGAAGAGCGTTATCTCCAAGATCAAACCGGGAACCCAGCCGCGCCTGTTGCTTAAGGAGATCGATCGGGCGCTCGACTGATAAGAGCAGGTCAGGGGCTCGTTGCCATTCGTTTTTTCGCCGGCACGACGGGCTTTTAGTCCGCCGGACGATCTGCTCCGGTGGTGACCCTGCGGATTCTCAGAAAGGTAAGCTGTATGGCAACTGCAAAAGATTTCGTCGCACGAATCGATAAAATTGAGGGTGTCGCCGGCTGTCTGTTGATGAAAACGGACGGAACCCTGATCGATCAGACTCTTGAAGACGCAGCAACCTATGCGTCGCTGATGGCGGCCGGGCGCAAAGAGGCCGACAGTCTGATGCGTATGATCGGTTGCTCCGATTGTCAGCACATCTGCTTCGGGCGTGCGGACAGTAGTGATTTTTATGTTTTTCCGATCGAAAATTTCATGCTCGGCATCGTTCAGCAGACCAATTGCGACACTTCGGATATGCTGGATACGGTTTACGGATTGATCGACCGGGTCTCAACCCGGCGCAAATAGAAGAGAAGGTTCCAATGCTGGATTTACTGCGCGAGCGCAGAAGTATACGTAAATTTTCTGCTGAGGGGGTTGACCCGGAGAAGGTTGACCTGCTCCAGGAAGCGCTGCTGCGTGCGCCGACATCACGAAACCTTCAGCCTTGCGAATTTGTTCTTGTCGACGACCGGGACAAACTGATGTCGTTGGCTACGGCCAAACTTCACGGTACAGCTTTCTTTGCCACCGCTCCCCTCGCCGTGGTTGTCGCTGCCAACCCGGAGGTGTCTGATGTCTGGATCGAGGATTGCGCGATTGCCGCGATCATTGTTCAGCTGGCAGCTGAAGAGTTGGGGCTCAAGAGTTGCTGGGCTCAGTTGCGCTTACGCCCCCACTCCGGGGATGAGAGCGCCAGTGAGTTTGTCCGGAGTCTGCTCGACTTGCCTGCCGGGATGGAAGTTCCGATCGTTATTGCCATCGGCTATCCGGATGAAAATAAGGCCGGCCATGGCAGCGAGACGCTCAAGAGAAACAAGCTTCATTTGAATAGCTTCCGCAGTTCCGAGTCGCTCTGCTAGGGTAGTTTCTGGCCTCGGACCCCCGGACAGCCGCAAAACAAGCGCTGGTGGGCGAAGCACAGCAGTTTGTTGTCAAAGCGTCCGGCTTGCTTGGCGCAGATCTCGATTTCCTCTTCACTAAGAGGTTGTGCGCAAACAGCACAGCAGGGTTGTTCCCGGTTTTCCTCCATAAGAATTGTCCTTTTCTCCTTTACTTTGCGCTATCTCACTTTGCCCGGACTCTTCGATATTGAGCCGGGGGGGGTTGCCTTATTGTCATGGACATGGCAGTCTGAACCCTGAATCCGCTGGGTATCCAGCAGAATTTAAAATTATTCACGACAGGAGTCATCATGAAAGTTGTAACCCCGGGAGACCGGATCAAACTGCATTACACCGGTACCTTCGACGATGGCGAGGTTTTCGACTCCTCGCGCAATGCCGATCCTTTCGAGTTCGAGGCCGGCGCGGGGCAGGTTATCCCCGGTTTCGATAAAGCCGTGCTTGGAATGCAGGTGGGTGAGACCAAAAAAATTCGTCTGGAAGAGGATGAGGCCTATGGCCCCTATAACGAGGAGATGGTGATCAACGCTTCGCCCGATCAGTTTGAGACCGGTCTGACTCCCGAAGTCGGGCAGCAGTTTCAAACCCAACTGGAAGACGGCACACCGATGATTTTGACGGTCAAGGCTGTGGACGAGAACGCGATTGTCCTCGATGCCAACCACCCGATGGCCGGGAAGGCACTGAACTTCGACCTTGAATTGATGGCTATCGGCTAGTTTGTCTATCAGCTGTTTTGTGAGCCACGGGTTAATGCCTGTGGCTTTTTTCTTGTCTTCAACAGGATCTTGCGAGTTTTTTTGAGCGGAATCAAAGCGACAACCCTGCAGCAATTGGCTGAAAATTTGGAACTCTGGCAGCGCATCGTTGGTGCGGTCGCGAGCCTGGTTAGCGAGCCGGTTCCGTTTCTCGAACGCCTGGGGCAGATTCCCGTGGTCTCGAGTCGGGCTACCCGCTGTCTGGGGCTGTATGTTTCTCGGGGGGATGTGCCGGTCTGTATCCGTCTGCAGTATGCTCAGGAAGTGGACTCATTGCCGAAAACCTTTTTGCACGAGGTTGCGCACGCCTGTGAACACCTGTCCCGGAAACCCGGGCGCCGGCGGCCGCGTGCCCATGGTTCGGAATGGCGACGCTGGGCCAGAGAACTCGCTATCGAGCCGGTTCGAACGGGGGAGAGTGCCGCGCTCAAAGAGTTACATGAACGACGGCTGAAGCTGGTTGCAGTCTGCCGGACCTGCGGCTTTGAATTTTACCGGGTCAGGCGTTTGAACCGGACCCGCAGCTATACTCATCGTCATTGTGGAGGAATGCTCGATCTTCTCTGATTCAGAATGAAATCCTCCTTTCCCTGCCGTTAATTTATGCCCTTTCCCCCCTTCTGAATGAACGTGAATCACCTCCTCCCCCTCTTCTCCGCGTATGCAAAGTTCACTTATCCTTTTTTTACAAAACTTAACAACCTCCGGGCGGAAATGTTGCTATAGTCCCGCCACCTCACAAAAGAAGGAGCCCTGTGCTTATGAATATGCGTAAGATTACTTCACTGACCGCCCTGATTTCTTTCGTTCTGCTGATGATGACCAGCATCATTCTCTACATTGTTCCTGCCGGTCGCGTCGCCTACTGGTCGGGTTACGAACTCTGGAGCTTGAGCAAAGAAGACTGGGGCGAAGTTCACATCAATCTTGGCGTTCTGCTGCTGATTTCGATCATCCTTCACATCTTTTACAACTGGACGCCGATGATCAGCTACATGAAGAGCAAAACAAAACAGTTGCGGATCTTTACGGCCGATTTCAATATCGCACTGGTTCTGACCCTGGTGGTTTTTTTCGGCACCCTGGCAGGGATTCCACCGATGAGCTCGATCATCGAACTCGGGGCGGCGATCAGCGAAAAAGCTAATCTGGAGTACGGTGAGCCCCCGTATGGACATGCGGAAATGTCGCCACTGGCCGACTTTGCCAACAAGGTTGGTGTTGATCTGGATGCCGGACTTGCAGCGCTGAGCACTGCGGGTATCCGTGTGGAATCGAACGAGCAGACCATCTCCGAGATCGCCGAAAGCAACAATGTGACGCCGCAGCAGATCTATGAAACCATGAGGCCGCCGGTCGCCAGCGAGGAGAAAGAGGCGATGCCCGAGACGCCACCGGGTGGGACGGGCAACCGTACGCTGGCAACGCTGTGCGAGATGTATGGGCTTGATCCACAGAAAATCGTTGCTGGGTTGGCCGAAGAGGGGATTAGCGCTGCCGCCGGACAGACGATGAAAGAGATCGGTGCAGCGAACGGACTCGATCCGCATGGCGTGTATGACCGGATTTATCGTGTGACGCAGGAATGATGACTGCGTTGAAAATGAAAAGGACAAAAGAGAAGCCCCCGGTCAAAACCGGGGGCTTCTCTTTTTGGGAATTCAGGGGTAGAGGCGGGCGAGAAATTCGGCGCTGCAGGCCGGTTTGGCACCGTCTTCAATCTCAACTGTGATCAGGTAGCAGATCTGTACCGCGCCGCTCAGTTCTTCGACACTCTGGATGGTTGTTCTGGCCCTGATTTTAGCACCGACCTTGACCGGTGCCGGAAAGCGGACCCGATTCAGGCCGTAGTTCACCCGGTACTTCATTCCCGGATAGTTTTTCTGAAAAAAATCGGGATGGTTGCTCTCGGTCAGGAACGGGAGCAGCGACAGGGTCAGGTAGCCGTGGGCAATGGTTGCGCCATAGGGTGATTCCTTGGCAGCCCGAACCGGATCGATATGGATCCACTGAAGATCCCCGGTGACTTCGGCGAAGCGGTCGATCCGCTCCTGGTCGATCTCCAGCCAGGGGCCGACATGGATTTCCGTACCGATCTGGGGCTGGAGAAAAGCGAGAAAGTTTGCGATCGTTTCCAGTTTGTCACTCATCTACAACTCCTTGAGAAATTCGAGAACCTGCTGCGGGTGCTCAGCCGCTTTCTTGATGTTCGGCCAGTGCTTGATGACGGTGCCATCGTTGTCGATCAGGACCGTCGAGCGGATCGTGCCCATGCTGACCTTACCGTAATTCTTTTTCTCACCCCAGGCCGAATAGTCCTGCAACATCACCTTGTCCGGATCGGAAAGCAGGGTAAAGGGGAGGTTGAACTTGTCGATGAATTTATCGTGCGCTGTAAGACTGTCCTTGCTGACTCCGAGCAGGTTGACGTCCATGGCCAGCAATTCATTGTACATCTCGCCGAAAGCACAGGATTCCTTGGTGCATCCCGGCGTATTATCCTTGGGATAGAAATAAATAATCAACTTCTTGCCGGCATAGTCTGCCAGAGTGTGAAGCTTGCCGTCGCTTCCGCTTAAAGAGAACTCGGGGGCTTTTTTTCCTTCCTCAATGGCCATGTGTCAACTCCTCGGTTTCAGTCTGTTGTGTTAAGCAGGTTCTCCAGCTTCTCCAACTTGGCAGCAACGGCGGCGTCAACCTGCTCCTGGCCGAACATCCAGGTCAGCTGGCCGAGCATCAGGGTGACATCGGCCAGTTCGTCGATAACCGCCTGACGATCGATTTTGCCACGGCGAAAGTGTTTGAGCGCGGCGATCAGTTCGGCGCATTCCTCAACGGCCTGATCGTACTGGGCTTCGGTTCCCCATTTTTCGAGTGTCGCTTTGTAGATATGTTCCATCCGCTTTATTCCTCTGTTGATTGCGGGAAATTCTAGCATGATTGGCAAAGACGAAAAAGGCTGCCAACAGGCAGCCTTCATTATCGATCTGGAAATTTATTATGCCGTTTCCGGGCCCTCTTTTTGAAGGAAGAGCGCCAGCTTCTCCTCGACCAGGGTCAGGTGCTCAAGCATCCACTGGCGGGCACGGTTGGGATCACGTGCCTCGATCGCTTCAAGGATCTCCCGGTGGTGGTTGAGCAGCAGGTCGATGTAGCCCTCCTTGCTGTAGAACTCGCCGAGAGCGACCATGATGGTGGTCTGGAACAGGTTCTGAATCGTGTTCAGAACATGCACCTGCAGAGTGTTGTGGCTGGCAGCAGTGATGGTCAGGTGAAACTGAAAGTCGATCTCCGGATCCCAACCGCCGTTTTTTGCCTGCTCCTCCATGGTCGAATAGAGATTGCGCAGGTGCTCAAGTTCTTCTTTGTTTGCCCGCTTCGCGGCAAGGTAGGCTGACCAGGTTTCTAGGCCGATGCGAACCTCCGTCAGCGCGTGAAGCATACGTGGGTCACGACGTTCGACCATGTTAGCCAGAGGATCGGCCATGGTGACATCGGCCAGCGAGCGGACAAAGGTTCCGCCCCCCTGGCGTGACTCAAGAAACCCCATGGCTTCAAGAACCATGATCGCCTCGCGAACAGACGGACGGCTGACCCCGAGGGCGGTAGCCAGTTCCCGTTCAGAAGGAATGCGTTGTCCCGGGCCGAGGTCGCCGCGTGAGATCAGTTCCTTGATCTGATCGACGATCTCCTCGGAGAGCTTCTTGGGTCTGATCGGCTTGAATACTGTGGTCATAATTGTCTCCGGAATCTTTGGTAAGACCTTTTATCACAGCTGTCGAGTTAAAACAAGCTGGCGCTTACTCCGGCAACTTGAGGAAGAACGCTGATCGTTGCTGGACTCTATGTTCAGATCATCTGATTCATAGCCCTGTTGACGAAAATCGTCATGAAAAACAAAAGCCGACAACCGCTGTCTAGTGAAAAGCGGTTGTCGGCTTTTGTTTCAGTTTTTGTAAAATCGTCCCCCGGGAGGGCTTCAGCGTTTAGATTTGTGTGTGCGTTGGAAACGTTGGAACCACTCCTGGAAATCCAGTTCTTCTTTCTCCATTTCGTAGGCGTTGATCAGCCCGCGGGCCAGGGAAACGGCAACTGCCCGATTGCGCAGGTTGAACGAGTCGCCAACCTTCTCGCTGTGGTACTGCTCCTGGTCGATTCCGAGTTTGTTGTAGAGAGAGTTGAGACGGCTCTGCACCCCGCGGCGCGATAGATAGCGTCGTTGGGCAATCAGGTTGTCGGTCAGGCCGAGGGAGATGTCGAGCAGGGCTTCGTATTCGATGTCTGAGAGTGCGGTCAGGCTGTGCCCGGCACGCCCCTGGACTTTACGAACCTCGGGAGCGATCCAGCACTGTTCTTCGATCAGCACCGTGTGAATGGCTGCCGCGATCCGTTCCTTGGGACTGGATTTGAGGATGTAGCCGTAGACCGTTTCCGGCGGAACGACCTTGACGAGAGAGCGGACGTACATCTCATCTTTGAACTGACTCCAGAAGACGATCCGGGCTTCCGGTTGCTGTTCCCAGAGTCTCTTCGCGAAATCAATGCCGCTCATTTCCGGCATCTGGATATCACTGATGATCAACGGGTTCTTACGCGCCAACCCAAGCTCAAGGGCGACCCGGCCGTTTGGCGCCCGGGTGATATTGACCGGTTCTTCCCAGTCGGACAGCAGTTGCTCGAGAAATTCGAAATCTTTCGGATTGTCTTCAGCGATGAGAATGTCCAGCTTTTCCATGATGACTCCGAAGGGTTTTAAGTGCAGTGCAGGGTCAGTTCAAAACGGGTGCCGCTGGAAAAGCGCGATTGCTTCCATACGACTTCGGCGCTGATTGCCCGGGCACGTTCGCGAATGTTGTTGAGTCCGCGCCCCTGATAATTACTCTTTTCAATGATACCGCAACCGTTGTCCTCGACGGCAAGGATGAGATTGTGCTCGCGGACTTCGAGGCTGACTTCGTAGCGACTGGCCGAGGCGTGCTTGATGACATTCTGGATTGCTTCGATAGCGATGCGATAGAGCGTCAACTGCTTGGTCCGGTCAAGCTGTAACTCCTCGACCCTGGGATCGAGATAGAAGTGGTATTCCGGCAGCTCCATGCTGTCGCAGTGCTGTTCCAGGTGCGCTTCGATCGCGGCGCCGAGCCCGAGGATGTCGAGAGTCTGCGGATGCAGATTATTCATGATGTCGCGCAGGTTGCTGATGGCATGTTCCAGTTCGTGCGTCAGATGAGCTGTTTTCTCGTGCAGCTCTCCGGTCAGTGATGTCCCCTGCAGCCCCTGCAGCCCCTGCAGTCCACGCAGGATCGACGACAGGTCGGACAAAGACTGGTCGTGGAGATCCATGGCGATGCGGCGACGCTCTTCCTCTGCGCCTTCAAGCAGCTTTTCGGTGCCGACCACGCGGATCAGACGTTTGGTCATACGGTTGATCGACAGGGCAAGGGTGTCGAGCTCGTCACGTATGCGGTCCGGTGCTTCGGGAAGGACCAGGCTTCCGTCAGCGATGGTAACGGCATTGCGCGAGAGGTGCTGGATACGCTGGAGCAGGCGCCTGCTGAAATAGATCGAGAGGAACAGTCCCAAAACCAGCGCCAGCGCGAGAACGGCGATCGAAACCTGGGTCGTTCGTTCCACCAGACGGGTGACATCCTCCTCGTGTAACAGGCGCATCTTGTTCAGCTGGATCTGGGTCACATTGGACAATGACGAGAGCTCCGCTCGAAAAACGGCGAAGCGTTCAGCGATCCGTTGTTCGTCTGGACTGCTGGCGGGGTTAAGGTCTTCAGCGAGGCTTCTGAGGCGATCGATCTGTCCGGTGTCTTTGAGCGGTCCGAACGGCTGGATACGGTCGACGGCAGTCAACAGGCGCTCGTAGAGATCTGCGACGAGGGCCATGTCTTCCGGGGCCGCCATGCCGGTCTGCTGCAGCCCTCTGAGGAGCAGATGGAGTCGGCGTGCAGCCATATCGGCTTCGGCGAGGGCGATGAACGAAGAACCGACGGCTTTGGCTTCGCGGCGTTTGTTCGACAGGTTCCAGTAGGTGTAGTGCATAAAAATCAGCAAAAACACTAATAAAGTCAGGACGGTTGCCGGAGCTAACAGGACTTGTTGTTTGATAGTTATGCGCATGCGCGCAGATTATCACGAGAAAGGGATATTTGCACTGTGCAGATACGCAGTCGCCGGGCGATGATTCGACTCGTTCAGGTCTGCGGTTGGCCGGAGAGCTCTCATTGCGACCAAACTTTGAGAGGGGGAATAAAAAATGCCCCAAAGACCTGGAGGGGGGGGAGGTCTTCGGGGCACGAAACCCCCGAAGGAGTTTCTATAAAAACTATAGGCGATTTTTAGTGAAAAGTGAACTCAAAAAATTTAAGAAAATATTTTTTTTCGTTTAATTCCCTGTGTCGGTTTTTTGGGGCAGCACTATGCTGAATTTGCTTCCCTGGCCCGGAATCGACTGAACCTGGACACGACCGCCATGCACTTCTGCGACCCATTTGACAATGGACAGCCCCAGCCCCGAACCGCCATCGGAGCAGTTGCGGGCCTTATCGACACGATAGAAACGCTCAAATATCCGCTCCAGCAAATTGCTGTCGATCCCGATTCCGTTGTCGGATACTGAGAGAGCAATCTGGCCAGGTGTTTCCTGTGCGCTGATCGTCACGCGCCCTTGTTCCGGTGTGTATTTAATTGCATTACTCAGTAGGTTCAGCAGGGCTTCGCGTAAACGCAGCTCATCGGCTCGTAGTCGCATTGCCGGGTTCGGGAGTTGCAGGTCGACAGTGATCTGTTTGCTATCGGCCAGCATTTGGGCTTTGCGCTGCAGCTCTCCCAGAAGCGCCCTCAGGCTCAACGACTCGAGGTTGAGAGGCAGCTCCCCCTGATCGCTTTTGGCAAGGTACAGCAGGTCCTCGATCAGCAGGCCCATGCGCTTGATTTCGTCGAGGTTAGATTGCAGAGCAGCGCGTAACTGTGCCGGGTCGCGGTCGTTCATGAGCGCCAGTTCGGTTTCCCCCCGCAGGATGGTTAACGGGGTACGCAGCTCGTGGGTCAGGTTGGCGTTGAACTGGTTGGCGTTGGACAGGCTGTCGTAGAACCTGTTGGTCATAGTGCTGAATGCATCGGCCAGACGTCCCGCCTCCGGGGTGTTGAATGCTCCGATTCTGAGCGCTCCGGGACGTTGCTCGGGAGTCGTTCGCTCAAGCTGGTTGATCAGGTGTTTGATGAGGCCTGATGCCGGGTTGCCGAACTTGCACTGCAGGTAGGTGAAGCCGGTCAGGATAGCGATCCCTCCAATCAGCAGCAACGATGCGAAGATGATCAGCCGATTCTTGACAGTTTCCGGCGACAGCCCTTCGGCCGCAGTTTGAATCGTCTGAACGTTCAACTGCGCCATCAGTAACTGCTGGTAAAGGATAAAGCTGAGCAGACCGCTCCCACAGAGGACCGCGGCAAGAAACAGCAGGGTCCACTTGTGCGGATGCTGATTTTGCTGGCCACAGGGAGGCAATTTAATCGGACTCCTTCATCACATAGCCGACGCCGCGAACCGTGTGGAGCAATTTCCGGTCGAAATTGCGATCGATTTTCTTGCGCAGATAATTAACGTAGACATCAATGATATTAGTGAAAGAATCAAAGGTGTAGTCCCACACATGTTCAGCAATCATGGTTCTGGTGAGGACCTGGTTCGGATTGCGCATAAAGTATTCGAGCAGGGCATATTCCTTAGCCGTCAGATCGATTTCCTTGTTGCTGCGCCAGACCTTGTGACCGACCGGATCAAGCCTCAGGTCGGCAAAGTGGAGTTCAGCGCCACGGTCCTGGGAGCCGCGACGGATCAAGGCCTTGATCCGGGCGACCAGTTCGGCAAAGGCGAACGGCTTGGTCAGATAGTCATCGCTACCGCTGTCTAGGCCGTTGACGATGTCTTGAACACCATCTTTCGCCGTCAGGCACAAAACCGGCGTAGAGAGCTGTTGCTCGCGCAATTCCCTGACAGCGCTGATGCCATCTTTCTTCGGCAGCATGACGTCCATCAGAATCAGGTCGTAGGTCGAATTTATCGCCATGCTGACGCCTTCTTCACCGTCATAGGCAACATCGACGTTAAAACCTTCTTCTTCGAGGCCCCTTTTGATGAAGCCTGCGACTTTTTTTTCATCTTCTACCACCAGGATGCGCATAGCGTCTCCTTCTTGAAACATAAAATGAGAATAGGCAATTTCAATGCGTCAACACTGAAATGACCGAAGGGTTAAATAATTGTAATGTCGAATTCATTTAGCGGCAGGTCATCGGCCCAAGGTGTTGGCCGCTTCCGTATGGTACAGGTTTTTGCAAGATTTTTTAAGTAAAACTCTTTCATGAGAGCACGTGCAACATTAGCAGAGTGCGGAAGGGGGTGCAAGAGATTTTATAGATATTTTTAATTATTGCTTTCTCCCGGTTTGTGTTGGTGAAGTTGTCTTTGATTCGCGGTTTTCCGGTGTTATTCACTGTTGCCTTTCTGTGATAGAATCTGTTAATTAGTGCCTATGAAAAATGAATGGCTTATCATTGAAGTGACTGTTAATGGGGCTTTTGCCGATCTGGTCGGCGAGATCCTTGCTGAATGCGGCAGTGCCGGAACCATTGTCGAGGAGCGGGTTCTCGATACCTTTGTTGTCCCCGACGATGAGCTTGATCCGGACAAAAGGTACATCCTGAAAGCTTATTTCCCCAACGAGGGGGATTCCGCTGACCTGATTGCGTCACTGCATGAGGCCATCGTCAGAATCCCCGTTCTGGCTCAGCAGCCGCCGGCGATCCGTGTTGCCGAGGTCGTCGGTGCCGAGGACTGGGCGGAAAACTGGAAACAGAACTTTTCAACGATGCAGATCGGTCGCCTGGTGATCCGTCCGAGCTGGGAAGATGAGCCTCTTCCCGACGGTGTGGCGCTTGTCGAGATAGATCCCGGTATGGCCTTTGGTACCGGTACACATGGAACAACCCGCCTGTGTCTCGAGGTGATCGAAGAGATCCTCAACGAAAGTGGGCCGCTCGCCTCTATCCTTGATGTCGGTACCGGTTCGGGAATCCTCTCTCTTGGTGCCGCAGCCTTGGGCTGTTGTAATATTCTGGCCACGGATATCGATCCGGATGCCTGCCAGGTGGCGCGGGAGAATATTGCCAAAAACGGACTGCAGGAGAGTATCCGGGTGACGGATCAGTTGCTCGAAGACTTGCCCGGACGTTATGACCTTCTTGTCGCCAATATCCTGGCAGAGGAAAATGTTCGCCTGAAGCATGAGTTCCTCGCTCATCTGGCCCCGGGGGGGACGCTCATTCTTTCCGGTATCCTTAAAGAAAAAGAGGATTATGTGCGCGACGAATTCTCGGATCTGCCCTTGACCTACCTGGAGACCCGCTATGCCGAAGAGTGGGTCTGTCTGGTCTTTCGGCAGCGGGACTGATGCGCAGTTTCTGCCTTCCCGGAATCGACTTTGTCTCAGGCTCTCGGGTCGCACTGCCGGGCGAGCTCAAAAAACATATCGAGAAAGTTCTGCGCCTCAAGCCGGGGGCCCGTATTCATCTGTTTGATGGGACTGGCCGATATGCTGAAGCGGTTCTTTTGGCTGATGCTCAGGTTGAACTTGGAACGGTTGCAGAGCAACCGGCCCCGCCCTGCCGGATTACCCTGATTCAGGGGATTCCGAAGGGGGATAAGCTGGAATTGATTCTGCAAAAAGGGACCGAGTTGGGTGTCAGTCATTTTGTCCTGGTGCCGATGGAGCGGAGTGTCGGCCGGATTGCCGACAATCGCCGCGAAGAGCGGCTCGAGCGCTGGGGAAAAATCATTCAGGAAGCGGCCCGGCAATGTCACCAGTATCATTTGCCGCAACTTGATCTGCCCTCTTCGTTCTCAACGACCCTGGCCGATGCGGAGGGGGACGAGAAGCTTTTCCTCTGGGAAGAGAGTCAGGCCGCTCTTGCCGGAGGGTTTGCTGCAGCGCAACCCCGTAGCGTTGTCGTGGTGGTCGGTCCCGAGGGGGGGATGAGCGCTGCCGAAGCAACCCTGGCGGAAACTCACGGTTTTCGTTCGGTCAGCCTGGGGCCGCGGATTTTGCGTACGGAAACAGCCGGCCTTGCGATTGTTGCAATTCTGCAATATCTTTATGGGGATATGGCCGGTGTCTGAAACGGCGAATTCCTGTTATAATTGCCACGGCTCCCGAAGCGTGGGGCGATAAATGCTAGAAGGTAATAAAGCGGATCTGCTTCTCGGGCGATAGATGTTGGTTCAAATGAAAGGATGAGTCATGAAATGTCCCAAGTGTGGCTACACGAGTTTCGATTACCTCGACACCTGTAAGAAGTGCGGCAAGGATCTGGCCGAATTCAAGGAACGTTTCGGCATCAGGAGCATACTTTTCCCGAACAAGCCGCAGGGGAATGAGGCGCCGGCGGTATCGGAAGGCGTTATGGAGGCTGCAGCGACGGTGGCTGCCGAAACCGCGGCCGAGGAGGTCTCAGTGGAGACCCCCGCAGCGGCAGATCAGAATGCCCCCGTTGTCGCCCCGATGGCCCCGCAGGAAGCGGCCGGTGACGACTTCGGCTTCGATTTTATGGGTGAAGAAGGCGAGGAGGAAGACCTTTCCTTCGACGAACTGTTCGAGGAAATGCCTGAAAACGAAGAGGAGCGTAGCGCCGAGCCCAAGAGCGAAAGCTCCGAGATCAAACCGACGGCTGACGATTTTTCCTTTGACGTCCCGGAGGGAGATGACGATCTCGACGATGATTTCGGTTTTGGCAGTGATGATGAACCCGATGATAAAGGGGATAAAGGAAGTGGGGAGGCTTCCCCAAGCCCTTTTGAATTACCGGAGCTTTCTCCTGATGAGGGGGCTCCGGTAGCTGATCAGGGATTTGCCGACGCAACCGCTGCGTCCGCCGGACCTGCTGCTGTGACTCAGGACGAGTACCTTTCCGAGCCGCTTCAGGACGCTTTCTGGACCGATGAGGATGAATCGATTCCGGAAGAGGAGTCGTTTGTCTTTGAAGACGAACAGCCCACGGTTGTTGACGTCGCCCCGTCGGCAAGCCCGACTGTCGAACCGGCGACAGGAGCGGTGCCTGTTCATGGGTCCTTAGCAGCAGCTGCCGCTCTGGATGATGCCGAGACTCCCGCCGCCGAAGATCCCTTTGCTGAAGAAGAGATTGGCTTCTCTGAAGGAGTGGAGGAGAGCGCATATGACCAGACGCCTGTAGATGCTGCCGCTGTTGCCGTCCCCTCATTCGGGGGGCGGATCGTGGCCTTTCTCTGCGATGTCGTCCTGCTCGCTCTGGTTGGGGCCTGTTTTATTATTGCTGCTGAGCTGGCCATGACCGGCAAAGGGGATCACTGGTTGCCGAGCCTGGAGACGTTGATCGATCTCTCAATTCCCTATTTCCTGGTCATGTTCTTTCTGGCTTTTGGCTATTTTACCTTGTTCCATTTCCTTGCCGGCCAGACCCTTGGCAAGATGTTGCTCGGTTTGCAGGTCGAGACTGTTTCGGGGGCGCCGATGTCTTTCTCCCACGCGTTCCTGCGTAGCGTCGGTGGTCTGTTACAGATCCTGCCGATTGGTTTGGGCTATCTGACGATTCTTGCCAGCAAGGAACGGCGGGGATGGAATGACAAGATTGCCGGTACACGGCTGATCCGACTACGTAAGCAGGTGGTGAACGATCAGTAGCATTTCGCACTGCTCATGAACGAAAAAAAGCCGCTCCCACCATCAGGAAGGAGCGGCTTTTTTTCGTTCAGCCCATGCGTAGCCGAATGAAGCTTTCGAGATCCGTGCAGCGGATGAAGTCGTTATGCTCCAGTTCCCAGCCCAGGGTGGATGAGGGCGTCGGTCCGTAATCGTGCCCCGGCCAGACGTGAGTTTCCGGTGGTAGTTTTTTCAACCTCTGGAGGCTGGTGTAGAGTTTCCTGACGTCACTGCCGTTCAGGTCGGCGCGGCCACAGCGGCTGACGAACAGTGTGTCGCCGGTGATGATCTGCGCGCCGCATTTGAATACCAGCGAACCCGGGCTGTGTCCGGGGGTGTGAAGCACCTCAATGCGACCGCTCCCCATTTCGAGCGTATTGCCGTCGCCGAGGGGAATTTCGGCTTCGGGGACGTCATCCCTGTGAGCGGCGAGCTGGGCACCGCTCTGTTCGCGAATAAGGGCATTCCCGGCCGTGTGGTCGCGATGCCCGTGGGTGTTGAGCAGCAGCTTGAGAGTTACGCCCCGCTCTTCGGCAGCGGCGATCAGGACCTCGGGACGCAGGGATGGATCGACCGCCGCGCCGATCAATGTCTCCGGGCAGTAGATCAGATAGGAAAAATTCTTCATCTCGCTGGCGGCCAGCTGGACGATCTCCAGTTCTACCATGGGGTGACGGGATCCTCTTTGGCGATCAGGCAAATTTCCATATCGATGACCTTGAATCGGTCACCGGTCGAGCGGACCAGCCATTCATCCCCCTCTTCCGGGGGTAATGGGAATTCCCGGTTGCCGAGGTAGACGTCTTCGTTGTTGATCATGGCCCACCAATCAAGGGCGCCGGTTTGCCAGATTTTAGTTTTCAGATTGAATGCCATGGGGTCTCCACATCTTTAGCGTTAACGGTTGAGTCGTGTTGCAGCGGGGATTATAGTAACAAAGTCTTTCCCGTCTCAACAACCGCTCGGTGAGGTGAAAAATGAAATTTACCAAAATGCATGGTGCCGGAAATGATTATGTCTATATAAACGGCTTTATCGAGCAGGTTGACGACCCTGCCGAACTGGCCCGGCAAGTCAGTGCCCGTCACTTCGGTATTGGTTCGGACGGTCTTATTCTTATCTTGCCGTCGCGGGAGGCAGATGTGCGCATGCGCATGTTCAACGCCGATGGCAGCGAGGCGGAGATGTGCGGAAACGGGATCCGTTGTGTTGCCAAGTATGCTTATGATTATGGCCTCGTCGACAAACTTGATATCTCCGTCGAGACCGGGAACGGGGTGCTTGCCTTGGAGCTGTATCCCGGGGGGGCGGGGAAAATCGAGCGGGTCCGGGTCAACATGGGGGCACCGCGTCTGCTGCGGGGCGATCTGCCGATGGTCGGCCCGGCTGAGGAGCAGGCACTGCTGCTACCCCTCGACGTTGGTGGGCAGACCTTTGCGTTGACCTGCGTTTCAATGGGGAACCCCCACGCGGTTATCTATGTCGACAACGTGGCAGCTTTTCCCGTCACCGAGATCGGACCGCTGATCGAAAATCACTCCTGGTTCCCGCGGCGGACAAATGTTGAATTTGTCCAGGTGCTTTCACCGACCGAGGTCATCCAGCGAACCTGGGAACGCGGGGCCGGCGAAACCCTGGCTTGCGGGACCGGTGCTTCGGCGGTGACCGTTGCCGGGGTGTTGACCGGTCGGACGCAACGCAAGATTGTCAACCATCTGCGTGGTGGCGACCTGGAGCTAGAATGGCTGCAAGAAGGGCCGGTCATGATGACCGGTCCGGCGGTCGAAGTGTTCAGTGGTGAATACCATCTTTCCTAGAAACAGAGCTATGTTAAAAGCGGTACTTTTTGATCTGGATAACACCCTGTATCCGGCGGAACGTGATCTCTTCTCCCTGATCGATGTGCGGATCAATCGTTACATGGAGGAGATCGTCGCCATCGCTCCGGAGGAGGTCGACGGCCTGCGGCGGCGTTACTGGCAGGATTACGGCACGACCCTGCAGGGTCTCATCCGCCATCATACTGTCGATCCCGAGGACTACCTCGATTATGTTCACGCGGTCGACGTCGGAAGTCGTCTGTCTCATGATCCGGAGTTGAAGCAGGTCCTGGAGCAGTTGACCCTCCCCTGTTACGTCTTCACCAACGGTTCTCGTTGTCATGTCGATCGTGTCGTCAGCGCGCTCGGCCTCGATGGCTTGTTCTCCGGCGTGTTCGATATCCGGATAGCCGGGTACCAGCCGAAGCCCCACCCCGGACCCTACCGCGAAGTGCTGAAAGCGCTCAACCTCTCAGGCGAGACCTGTGTCATGGTTGAAGATCAGCACCAGAACCTGGAAACCGCCAAGCAGTTTGGCATGAAAACGGTTCTCGTCGCTCTGGAGGCCGAGGTCGCGCATCCCTATATCGATGTTCGCCTGGGGCGGGTGGCCGAAATCGAGCCGTTGCTCAATTCGTGGCGGAATGCCTCCTGATGGTTGCTGAAGAAACACAAACCCCACTGTTGCTCGGCGTCCATGTCTCGATCGCCGGCGGGATCGAAAAGGCTTTCGCCAGGGGGGAAGAGATCGGCTGCACGGCAATCCAGATCTTTACCCGCAACGCCAGTCGCTGGCAGGCTCCACCGCTGAAGCCTGAGGTGGTGAGCGCATTCCGTCAGGCCAGGGAACTGAGCAGCATCCAATACGTCGCGGCCCACGACAGTTACCTGATCAACCTGGCCAGTCCGGATGAGGCCCTGCGGCGTAAATCGATTACCACCTTTCTGGATGAATTGGGGCGCTGTCACCAGTTGGGGATTGGTGATCTGGTCATGCATCCCGGTGCCCATATGGGGGCAGGAACCGAAGCGGGGCTGGCGCGTGTCGCCGAGAGTTTCCACGAGATTTTCCAGAAAGCGCCTGGCGGCGTGAGGGTGTTGCTGGAGAACACTGCCGGGCAGGGGACCTGTCTTGGTGCGCGGTTTGAGGAGTTGGCCGAGATCATACGGCTGGTTCCTGAAGGGGATTTTGCCGTCTGTTTCGATACCTGCCACGCTTTTGCTGCCGGTTACGATCTGTCCAGCGCGGCTGGCTATGTCGACGTCATGGCCGAGTTCGACAGACTGATCGGTTGTGAGCGCCTGGCTTTATTTCATGCTAACGACAGCAAGAAGGCCCTCGGCTCACGGGTCGATCGCCACGAACATGTCGGCAAGGGATTTGTCGGTACGGTCGGTTTCGCAGCCCTGATGCGGGATGAGCGTTTTGCCGCCGTCCCCAGGATTCTGGAAACGCCGGGCGGGGAGAATCATTGTCATGATCTTGAAAATCTGGCTCTGCTGCGCCGCCTGGCTGGTGAGTTGAGGGAGTAAAGAGGAATGCGTGCGGTTTTGCAACGGGTCAGCCGGGCGGGAGTGACTGTCGCCGGCGAAAAAATAGCCGATATCGGGCCGGGGCTGTTGGTTCTGCTCGGGGTTGAGGGCGGAGACGACAGTAAAGCGGCGGATTATCTGGCGGACAAGGTTGCCGGCCTGCGAATTTTTGAGGACGAGGCCGGGAAGATGAACCTCTCGGTCAGCGATTGTGGTGGCGCGGTACTGGTCGTTTCTCAATTCACCCTGCTGGCCGACTGTCGCAAGGGGCGCCGCCCCGGTTTCAGTGCTGCCGCAGCTCCGGATATCGCGGCTCCCCTCTGCGACTACTTTGTGGCCCGGCTCAAAGCGCAGGGGCTTGAGGTTCAGACCGGGCGCTTTCAGGCAGATATGGCCGTCGATCTGGTGAATGATGGGCCGGTGACGATCCTGCTTGACAGTCTGCGGATTTTTTAAGCGGGATAATGCTGGTCTGTGTGGCTTTAACGAGAAAAGGCTCCCATGTGGGAGCCTTTTCCATTGTTACGCGAATTGTCAGCCCGGATTACAGGGCTTTTTGCAGCAGGGCTTCGATCTGGTTCTTCGGTACTGCGCCGACCAGTTGATCGACAACTTTGCCGTCTTTGAACAGGATCATTGTCGGAATGCCGCGAACACCGTACTGGCTGGGGGAGGAGGGGTTCTCGTCGACGTTGACCTTGCCGATCTTGACCTTGCCGTCATAGTCTTCAGCCAACTGGTCGAGGACCGGGGCGACGGCCAGACAGGGTGCACACCAGGTTGCCCAGAAATCGACCAGAACAGGCATGTCGGACTGCAGAACATCGGCATCAAATTGGGCATCGGTGAACGCAAGAACTTTTTCGCTAGCCATTAAGATTCTCCTTTGAGCTAATCATTATCGGAAAATAAGACTTATCCAGTAGACATACGGATTCAAATATATAGAAAAAATTAGAAAAATCAAGTCAGTATTCAAGGTAAGCAATTTCATAGTCCTGTTGTCAAGAATCATGCCGTCAGATGGGACAGTCTGCTTGACAGTGGTGACTTCACCCCATATCATGCCGGGTCAGCAGGGCTCATGGCGCCCGGGATGATTTCTTCGGCAGTGGAGGTTGTGTGTATGAATCAGCAAATTCTGACAGTCTGTAATCAGGCAGTGGTTTTGCTGGAGCGTTTCTGTCATGACCAGAATGCCCAACTTGAACGACTGGCCAAGCGGATTGCAGCAGAGTTCACCGAGGGAGGGCAGTTGCTCATTGCCGCCAATGGTTGCCTGCAATCGGTGGCCCAGTTGATGGCCAGCCAGTTCGCCTATCGCCTCAGTTTCGAACGCCCGGCGTTGCCGGCAATTTGTCTTGGCAATGACCCGCTGCTGGTCGGCAGGATGAATGCCGATGGTCGCGAAGCGCAAATCCTGACCCGGCACTATCGGGCGCTAAGCAGTGAACGCCATATCGTTTTGCTGTTGAACGATGGATCCGATCCGGCACCCTTGGCCGCCCTGCGCGACGATGCTCTTGATAACGGGCAGCAGGTGGCTCTGATCACCTTCGATCCGGCCAAGGATCCGCTGGTCGGGTCTGACATTGAACTGTGCCTTGACCTCGGGACTGCCTCCGTTCCGCGCATGTTGGAGGTGGCCCAGTTCGCCGGACACCTGCTGTGCGAACTGGTTGAATGCGAATTGTTCAGGTCATAGTGAGAGAAACAGACGTTTTTTGTTTAATAGATGTTGACCTCGCTCGAGTGGGGAAAATAAAATAATCGATTGGGGCTTTGCCCTTTAAGGAGGGGAGCGCTCAAGAATATGACGGAAGGAAAACCATGGGTTCCCTGAACTTTCTATTTGTCGCGACGACCGCCTCTTATCTCGCGGCAAGTATTCTTTATCTGATTGCGATGATTGCCAAGCGTCCCCAGGCCGGTCGTACCGGGCGCTGGCTGTTGTTGGTCGGTATCCTGCTCCAGGCGACCTGCTTCGCTCTTCGCCACTCTTCGACCGGCGGGACCCCGGTCACCAGCCTGCACGAATCCCTGGCCTTCTTCGCTTGGTGCCTGATTCTGCTTTTTCTGCTGCTCGACCTGCGTTTTCACCTTTCGGTCATGGGGGCGTTTGCCGCCCCCGTTGCCTTTATCCTGATGATCGCCAGCGGGCTGAGCCCGAATGTCGTCATTCAGCTCAGCCCGCTGCTG
The DNA here is from genome assembly GCA_002869665.1 of Desulfuromonas sp. Classification (GTDB taxonomy): domain Bacteria; phylum Desulfobacterota; class Desulfuromonadia; order Desulfuromonadales; family Geopsychrobacteraceae; genus PKUG01. The sequence continues at coordinate 4,865 of PKUG01000183.1, read as the reverse complement.
AAAAGTTGGCTGTTTCCCGTCCACATCATTTTCGCCTTTCTCGGGAATGCCGCCTTTGCGCTCTCCTTTGGTGCCGGGGTCATGTATCTGGTTCAGAACCGGATGCTGAAAAGTAAACGGTTTACCGGCATCTATCAGCTGCTCCCATCGCTCGACACCTTAGACAAGGTGAACTACACCTGCCTGAGCGTCGGCTTTCCACTCATGACCCTGGGGATTATCAGTGGCGCCTTCTGGGCCAATACCGCCTGGGGGAGTTACTGGAGCTGGGACCCCAAGGAGACCTGGGCGCTTATTACCTGGTTCCTATATGCCGGTCTGCTCCACGGCCGCCTGACCGTCGGTTGGCGGGGGCGGACGGCGGCGCTTTTCTCCATCATCGCGTTTATGTTCCTGTTGTTCACGTTCTTCGGGGTGAGCCTGCTTCTGGGCGGCTATCACACCTTTGAATCTTTCTCTGCTGTTTGATCAGATCTGGCGAATTGATCGATGAATATCATTGTCGTAGGGCTGAGTCATAAGACCGCCCCGGTAGAAATACGAGAAAAAGTCGCGTTCCCGCCAACGGCCATGGGTGATCCGCTGCAGCGGATGGTGACCCTGCCGGCGGTCTCTGAAGCGGTCATCGTTTCGACCTGCAACCGGGTCGAGCTGTATGCCGCCAGCCGTCAGCCGGAGCGTGCGGTGATTGAACTGAAGGCCTTCCTGGCGGACTTTCACAATCTGGATCCGGCGGTGCTGGATGCCCACCTCTATGATCTGGCCGGGGTTGAGGCGATCCATCATGTCCTTCGGGTTGCGGCCAGTCTTGATTCGATGGTTGTCGGCGAGCCGCAGATCCTCGGGCAGATCAAGACCGCCTACGGTTACGCCTGTGAGCACAATACCTCAGGGGCGATCCTCAACCGTTTCATGCACAAGGCCTTCTCCGTCGCCAAGCGCGTCCGCACCGAGACCGGTATCGCCAGCAACGCGGTATCCGTCTCCTTCGCCGCGGTCGAACTGGCGCGCAAGATCTTCGACACTCTGGAGAACAAGACGGTCATGCTGGTCGGCGCCGGTGAGATGTGTGAGCTGGCGGCCAAGCACTTTGTCAACAACGGTGTCTCCAAAGTCCTGGTGACCAACCGGACCTTCAGCCGGGCCGAAAAACTGGCGGCCGAGTTTGACGGTACGGCGGTCAATTTCGAGAATTTCCGCGAGCAGCTGCACCGGGTCGATATCCTGCTGTCATCGACCGGTTCGCCCGATTATGTTCTGACGGCGAAGAAGCTCAAAGAGGTCTGCAAGGAGCGCCGCTACCGACCGATGTTCCTCATCGATATCGCTGTTCCGCGTGACATCGATCCGGCTGCCAACAAGATCGACAACATCTACCTTTACGATGTCGATGATCTGCAGGGGGTGGTTCAGGCCAACCTCAAGGAGCGGCAGAAGGAGGCCGCCAAGGCCGAGGTCATCGTCGAGGAGGAGGTCCGTCAGTTCCAGACCTGGCTCGCTTCGCTCGAGGTCAAGCCGACGATCGTCGCTCTGCGTCGACGCATGGACGAGATCCGTCAGGCCGAGCTGGAGAAGACTCTGGCCAATCTTGGCGAGCTGAAGGAGAAGGAGCGCCGGGCCATCGAGGCGATGAGCGCGGCGATCGTTAACAAGATTCTGCATCAACCGACCAGTATCCTGAAGCAGGCGAGCAACAACGATGACGGCGACAGCTATCTGGACGCCGTACGCACCCTGTTCGCGCTCCCGGTCGAAGAAGACAACGCCGGGGAACTGGCCGACGAATAATCATCAACAAGGAGATAGCATGGCTCTTCGTACACTGAAAATCGGGACCCGTGCCAGCGCACTGGCGCTCTGGCAGGCAAACTGGGTCAAATCAGAACTAGAAAAGCGCTACCCCGACCTCGAGGTTACGCTGGTCAAAATCAAAACGCAGGGGGATAAGATCCTTGATGTGCCGTTGGCGATGGTCGGTGGCAAGGGGCTGTTCGTCAAGGAGATCCAGGAGGCCATGCTGCGCAAAGAGGTCGATATCGCCGTCCACTCGATGAAGGATGTCCCGACCTTTTTCCCCGAAGGGACCGGGCTGCGCTGCATCACCGAGCGTGAAGATCCGCGCGATATTCTGGTCCTCAAGGAGGGCTACAAGGAGCTCAACGATATTCGCCAAGGCGGCCGGATCGGGACCTCGTCCCTGCGCCGTAAGGCCCAGCTGCTCAACCTGCGCCCCGACCTGGAGATGGTCGATATCCGCGGCAACGTGCAAACGCGGATCAACAAGCTGAGCGAAGACAATCTGGACGCCGTGGTGCTGGCCGCTGCCGGGATGCATCGCCTGGGCTTCGGTGACCAGATCGGTGCCTACCTCGACCCCAAAACCTGCCTGCCGGCCATCGGCCAGGGGGCATTGGGACTTGAGAGCCGCATTGACGATGACGAAATCAACGCACTGATCGATTTCTTTAACCATCCGCCGACAGCCTGTGCCGTCATCGCCGAGCGCGCGGTGCTGGCGACTCTGGAAGGGGGCTGCCAGGTGCCGATCGCGGCATTCGGTACCGTGACCGGTGACCAGCTGGAGTTGACTGCCCTGGTGTCCGACGTCGAAGGGCAGCGGATGCTCAAGAAGACCGTCACCTGCCATGTCGACGAGGCTGAAGCGACCGGCGTCGCCTTGGCAAAAGAGTTGCTGACCATGGGTGCCGGCGAGATTCTCAACGAAGTTTACGGCTGCGAAACCTTCAAGGACTGATTTTGGGTGCTGAACAGCCACTTTCCGGGCACCGTTTCCTGGTCCCCCGGGCGCAGGAGCAGGCCGCCAAATTTGCCGCCCTGATCGAAGCGCAGGGGGGCGAAGCGGTCTGCATCCCGACGATCGAGATCGTTCCGCCAGTCAGCTGGGCGCCGCTCGATCTCGCCATGCGCGATCTGGATGAGTTCGATATCCTCATCCTCACGTCGACCAATGGGGTCGAGGCTTTTTTCGAGCGCCTGTTTGAAAACAATCAGTATATCGGTGTGCTGACCATGCTTCAGGTGGTCGCCTTCGGGCCCAAAACCGCCGAGGCGCTACGCGAGAATCGCATCCGCCCTAATCTTGTGCCGGAGGATCACCGCGCCGAAGGGGTGGTCGCGGAGCTGCTCAAGCAGGGGGTGGCCGGCAAGCGCATTCTCTATCCGCGTGCCGAACTGGCCCGCCCCTATATCATCGAGCAGTTGACCGCTGCCGGTGCCGAGGTTGTCGCGCCGATCGCTTACCGGACGCTCATGCCGGAGGAGAACGCCACGCAGATTCGGGCGGAACTCGCTGACGGCAAGCTGGACGCCATCTGCCTCAGCTCACCCTCGACGTTCAATAACCTGCTCGAAATGCTCGGCGCTGACGCCAGGGAGCTGCTCGCCGGAACGCGACTGTTCTCCATCGGCCCTCAGACCTCGGAAGCGATCCGCACACAGGGTTACCAGGTCGATCTTGAACCGGAACGCTGGACCCTCGATTCCCTGGTTCAGGCGATGGTCGGGTATTATTCGAAGTAGGGGCGCAGGCAGAGGTTCGTTTCTGAGAAAAAGCGAACTAGTTCTGAAGGTTGTAAGTATTTTTTTGTTTTTTCGGGATCGCTATCGAAATCGGAATCGAATTTTCACTTTCTGTAAATAGGATTGTTTGCGATACCGATACCAGCAGTATCGTTACAAACATAACAGGAGATTCAATTATGTACTTTCCCAGTTATCGTCCGCGCCGTCTGCGCCGCAATTAAAATATCCGCCGCATGGTCCGGGAAACCCACCTGCGGGTTGACGATCTGATCTATCCGATGTTCAGCGCCTTTGGCGAAAACATCAAAAAAGAAATCCCCTCGATGCCCGGTATCTATCAGCAGTCGATTGAGCATATCGTTGCCGAGGCCAAAGAGGTCTACGAGCTGGGTATCCCGGCGGTGATCCTCTTCGGCATTCCCGAAGCCAAGGACGCCGTTGGCTCTGACGCCTACTGCGCCAGCGGCATCATCCAGAACACCATCCGCGCTATCAAGGAAGAAGTGCCGGAGCTGCTGGTGATTACCGACGTCTGCATGTGCGAATACACCGACCACGGTCACTGCGGGATCATCAAGGACGGTGACGTCGACAACGACGCGACCCTCGAGCTGCTGGCCAAGGAAGCCCTGTCCCACGCCCAGGCCGGTGCCGATATCGTCGCCCCGTCTGACATGATGGACGGTCGTATTGCCGCCCTGCGCGATATCCTCGACGAAAACGGTTTTGAACACATTCCGGTCATGAGCTACGCCGTCAAGTACGCCAGCGCCTACTATGGCCCGTTCCGCGACGCCGCCGAGAGCACCCCGGCCTTCGGCGATCGGCGCACCTACCAGATGGACCCGGCCAACCGCCTCGAAGCCCTGCGCGAAGCGAACCAGGATCTCGCCGAAGCGGCTGACTTCCTCATGGTCAAGCCGGCCCTGGCCTACCTGGATATCCTCCGCGAACTGAAGGACAACTTCGACCTGCCGCTGGTCGCCTACAACGTCTCCGGCGAATACAGCATGGTCAAAGCCGCCGCCGCCAACGACTGGGTTGATGGCGATCGGGTGATGATGGAAACCCTGCTCAGCATGAAGCGCGCCGGGGCCGACCTGATCATCACCTATCACGCCAAGGAAGCGGCGAGGTTGCTGAAGGGGTAATCCGACTGAGAAACTTTCTTGCGGGAATAAAGAGGTTTTGCTATAAGAAATAGACGTTAAAACAATAATTTGATAGGGGGGAAGGAAAAACCGTTCAAGTGATGGGTTGTTAATCATTTGGACGGTTTTTTGTTTTTCTGGTCTTATAACTTACAGATAACTAGGAATTAT
>PKUG01000087.1 GCA_002869665.1 Desulfuromonas sp. | reverse complement strand
ACTTCCCCCGGCACCGGTCGAAATTCAAGGCCCGGATGTCGCGACGCTCGACAGTGTCTATAGTGCTGTAGCCGGAACCGGCCGCGCCCCGTATGAATTTGGCATCACTGAAGGAGAGATTGACACGAATAGTGGCAAGATAACAGAAGTTCCGGAATGTCCATGTACGGCCACTGTTGCGATCAAGGACGCCTGTAGTCAGTTTGATACGATGGAGGTAGAATTCAAGGCCGAAGTAGAGCTCGAGGTTTCTGGTCCTGAAGATGTGGTCGCGGATAGTGGCTACAGCGCCGCTGGCGGTTCGGGTGATTATACGTTCAGTTTTGATAGCGGAGTGATTGACCCGAACACCGGAATTGTAAGTGATGTCACAAGCTGTGGAGACCCGGGCAGTACAGGGGCTGTTGGCACTGTGAGGGTCACAGACTCCTGTGGATCAACGGCATCTTTTGAAGTTCGCTTGCCGGGGGGGGGGCTGGGTCCTTGTTAATGAAGAAGTAGATCACGACGTTGATGGCTCACCGGAAGGGACGTACGAATCCAGGGGAACGGGATATAAAATCGTTGGTGGTACAAAGACTGAGGCGAGTTGGACCGCAAACGGGTATTGGGGATGCGTCTATTATCCGAAAACAACTACCTTTTGTGAGAGTTACACTTTACCTTGCAGGTGTTGTGCGAAGAATACTCTCGTTTATGGACCCGCAGACCTTGACTCGACAATTTTTACCAAAGATTCCGGCTACTGCTGGATAAGGATTTACAAATATCGTTATTACGAATGGCAGTGCCAATAGTACAGCAACTGACCGATAGTTTAGCAGGAGATCGTTTGTGATTTTTTATAGGAGGGGCGAAGAATGAAATCCAAAACTCAGTGTGTAACATTCTTCCTGATCATCGTTTTTTTGTGTTCCTTGGCAGCTTCTGCATTTGCAGCGACTTATCAACAGAGTCTGTTGCCGGGAGCCGAGTGGGACGCTACCAAAGCAGACCGTCTGCAGGTTGAAGTCGCGGGAAGCTATCAATTTGATTATGGCGAGGAATGCCTTGTCGACTTCTCCTTGCCATGGGAGTTTCCTTTTTATGATTCCAGTTCCAGCCGGATCTATGTCGACGGAGAAGGCAATATCTGGCTGGGAAGTTTGGGAAGTGGTCCGCGAATTACGGTCTGGAATGGTGATCTGGATTCGTATTACGGCGGAGGAAGTTTCGTTGAGCACAAAAGTGACCCTGAGCGTATAGTTGTCCAATGGTCAGCTGAAGCCTTTGAGGCGGTCGGCTATGGTCAACCGATAGAGGCTGAGGTTATTCTCTATGACGATGGCAACATCCGGTTCAATTATGCTGATATCCCGCAATCCAATGTATTTCTGGAGTCCTGTGGTGTTTACGATGGAAGCGGGGCATCCTCTCAGTTGGGTTCGCTCGCGCCGCTGCCGTCAGGGGCTGCATCCTTTGATTTGACCTATAGCACAAATAACTCACCAATTGCATATCCAGCGTCAGTCACGGTTGCCGAGGACAACACCTATATCGGTGTTTTGAGTGCATCCGACCCTGACGGGGATGCCTTGTCCTATAGCGTTGATTCTGCCGCAACTTCGGGCAGCGTAGTTGTCACGGACCCGGCGACCGGTGCCTTTAGTTATACGCCGGATTCAAACTTCTCCGGTGTCGATAGTTTTACCTTTGTCGTCAACGATGGCCAGGCGGTCTCCAATACGGCAACGGTTCAGGTTGTAATTGATCCGGTGAATGATGCGCCGGTCAGCGATAACGATAGCCAGGAAACTACAGGATACGCTACGATCACAGGAATGCTGTTGGCCACCGACATCGACGGCGACACGCTGACGTATTCCATCGTTAGTCAACCCAATAATGGTAGCCTTAATGTCAACACGGAGACTGGAGAATACAGTTATACCCCGTATGAGGGGTTCAGTGGAGATGACAGTTTTACCTTTAAAGTGAACGACGGTAGTGTTGACTCGAACATCTCAACGATCGAGATCTCGGTATTAGGTTCTGGGCTCCCCCCGGAAAGTGTACCCGTCATGAATGGTTGGTGGATAGGGTTGGGGCTCTTGGTTGGAATTGCCCTGCTACGCCGACGTTCAAAATGCTAGTTCCATGGTAATGATGAAGCAAATACAAAAGTCCGGGGTGACAGAAGGCCGCCCCGGATTTCCCTTTGTGCGAACCTGTCTGTTTTTTTTCGCGATTGTCCTTCTGCTCAACCTGAACGAATGGCTGATTCTTAAACCGCAGCACCTTGAATGGCTCCAATCCCTGACGGCCAGAATTATCGCTACAATTCTTAATGGTTTGGGTCTGCAGACCATTCTTCAGGGTACGCGGATTCTTTTCGCCGGGGCACACTGGGAAATCGTATCCGAATGCACCGCCCTTCAGGCAATGTACGTGTTTGTGGCCTTCCTGGTCGCCTATCCCAGTTCGTTCAGGTCAAAGCTCATCGGTATTGCAGTGGGGCTGCCCCTGGTCTTTCTTGTCAATCTGGTTCGCCTGTTGATTCTGGCTTGGGCTATCCAGGCTTTTCCCGACTACGCTGAGATTGTGCACGACTATGTCTGGCAGATTGCCTTTCTTTTTCTGTTGGTACTGATGTGGCTTGGCTGGATCGACCTGGTGGTGAAACGTGAATAAGTATCTTCAGTTTCTACTTAGCTTTACGGCCATCTCTCTGGTTCTCTACCTGCTGGAGGGGTACGTTGTTTTCGGCTATCAGGCTGTGTTGATCACGGTTCTGTCGTTCTTTTCCAGTCAGGCACTTCCCTATTTTTACGACAGTTCTTTCAGGGTGATTCTTCTGGTCGCCCTGCTTCTGGCGACCCCGGGAGTTTCGATAAGGCGACGATTATCATTCAGTTTTTTCGGAGTTCTCAGCCTCTGGGCTGTCGATTTGATCAGTTTCGCTATCTGGACAATGCCGCCGCCGTTAACCCCCGGAACCCATGTCAGCAAAGCACATATGGTCTACAGTCTGATCTGGAGAATGTTGGGCCATTGGGTGCTACCATTCGTTTGCTGGGTGATCATGACGAAAGAGTCCCTTGCTGGAAGATTGGCCGTTAAGAAGAGAGTGGTTTGAGGATGTAGGTCGAGCAGTCGTTTCATCTCAGTATCTTGTGTTCCTGCCGAGGGAAAATAATGTTAGCGAAGTTCTTATAGTTGTCATGCCCCTTCAATTCTTATCGAAAGGGGCTTTTTCATGCTTCAAAGTAGGGCGTAAATTTTCCCTTGCCTGGCATGCTGATCTGATGCTATATGTCCGCAGTTAACCAATTCACACGCTCCGGGATTCGGGCAGGTTGGTGCTCAGGCAAAGCCTGAGGCCTGCCGGAGATGATCGGTGCGGAGGAAAAAACCACTGTAAGGAGAACAGTTCAATGGCACAAATCACGATGAAACAAATGCTTGAAGCCGGCGTTCACTTCGGTCACCAGACCAAGCGCTGGAACCCGAAAATGAAGCCCTACATCTTCGGCGCCCGTAACGGTATCTATATCGTTGACCTGCAGAAGACTGTACGTTACTTCAAGACCGCCTACCAGTTCATTCAGGACACCGTTGCCAAGGGTGAGAAGGTCCTGTTTGTCGGCACTAAGAAGCAGGCTCAGGATGCTATCCGTGAAGAGTCCCTGCGCGCAGGTCAATACTACGTCAACAACCGCTGGCTCGGCGGCATGCTGACCAACTTTGCCACCATCAAGGCGAGTATCGATCGCCTCAAGAAGATCGAGGCCATGGTCGCTGACGGCACCATCGAGCAGTACACCAAGAAGGAAGCTCTTCAACTCGATCGCGAGCGTGAGAAGCTGGAGAAGAACCTCGGCGGTATCAAGAACATGACCAAGCTTCCGGGCGCGATCTTCATCATCGACCCGAACAAGGAAGGCATTGCCGTTCAGGAAGCCAACAAGCTCGGTATCCCGGTTGTTGCCGTCGTCGACACCAACTGTAATCCGGACAATATCGATTTCGTCATCCCCGGTAACGACGACGCCATCCGTGCGATCCGTCTGTTCACCTCTCAAATGGCTGAAGCCTGCGTTGAGGGCGGCCAGCTGAACAAGGATGCCAAGCAGACCGAAGCTGAAGGTCAGGATGAGCCGGAAGTTGCGGCTGCTCCCGAAGTGGCTGAGGAAGCTCCCGCTGCCGACGCCGAATAATTATCTTTTATTACTGAATAGAATCACCCGTCTTACAGGCCTGCGGCCGGGCTTATGTCCCGGCCGTTTGTTTAGTCGAACAAACAGCAGGATTCCCTGCCTGAACAAATTCTAGGGAGGAAAGAAACGTGAGTATTACAGCTGCTATGGTCTCGTAACTGCGCCAGAAAACCGGCGCGGGCATGATGGATTGTAAAAAAGCCCTGACGGAAACTGGTGGGAACATGGAGGACGCTGTCGACTTCCTGCGCAAGAAGGGTCTTGCTGCCGCGGCTAAGAAATCGGGCCGTGTCGCTGCTGAAGGCCTTGTCGCTGCCGGTGGTGAAGGCCCCGTCGGTGCGGTTCTCGAAGTCAACGCCGAAACCGACTTCGTTGCCAAGAATGAGGCGTTCCAGGCGTTTGTAGCCGGTGTGCAAAGCGTCGTTCTGGCCAATGATGCTGCCGATATCGAGGCGCTCAAGGAACTGGCCTATCCCGGTACCGGCCGTACCGTTGCTGAGGAGCTGACCCACCAGATCGCGACCATCGGTGAGAACATGAGCCTGCGTCGTTTCCAGCGTGTTGACGCTGGTCAGGGTGTGGTTGCCTCGTACGTACACGGTGCCGGCAAGATCGGCGTTCTGGTTGAAATGCAGACCGAGTCGACCGACGAGCGCGTCGCTGAACTCGGCAAGCAGATCGCCATGCACGTTGCTGCCGCTTCGCCGCAGTTCCTCGACCGCGATGCCGTTCCCGCCGATGTTGTCGACAAGGAAAAAGAGATCATGCGCGTCAAGGCGATCGAAAGCGGCAAGCCCGAGAACATCGTCGACAAGATCATCGTTGGTCAGATCAACAAGTATTTCGGCGAAGTCTGCCTGCTCGAGCAGGCCTTCGTCATCGATCCCGACCAGAAGGTCGGCAAGGTTGTTGAGGCCTTGGCCAAGGACCTCGGTACCGCCATCAAACTGAACAGCTTCGTCCGTTATCAACTGGGCGAAGGTATCGAGAAGAAAGCTGACGATTTCGCAGCCGAAGTCGCGGCAATGAGCAAGTAAATCCGTTTTTCTTTTCCTCCCCCGGTCGTTGCGGCCGGGGGATTAACTTTTTCCGGATGCGGCAGGAGTGACTGTGGAAACCGTCAAGTACAAGCGTATACTGTTGAAGCTGAGTGGAGAGGCCCTGGCCGGCGATCAGGGGTACGGGATCGTTCCTGATGTCATCTCCGGAATTGCCGCGGAAATCAAGGAAGTCGTTGCCCTTGGCGTGGAAGTTGCGCTGGTGATCGGCGGTGGAAATATCTTCCGCGGTGTAGCCGCGTCGTCCAAGGGGATGGATCGCGCCAGCGCCGATTACATGGGGATGCTGGCGACGGTCATGAACAGTCTGGCTATGCAGGATGCGCTGGAAAAGGTCGGGGTGGATACCCGCGTGCAGTCGGCGATCGAAATGCAGGNCGAAATGCAGGAAATTGCCGAGCCTTATATCCGCCGGCGCGCCGTTCGCCATCTGGAAAAGGGGCGGGTGGTCATCTTCAGTGCCGGTACCGGGAATCCCTATTTCACGACCGATACCGCTGCCAGTCTGCGGGCCATGGAGATCAATGCCGAGGTTATCCTCAAGGCGACGAAAGTCGACGGCGTTTACTCCGCTGACCCGATGAAGGACGAGAACGCCGTCAAACTGCCGGTGCTGACCTATCTCGACGTACTGCAAAAAGGCTTGCAGGTGATGGACGCGACAGCAACATCGCTCTGCATGGACAATAACCTGCCAATGATCATTTTTGATATGACTCGGCGCGACAACATCAAGAAGGTTGTTCTCGGCGAGCAGATCGGAACAATTGTCAAAGGAGGTGACACTGATGGTCAATGAGGTGTTAAACGAAGCGAAAGATGCCATGGACAAAGCCGTCAAGGCATTGAAAAAAGAGATGGCCAAGGTGCGCACCGGGCGTGCCAGTATCTCCCTGCTGGATGATGTCAGGGTCGAGTACTACGGTGTTCCGACGCCGCTCAGCCAGGTCGCTACCCTGTCGGCTCCCGAACCGCGTCTGATTACCGTTCAGCCCTGGGAAAAAAATCTGATTCCGGCAATTGAAAAGGCGATTTTCAAGTCCGATATCGGACTGACGCCGTCTTCGGACGGACAATTGATTCGCTTGCCGGTTCCGGCCCTGACCGAAGAACGTCGTCGCGAGATGGTCAAGATCATCAAGCGGATGGGGGAAGAGGCCAAAATCTCCGTTCGCAATACCCGGCGTGACGCTAATGACACGCTGAAAATGCTGGAAAAAGAGAAAGAAATTACCGAGGACCAGATGAAACGCAGTGAAAAGGACGTCCAGCAGTTGACCGATGACTTCGTCAACAAAATCGACGAGGTTATTCAGGTCAAGTAACAGGAAGTGATGTCCATTTAGACTGTCCACTTTTTCAAAGGAGTAAATTCATGGCTCTGAAAATCAATGAAGAATGCATCGGCTGCGGAACCTGTGTTGAGGCCTGTCCGCTGGGTGCGATTGTGGAAGCGGGTGACGTTTACATGATCACCGAAGAATGCACCGAATGCCGTGCCTGCATTGATTCCTGCCCGGTTAACGCAATTGTCGATTAGCCGGTGGCAGTCATGCGAATTTGCCAAAAGGGCGTCCTCGGGACGCCCTTTTTTATGCCTGGAGATTGTGCCGCATTTTCTTGCTGAACCTCCTTCTTCCATGTTAATTTTCTCTTTTACTTTTTTCAGCTATTGAAGTGGAATTTATGGCGAGCGGAAAGGACCTCGAAAATACAGCCCCTTTGAACCATCTGGCGATTATCATGGATGGTAACGGTCGCTGGGCGAAGCAGCGCGGTTTGCCGCGGATTGCCGGCCATCGCCAGGGGGTGGAGGCGGTCACGACCATCGTCGACGAATGTGTCCGCCGCGGGATTCGTTATCTGAGTCTGTTCGCGTTCAGTTCCGAAAACTGGGGGCGGCCGCAACAGGAGGTCGAGGCCCTGATGGCTCTGTTGTTGCAATTTCTCGAGAGCCAGCAGCAGAAGATGATCGACAACGGCATCCGTCTCAAGGTCATCGGCGACATTGCCCGCCTGTCTGCTTCGGTCAGGACTTCACTGGCCGATGTCGAAGCACGAACTGCTGACGGTGATGCGTTGACCCTGATTCTGGCCCTGTCCTACGGTGGCCGGGACGAAATCCTCCGGGGTGTGGGGAAGGTTGTCGATGAGGTGTTGGCCGGTCGGCTCGAGTTGGCTGAATTGAATGACAGCTATTTTTCTTCCCGCCTCGATTCCGGTAGTATCCCCGATCCCGATCTGCTGATCCGCACCAGCGGTGAAATGCGCATCAGTAATTTCCTGCTCTGGCAGCTTGCCTATGCTGAACTCTATTTTACCGATGTCCTCTGGCCGGATTTCGATACTGTCGAGATGCAGAAGGCGCTGGATGATTATCACAGCCGCAAGCGTCGTTTTGGTCTGACCGACGACCAGTTGGCGGCGACCGGCACATCCGGTCAAGGAGACTAGCCATCAAACAACGCATTATTACAGCTCTCGTTGCCCTGCCGCTACTGATTGCGCTGCTCGGCTATGCCGGTCCGGCGTTGTTTGCCGTGTTTTTGACGTTGGTTCTGTTTATCGCCCTGCTTGAATACAACCGCATGGGGCTGGGTGATTCCTGTCGCCTGGAACAATGGGTATGTGCGCTGGCGGGAGCGCTCGTGGCACCGCTGCTGTTTTATGCGGCTCCGGAGCAGCTGCTCCCCCTGTTTACCGCAGTTTTTCTCATTCTTTCCTTGTTTTTTCTGTTCCGTTTTAAAGAGATTGAAACCGTTCATCATCAACTCGGCTGGTTGCTGTCGGGTCTGATTTACCTGCCTTTTTTGCTCGGTCACCTGATGCCGCTGAGAATGCTGGAAGATGGCCGCCGGTGGATTTTTCTGACCCTGCTGATCATTATGGCGTGTGATACCTTTGCCTACTTCTTCGGACGCAAGCTTGGCCGGAGAAAATTATATCCGGCAGTCAGCCCGAACAAAAGTGTCGAAGGGGGGCTTGCCGGTCTGGCGGGGTCGGTGATTGCTGCGCTTGCGGCAAGTTTTACCTTCCTGCCGCAGCTCGGGATGGTCGGTGCTGTCCTCATCGGACTGCTGCTCGGGACCGCCGGTCAACTGGGTGATCTTTTCGAGTCGCTGCTCAAGCGGGCCTGCAAGGTCAAGGATTCGGGGACCATTATTCCCGGCCACGGCGGTCTGCTCGACCGTCTCGACAGCCTGCTCTTCGCTTTTCCGCTTGTCTACTACATTGCCAGATTCTGTTACGGAGGTTGATCGGTCGTGAAGAATCTGACCATTCTTGGTTCAACCGGCTCCATCGGCGTCAGTACCCTTGAGATCGTCGCTGCATTCCCTGAGCGTTATCGGGTTGTCGCCCTGAGTGCCGGCAACAATATCGACCTGTTGCAACAGCAGGTCGAAATCTTTAAACCTGAAATCATTTCCGTCCAGAACGAGCATGATGCCGAACGCTTGCGCCGTGAGTTGGGTAGCCGTGAGGTGGAAATCTGCCATGGGGTTGCCGGGATGATCCGCTGCGCCACGGCGCCTGCCAGCGAAATGGTTGTCGCCGCGGTCGTCGGCGCCGCCGGCCTGGTGCCGACCATGGCGGCGATCAAAGCGGGTAAAGATATCGCCCTGGCCAACAAGGAAACCCTGGTCATGGCGGGCAACCTGATCATGGCCGAGGTAGCCGCGCAAGGTATCCGGCTGATCCCCGTCGACAGTGAGCATTCGGCGATCTTCCAGTCGCTGGCAGGTCAGCGGGTTGAAGATGTCCGGCGCCTGATCCTGACGGCATCAGGTGGTCCTTTCCGAGATTATCCGTTGGCGCGCTTTGCCGAAATTTCACCGCAGGATGCTCTGGCTCACCCCAACTGGAGCATGGGGCGCAAGATTACCATCGATTCGGCGACAATGATGAACAAGGGGTTGGAGATGATTGAAGCGCACTGGCTGTTCGGTTTCCCTGCCGAGCAGATCGCCGTTCACATTCACCCGGAGAGCATCGTCCACTCGCTGGTTGAGTATCGGGATGGGGCGCTGATTGCCCAGCTCGGAATCCCGGATATGAAGACGCCGATCGCCTACGCGTTGTCGTGGCCTGAGCGTCTGCCGCTCAGTCAACCACCCCTTGATCTCTGTGGGCTCGGGCGTTTGACCTTCTGCCAACCAGACACTCAACGCTTCCCCTGTCTGCAGTTGGCTTACGACGCTCTTGCCGGCGGTGGAACCCTGCCGGCAGCGATGAACGCGGCCAACGAGGTTGCCGTTGATGCATTCTTGCAGCAGCAGATCGCTTTTACAAAAATCCCGAAATTGATCGAGACCGTGATGTCTAAACATGAACAGACTGAGGTCACGGCGATCGACCTGATTCTCCAGGCAGATATCCAGGCACGGAAGACAGCCAGGGAAATGATTCTCGGAGGGCTCATATGACAACGGTAGTTGCCGGCATTCTGATGCTTGGCTTCCTGGTCTTTATTCATGAACTGGGGCATTTCGTCGTTGCCAAAATGTGCGGCGTCAAGGTCCTGAAATTTTCCCTCGGTTTTGGTCCCAGGCTGGGATCGATGAAGCGGGGGGAGACGGAATACCAGATCTGTCTGATACCGCTCGGCGGCTATGTTCAGATGCTCGGAGAAGGGTATCGTCACGAGGATGATGAGGATGACCTTACTGAGGAGGAGAAAGAGCGTTCGTTCGCACTGAAACCCCTTTATCAACGATTGGCCATCGTCTGTGCCGGACCGGCGATGAACCTGATCCTGCCGTTCCTGATTCTCCCGCTCTCCTTCATGATCGGTGCGGAACTTCCTTCTTATCTGGAGCAGCAGGCTGTCATCGGCTATGTTGCCCCCGAGTCGGCTGCATCAGAGACCGGCTTTGTCGCCGGCGACAAGGTTCTTTCGATTAACAGCGAGAATATCGCCAGCTGGAACGACGCGAACAAGGCGTTTGTCTCCGATGCCGGTGAAGCGCTGGTGTTTGAGGTCGAGCGCAACGGCAAGCCGGTGCAGTTGGTCATGTCTGCGGACAACAACAGCCTGGAAGGGATGCAGGCTCTTGGCCTGCTGCCACAACAGCGCGCGCTGATTGGCGGTCTGGCGGAAGGAATGCCAGCAGCACAGGCGGGCTTGCAGGCGGGTGACCTGATCCTGAGTATCGGTGATCAGAAGATCGCCTCATGGTATGACCTGAAGACTGTGATCCAAGCTGTCGGTGCTCATTCCGTTCCTGTCGTGGCTGAGCGCTCCGGTAAGGAAATTACCGTTGAGCTGACGCCGCAACAGCAGGATGACAACGGAATCTTCCTGATTGGCATCGCTCCCATGACTGAGACCACGATCAGCCGTTTTGGTGTGACCGAGTCGTTACGGGCCGGTGCACAGCGGTCGTGGGAGCTGATCGATCTGACCGTCGTTTTCATTCACAAGCTGATTACCGGAAATGTGTCGTCAAAGACGATCGGCGGACCGATTACTGTCGTTCAGGTGGCCGGTCAGGCGGCGCAGACCGATCTCGCCGCAGTCCTCTCGGTGCTGGCGTTCATCTCTATCCAATTAGGGATTCTCAACCTGTTGCCGATTCCGATTCTGGATGGCGGTCATATCCTTTTTTACACCATCGAGCTGATTTTCCGCCGCCCCCTGTCGTTCCGGGTCAGAGAGATGGCGCAACAGCTCGGTATGGCCTTGCTGCTGACCCTGATGGCTTTCGCTTTTTATAACGATATTCTGAGGCTCTGGGACTGATGGACGATTCCAAAGCGGTAAAAATTCTTGCCGTTGACAGTTCGACATTAGCCGGCAGCGTGGCGCTATGCGAAGGACCGACCCTGGTTGCCGAGTCCCTGCTGAACGTGCGCAGCACCCACAGTGAGAATCTGCTGGGACAGATCGAAACCTTGCTCGCCGCCGCCGGCTGGGCGCTCGACGATCTCGATCTGCTTGCTGCTGTGACCGGTCCGGGCTCCTTTACCGGGCTGCGCATTGGTATCGCAACCGTTAAAGGCCTGGCTCAGGTTCTTGAGCGACCGGTCGTCGGGGTCTCCTCATTGCAGACGCTGGCCATGAATGCGCCGCTGGCGTCTGTGCCGGTTTGTGCTTTTCTGGATGCCAGAAAAAAGGAAGTCTATACTCAACTGTTTGATTGCCAAAACGGTTTGCCGCAGCCCCTGGGTCCGGCCCGGGTTGTGCCTCCGGCAGCGGCCCTTGAGGCACTGAAGGGAGAGGTTCTGTTCGTCGGCAGTGGTGTTGCGGCGTACCGTACCCAGATAGAAGAGCTCATGGGGGAGAGGGCGCTGCTGCCGCCTGAATTCGCCCATCAGGTGCGGGCTTCACAGGCCGCCTGGCTGACTTTGCAATGCTGGCCACAGGGATTGACGCTCCCCGCGGGAGAGCTTTTGCCGACCTATATCAGGCCTTCGGACGCAGAGTTGCAGCGGGAGAAAGCGATTCGTTCCTGAACCGGGTAATTGGTTGACAACCTTGAATCGAATTGGTTATTTTTGTTCCAGCGATGTTCTTATCCCATTCCTAATCATGCTCGGAGGTACCAATGGATATTGACCAGACAGTTTTGCAGGACCTTATCGAGAATAACTCCCGTTTCCGCATGCTCTACGAAGAACATATGCTGTTTGAAAAACAGTTGTCCGAATTTGAAAAAAAGGGCTTCCTCTCGGCTGAAGAAGAGCTGGAAAAAAATAAAATCAAGAAGATGAAACTGGTAGGAAAGTACGAGATGGAGAAGATTCTGTCGTCTGTAACCACCTGAACCCGTTTATTAACAACGGGATGTTTTCACGGCAAAGGGTTTAAGCGGATGCTTAGACCCTTTGCTGTATTTGGTTGAAAAAAATCGGTTCTTTAATTATAAACGGAAATTCTCATCTATCGGCCGGCTCGGGATTTCACTGTAAGCCGGTCATTTTTACAGATGTTTATCCAATACAATTTGCAGATATAGCGTTTTAATTAAATAAATCCAGAATTTCAGATGAGGAGGAACAAATGGTGTTGACCGGCTCTCAAATATTGATCGAAGCATTGAAGCTGGAAGGCGTTGATACCGTTTTCGGTTATCCGGGCGGTGCGGTTATCAACATTTACGACGACCTTTTCGAGGCGACGGCAATTAATCATATCCTGACCCGGCACGAGCAGGCAGCTGTTCATGCCGCTGACGGTTATGCGCGTTGTACCGGCAAGGTCGGGGTGGCGATCGCGACCAGCGGTCCGGGAGCGACGAATACCGTCACCGGAATCGCCACGGCCTTTATGGATTCGATTCCGATGGTGATCATCACCGGCCAGGTTCCGACGCCGCTGATTGGTAACGACGCTTTTCAGGAAGCGGATATGTGTGGGATTACCCGTCCCTGCACCAAGCATAACTTCCTGGTTAAAGATATCAAGGACCTGGCACGCACCATCAAGGAAGCCTTCTACATCGCCCGGACCGGACGTCCCGGACCGGTTCTTGTCGACCTGCCCAAGGACGTTCAGATCGCCAAGCTCGAGTTCAAATATCCGGATGAAGTTAACCTGCGCGGTTACAAGCCGACGTACAGTGGCAACACGCGGCAGATCGAAAAAGCCGCCAAGATGATTCTCGAAGCACAGAAGCCGGTTCTTTATGTCGGCGGCGGTGTCAACCTGTCGGCGGCGAGTGAGGAGCTGCTTAAGCTGGCTGACCTGACTCAGATTCCGGTGACGACAACCCTGATGGCCATGGCGGCCTTCCCGCAACGCCACCCGCTGGCGCTCGGGATGCTGGGAATGCACGGAACCTTTTACGCTAACATGTCGGTGACCGAATGCGATCTGCTGATCGCGGTTGGTGCTCGTTTTGACGACCGGGTTACCGGGCGGATCGACAGTTTTGCTGAAAAGGCCAAGGTCATCCACGTTGATATCGACCCGACGAGCATCCGTAAGAATGTCGAGGTCGATCTGCCGATCGTTGGTGATATCAGGGACGTTCTGGTTAAACTGACCGACAGCCTGACTCGCCAGCAGGAGCAGGTTGAGACTCTGGTCGAAGCGACGGAAGCTTGGCGTGACACCATCGCTGAATGGAAAGAACGGCATCCGATGGCCTATCGCCATACGAAATCGACGATCAAACCGCAGTACGTTATCGAGAAGCTGCGCGAACTGACCAATGACGACGCGATTATCACCACCGAGGTTGGTCAGCATCAGATGTGGACCGCCCAATTCTTCGAGTTTACCCAGCCACGGACCTTCCTGACCTCCGGTGGTCTGGGAACCATGGGATTCGGTCTGCCTTCAGCGCTCGGCGCCCAGGCGGCCTTCCCCGAACGCCAGGTGATCGATATCTCCGGTGACGGCTCCTTCCAGATGAACTCGCAGGAACTGGCGACCCTGGTTCAGTACCAGCTGCCGGTCAAGATTGTCATCCTCAACAACAACTATCTCGGCATGGTTCGTCAGTGGCAGCAGATGTTCTTCGACAAACGCTACAGCCAGACGGTTCTCGAACTGCCGATCGATTTCATCAAGCTGGCCGAAGCCTATGGCGCGACCGGTTTGCAGACCAGCAAGGTTGAAGAGGTCGAAGAGATCATCCGTAAGGGGTTGGAGACTCCGGGGCCGGTGCTGATGAACTTCAACGTTTCGCGTGAAGAGAACGTACTGCCGATGGTTCCCGCCGGTCGGGCAATCCACGAAATGGTTCTGGCATCTTGATTTGATTGGATAACGACCTTGATCGGTCAGGAGGAATAGATCAATGAAACACACAATTTCGGTTCTTGTTGAGAATGAATTCGGTGTTCTGGCGCGGATTTCCGGTTTGTTCTCCGGACGCGGATTCAATATTGAAAGTCTTTCGGTCGCTCCGACCCACGACCCCGATATCTCGCGGATGACTATTGTCACCCGTGGCGACGACCGGATCCTGGAGCAGGTGACCAAGCAGCTGAATAAACTGATTTCGACCATTAAAGTTGTCGATTTTACCGATGAGGAATTCGTCGAGCGCGAACTGGCACTGATCAAGGTGACCGCCGAGGCGGAATCACGTGCTGAAGCGCTGCGCATTGTCGATATCTTCAGGGCCAAGGTTGTCGATGTGACGCCGAAGACCTATACTATTGAAATCACCGGTGCCCCGCGTAAAATCGACGGCATCCTCGAATTGCTGCGGCCGATGGGGATCAAGGAAGTCGTCCGCTCCGGTCCGGTTGCCATCGGCCGTGGTGCCAAGCGCGACTGGACGGCGTAAACCGGTTTCTGGTTCGCGTGTGTACTGAATCCTGAAACCCGATCGGGTGAGGAGTTTATGCAGAATCAAAATCAACCGATAGCCCGTGAAGGCTACCCTTTTATCTGTCTTTTCGGTTTTGTGACCCTGACCTTTGCCCTACTGGGCTGGTCCTGTCTGACGCTGATCCTGTTGGCCCTGACCCTCTTCAGCGTCTACTTTTTCCGCAACCCCGAACGGGTGATCCCGCCAGAGGAAAACCTGATTGTGGCGCCGGCGGATGGCAAGATCATCTTTGTCGGCGAGGTTGAGGAGGAGCGTTATTTCAAAGCGCGGGTGACCAAGGTCAGTATCTTCATGTCGGTCTTCAATGTTCACGTCAACCGGGTGCCGTGTAACGGCAAGGTGGTGGACATGTATTACAATAAGGGGCAATTTGTCAACGCGTCCTACGATAAGGCGAGCAAGGTCAACGAGCAGGCCGGCATCCTGCTGGAAACGGAACAGGGGCAAAAAATTCTGTTCGTCCAGATCGCCGGTCTGATCGCACGTCGGATCGTCACATATCCGGTTGTCGGCGATCTGCTGCAACGCGGGGCACGTTATGGGCTGATCCGCTTCGGTTCGCGGGTCGATATCTACTTCCCTCCCGATGCAGATGTCGTTGCGACCTTGGGGGAGAAGACCGTTGCCGGTGAATCCGTGCTGGGGACACTCTCTTGACAGAAGAATGCTTACGAAGCGAAAAGCGCGAGAACCTGCGTAAAGGGGTCTACCTGCTGCCGAACCTGATTACGGCAGGGGGGATCTTCGCCGGGTTCTATGTCATCGTCGCCGCCAGCGACGGAAAATATGAAACGGCAGCCTGGTTTATCCTGCTGGCGGCCATCTTCGATGGGCTTGATGGCAAGGTCGCCCGCCTGACCGGAACGGCAAGCAAGTTCGGGGTCGAACTCGACTCCCTGGCCGATGTCATCTCCTTCGGGGTTGCTCCCGGGGTCTTGCTCTACAGTTGGGCGTTGCGCCCCTTCGGTAAGCTCGGCTGGCTGGCCGCTTTTCTCTACGTCATCTGCGGAGCCCTGCGCCTGGCGCGTTTCAATGTCCAGGTTTCTACCGTTGAGTCGCGGCGCTTCATCGGTTTGCCGATCCCGGCGGCTGCCTGTATCGTTGCGACCTGCGTTCTGCTGTTTTATGAACTGGGTGGCACCGGAACCATCAAGATGGTCTCGATGGTCGTGCTGGTGTTCCTGCTCGCCTTTTTGATGGTCAGCAACATCAAATACCTGTCGCTCAAAGATCCTGAACTGTTCAAGCGTCAGCCGTTCATGATCCTGGTCCTGTTCATCTTTTTACTGGTTGTCGTCGTCGCCAAGCCGGAAGTCATGTTGTTCCTGATCGGCATGGTTTACCTGGCCTCCGGACCGGTTATGTACTACCTTTCGTGGCGGAAAGGGCGTGGCTCAAAAGGGAGTGACGCGCCGGAGCCCCCAGCGGAGATCGATGTCGAAGAGAAGTGATTTTGTCTTGCCGGACAATGATTTTGACGGCAACGAAAATAGCAGGCAGGGCAACGGGTTTGCTTAAAATAACTTGACTTGTCAGCTTTTTTCGGATTGAATCAACGAAATTTTACAGGCAATGAAGAGGAGTAGTAGGCGTTCACTTCCGTTAGAGAGAGCCGGTGGTTGCTGCAAACTGGTACGGAACGCGCTGAACTCGCCTTGGAGCCGCAAGGGTGAAATCCTGAATCTAGCCTTTGCCGTGAACCTGCGTTAAGGGAAATGAAGGTTTGTCGGACGACAATCGTCATGGCGAACGAACCAGGGTGGTACCGCGAAGCTCAAGCTCTCGCCCCTGTCTAACAGGAGCGGGAGCTTTTTTTATGCGGAAAATCGTGATGAAAGGGGGTGGTTCTGAGTGGAATCTGACCTGAGTGACCTGCAGCCGAAAACCGACACACACCACAACAGAAACGAGAACTGCCCCGGATCACGTTGATCGGGCGACATCAAAGAGGAGTCATCCATGAGCCAGAAAGAAAATATCGTCATTTTTGATACGACCTTGCGCGACGGCGAACAATCGCCCGGCGCGAGCATGAATATCGAGGAAAAACTGCGCATCGCCCACCAGCTTGAGCGGCTGAACGTCGATGTTATCGAAGCGGGCTTCCCGATTGCTTCGGACGGGGATTTCGAAGCGGTCCGGCGGATTGCCCAGACCCTCAAGCGGCCGCAGATTGCTGGCCTGTCGCGGGCCAATAACATGGACATCGATCGGGCCTGGGAAGCGTTGCAGTATGCCGGCGAGCGCGGCCGGATACACACGTTTATCGCCACCAGCGACATCCACATGGAATATAAGCTGAAGATGAGCGAGCAGCAGGTTATCGATACGGCTGTCGCAGCGGTCAAACGCGCTTCCGGCTATACGCCGAACGTTGAGTTTTCTGCCGAGGATGCGGCCCGCACCCGTTTGCCGTTCCTTGCCAAGGTGGTACAGGCGGTTATCGAGGCCGGGGCGAAAACCGTCAACATTCCTGACACCGTCGGCTACACGATCCCCTCGGAATATTTCAATATCATCAGCTACCTGAAACAGAACGTCAGCAATATTGATGACGCGATCATTTCGGTTCACTGTCATAATGACCTTGGTCTTGCGGTCGCCAACTCTCTGGCCGCGGTTCAGGCCGGCGCCCGCCAGGTCGAGTGTACGATCAACGGTATCGGTGAGCGGGCCGGTAACTGTTCCCTTGAAGAGGTCGTCATGGGGCTGCGTACCCGTCATGACATCCTGCCTTATACGACCAGTGTCGTGACCGAGCAGATCGTTCCGGCGAGCAAGTTGCTGACGACCATTACCGGAATCCAGGTCCAGCAGAACAAGGCGATTGTCGGTGCAAATGCCTTCGCCCATGAGGCGGGCATCCATCAGCATGGCGTGCTGATGAATAAAGAAACTTACGAGATCATGACCCCCGAATCGGTTGGCCTCAACACCAATAAACTGGTTCTCGGCAAGCACTCCGGTCGCCATGCATTCATCGATCGGCTCAAGGAGCTCGGCTACGATCTCAAGAAGGAAGAGATCGAGAAGGCCTTCGTTCGCTTCAAGGCGCTGGCTGACATGAAAAAGGAGATCTTCGACGAAGATCTCGATGCCATCGTGGCCGACGAGGTTCTGCGCATCGCCGAAAGCTACAAGCTGGTGCAGATGAACGTAAGCTCCGGCTCTTTCGCGGCACCGACGGCGACGGTTGAGATG
>PKUG01000078.1 GCA_002869665.1 Desulfuromonas sp. | reverse complement strand
TTGACACCCTGGCAAGGATCACAGATTCCACCACTGACTGTTACTGTTTCTCCGTCTATATCTGGAACCGGACTCTGACTTTGGAGCTGGTCGCATGCCTCAAGCAGATCAATCCGCAACTTAAGATTGTTCTCGGCGGGCCGGAAATCTCATTCGAAGAACCTTTCTTTTTCTCCCGTTATCCGGTCGACGCGCTGATCTGCGGCGAAGGGGAGATGCCGTTACGCCACCTGTTACAGGCCTGGAATGCGGGAGAAAAACCTGAACCGCTCCCCGGACTGAAAACGCCCGCGTCTCCGGACGGGGAAGGGTGGTCGCTGCTGAGTCATTTGGACGAGCTGCCGTCCCCCTTTGCGGCCGGATTGGTCGATCTGACCCGTGGTCTTGTTTACTACGAGAGCAGCAGGGGCTGCCCCTACAGCTGCAGTTTCTGCATGAGCGCCCTCGACGACCGGGTACGCTCCTTCTCCATGGAACGGATCAAGGCAGATCTCGGATTATTGATCGCCAGCCGTGTGCCGCTGATCAAGTTCGTTGACCGCACCTTCAATTACGACGCGCGGCGCACGCGGGAGATTTTCTCCTTCATCCTCGAACGCAACCTGGAGAGCCGGTTTCATTTCGAAATCGGCGCGCATCTGCTCGATGAAGAGACCCTGACCCTGCTCGAAGAAGTGCCGGATGGTGTATTCCAGTTCGAGATCGGCGTTCAGTCGACCCTGCCGCAGACCCTTGCAAATGTCGGCCGCAAGGCCTCACTGGAGACGCTGGAAAAGAATGTCCGCCAGCTGGTCGGACACACGAAAATTCATCTCCATCTCGATCTGATCGCCGGGCTGCCGGGGGAAGGGTTTTTCCATTTCCTCACCTCTATCGACAGAGTGCATGCCCTGGGTGGCGGGCATCTGCAGATCGAGCCGGTCAAGTTGCTGCCGGGAGCGCCGCTGCGCCGTGATGCAGAGCAATGGGGGATCCGCTTCGACCCCAATCCGCCCTATACCATCCTGTCCTCCGCTGATTTGACCTATGCCGAGCTGGAACGCCTGCGCGGCATCGGGCGCCTGTTTGATCTGCTGGTCAACAGCGAACGCTTCCCCCTCATCCTCGACGGACTGACCCGGCATTTCGGCACACTTTCGCCCCTGCTGGATGATCTGGATGCTTTCTGGCGGGATGGTGATCTCTACGGGCAGAGTCGTTCCCTGCGCGATCTTTATCTGATTGTCAACGATTATCTGACCATGCGCTTTGCCGCGGAACAGCTTGCGGCCTTCAGGGAATTACTGGCACGTGACTACGCCCACAATGAGCGGGTCGTCGGCGGCAGCGCCCCGGCGTTTTTCGACGATCGGTTGACGGACGAGGAGCAGTCGGCGGTGCGCAAGCTGGTCAAGGCTGAAGTCGCCGGAATGGATCGTGCCGGCAAGGTGCAATATTTCGCGGCAGCGTTTCAACACCTGCCGCAACGGCCGGGCCGCCGGATTCTGGTGTTCCTTTACGTGGCGAAAACCGCATCAGGACTCGATGTGCGGGAACTGGAATTGGCTGAAGTGAATTAATTCTGTTGGGTAAAAAGGGCTGGCAGGATAAAGCTTGATATTAACCACAGGGGCACTGAGTCACAGAGAGAAACACTCGAGAATGTTTTTCTCTGTGGCTCTGTGTCTCCGTGGTGGATTCTATTGAAGTTGAAGAAAAAAGCCGGGATTGCTCCCGGCTTTTCGTGTCTGTTCGGCGCAGTGCAGATCAATCTTCGACAAGCAAAAAGGCGCAGGCCTGGGGTTCAAGCAGCGAATCTTCCCAGAGAGCAAGGCAGAAGTCGATGAAAAAGCGGCAGTCTTCATTCAGCGCAGGGAAGGATTGTGCGAAACCGGCGGCAAACTCCGGGCTCAGTTGACCGTTTTCAAAAGAGCTGCTCTTGAGCTGGGCCAGATCCTCAGGCAGCAGCGGGTTGGCGCTGAAACCGAGGCCGAGCAGCTGATTGGCAACTGCGGTGATGAACAGCTGCGCCAGGGTCGGCAGTTCTTCGTTGGCGATCTCGTCCTCAAGCCCGTCCTGCTGCGGCAGCAGCTCGGAAAAATTGTGCGTGAACTGGTCGAGCAGGGCACTGATCTGCGCAAGGCGCATGTCGAGCAGTTCGAGATCTTTCAGAGTTTTGATCGGTTCCAGACTGCCGGGACAGTCTTCGTCGCCATAGAAATAGAGGGCTGGGGGGGACTGCAGCAGGGAGTCAATGAAGAGGAATTCCTGATAGTCGAGGAGCGAATAGAGCGGGCTTTTTGCCAGTGACTTTGCCCGGGTCAGGCGCTCCTGGATCAGACTGTGTCCAAGCTGGAACAGCCGCAGCAGATAGGTCGTGGCGAAAATCTGCTCCGCTTTTTGAATATCATTTGCGGTCAGATATTCGAGAGCCAGGTTGAGCGTATCGTAAACAGACTGGATCGCCTCGCCAAGTTGCTGCGCCGAAGAGAGATCGACATTGTCGGCGCTGAGCTTGCGGTTGGCCAGCATGAGCAGTTCGATGGCCTGTTCCTGGCTGACGCCGCCGGCAAGGATGTCCGCGAGCAGGTTGTCCGGTTCGGCAAGAGTCAGGATTGCCGCCGGGTTGTTCTGCTCTTCCGCTTCGATGCGGTAATCGCTTTTGCCGCCCGGTGTGAAGTTTGCCGGATCGACGTGGGTATAGAGCTCCCGAGCTTCCGAGGTCGGCAGGATGCCGAGATCGAGTAACCGGTTATTGCGGCTCTGGAACATCTCCTCTTCGAGCGTTGTGAGCTGCTCGCTACGGATCATCTCCATGATCAGCAGGTAAGATTCCTGTTCCTTTCCCATCCAGATGTTCAGCAGTGCGCCGATGGTTTTGGCGGCATCTTCGCTGTGATAGTCGATGTCGTAGAGCGATTCAAGGCGATAGGCGTTCTCGGCATCGTCATCGTCGTAGGCTTCGATGCCGCGCCGGATGACCAGGTGTTTTTTCAGGAAAAGGGCAAGAATTTCCGGTTCGATGTTGACGACCAGTTGACTAACTTTCTCCTCGCCGGTGCCGAGGAGAAGTTGCAGCCAATGGAGTGACAGCACCGGGCTCAGGCGGTCGTTGTCCCAGCAATCGAGGTCGAGCAGCAGGTTGATCTGTTCCGGGCTGGCCAGGGCGAGCAGCTCGGAGGAATCGTCGGCGCCCAGGTCGTTGACGGTGAGGTAGACTTCCTGTGGATGCAGCTGCGGGACCAGCTCTTCCGCGTGGCCTGAGTTGAGAATCAGGTCGTACTTTTTCTTCCCCTGGTGCTGGTGAATGATATTCAGCTGTTCGCTTTTGCTGAGGGCATTGAATTCGGCCATGCCGATTTTGCGCTCCTGCCGCAGCAAGGTCAGATGGCCGACCTGGCGTTCACCGGGAAGGGTGATATCTGTCATTGTGTCCTCCATGGTCAGCGGATGAAGGGCCGCTGAAGGAGCGTTACTCTAATTCAGCCGTAAAAATTGTGCAATCCATGATCGTCGATCGCTGTTAGCTGCACTGGTTTTGCTTCATTTTATATCGTTAAATTGCTAATCTTATCCAATTGTTCGGACTGATTATGAAAGTATATCGCGTGTTCGGATCGGAGTCATGGCAGTTTGTCCCTGGGGGAGTGGTCGTTTGAATTTCCACACGAGTACATCGATCAAAAACAAGCTGACTTATGTCATCCTGCTGACGAGCACGATTCTGCTTGTTATTGCTTCCATCACCATGCTCGGTGTCGAGCTGGCCGCCAGCCGCAACGCCTTGAACCAGGAAGTCCGGACGCTCGCATCCACCCTGGCGGCCAACAGCAACCGCTTACTCGTCCTGGAAAAATACCACGACATCAAAAACCTGCTTACCTCTCTGGAACGCCAGCAGAACATTCATGCGGCCTATGTCTTCGATGTGAATGGCAAGCCGATTGCTGAGTATCGTAATACTCTGCGAGCAGAATTCATTCTCAGTGCCGTCGCGCACGATTTCGCTGATCAAGATAACCCCTGGCTCCAGGAGCGGGAGCATAGCGAATTCTCCTTCAAGCATTTCTGCTATTTCATTCCGGTTCGTTACGAGGGCTCGATGGTCGGCTCGATTTATCTCCTCAGTGATCTTGATGCCCTTTATGCACGGCTCTGGGGCGGTCTCTGGGGGACTCTGGTCGCTTTTATTCTCCTGCTGTTCTGCTCTCTGCTCCTGGCGCGTTGGCTGCAGAAACCGATCTCTATGCCGTTGCTGCAGTTGGCTGATCTCATGGGAGCAATCTCGGAATCAAAGCAATATTCGTTACGGGCGAAGAAGGTTAGTAGGGATGAGATCGGGCAACTCGTCGACGGCTTCAACCACATGCTTGAGGAGATTGAAGTCCAGCAGGGGAAGCTGGAACGTCATCGGCAGCAACTTGAACAGACGGTTGCGGAACGGACAGCCGAACTGAGGGAGACGGTTGATGAACTAGAAAAAGCGAAAGATCTCGCAGACAGCGCCAACCGGGCAAAATCGGATTTCCTGTCGAAAATGACGCACGAGTTGAGGACACCCTTGATCGGGGTTCTCGGGATGAATGAGTTACTGCAACGGACGGGTCTGGATGAGCAACAGCGCATTCTGACGCAAACGGTACAGACCTCGGGTGAAGAGTTGCTTGAACTGATCAGCGGGGTACTTGATCTGTCGAAGATTGAAGCGGGAAAGCTCACGCTCGAACCGAAGGCGGTTGAACTTTATCGGATCGTCGAGAACGTTGTCCATCTTCTGGCACCTAAAGTTCGTGAAAAAGGTTTGCGTTTGATACTTGATATCCCTGTGTCTGCCGCCTGGAAGGTGCGCGCGGATGAGGGGCGTATTCGGCAGATTGCCATGAACCTGGTCGGTAACGCGCTTAAATTCACAACATCAGGCTCAATTGCCGTTTCTCTGGAATGTGTCGAAGAAGACGAGGGGGAAGGGCTCTTTGTCCTGCGGGTTGCTGATACCGGCTGCGGCATGAGTGACGAGGTTCAGACGCATATTCTCGAAACCTTTTACCAGTCCGACAACTCGGGCACCCGCGAGAACAGCGGGGCAGGTCTGGGGTTGGCAATCGTTCACCAACTTGCTGAGTTGATGAACGGTCAGCTGTCATGTATCTCGGAACCTGAAAAAGGGAGCGTCTTTGAGTTCAGGGGGCGCTTTCCGTTGTTAAACAAGCAGGAATTCGTTCTTCCGGAAGGGCTGGCTGAGGCACCGGTGCTGGTCTGTACGGAAGATATAAACGCCGGTCGGCTACTTTCCAGCCGACTGACGGAGCTTGGTCTGAGTGTTGAGTTTGTCAGTGCGGGGAATGACGCATTCTATCTTTATCATTCAGCATTACGAAAAGGGATGCCGTACAGGATTGTTTTTGCTGCTGCCTATATGACTCTTGCCGATGGGCGTCTGCTGTGCCAGGCCTTGCGCGCAAATGGGGACCCATCTCCTGGGAAAATTATTCTTCTGTGCGAGGGGCAGGACGCGTGGCCCATGTTTGGCTCAGACATCAATCGGTTGCAGCTTCCCATAAACCTGAATGGTTTACATGAGGAACTCTGTCGCTGCTGGTCGACCTTGCGCCTGGTCTCATCTGTGCCTGCAGCGGAAATGGATATTACCCCTGGGACGATTGCGCCGAAAGTTCTGCTGATGGGGAGAAACGTTGCCGGGCGTGAGCTCTTGCGGCTGATGTTGAGAAAATATCCGCTGGATATTACGGCAGTAAACGGTCCCGGTGTCGCCCAGGAGTATCTTGCTGCACACGATTTTTCTGCACTATTCATCGATGAGCCACAGGCTGATGACGCTTGGTTGAACGATTTTATCGCAGCGAATCGACAGCGTTTCGAGATGATTGTCGCCCTGACATCGGAACGTCGGAACAATGAATCTTCGACAATCTATCATCGGTATTTGAAAAAGCCGCTTGATGAAATGGATTTGTCCGAGGTCGTTACCGCTTTGGTTGAACATGACGTTCAGGATGTGTCTGAGGGGGGACAGTGAAGAAGCGTTATCTTTTTACCTTTATCGTTCTGATGGGGATCTCACTCGGAATTTTTCTTTTTTCCGTGCGTGTTTCCGGTCTTTCATCCCAAAACCTTGCCTCTGCCCCCCTTGGCGTCGAACGTCCACAACAGCAGTCCTTCGGCCTTCATGAAAGTGCTGTTGTCGAGTTACACGGATCTGGTCTTGATCAAGATGTGAGGATTACTCTGGTTCATGATTCCGCAGAAAACCAGTCCCTTGTGACGACCTTTCCCGTTATGGGGCTGTTCAATGTCAGCCTTGTGCACAATGGAATCCTTTATCTCGGGAGCAGTGTCGACGGTCTGAAGGTTGTCGACATCAGAGATGCCTTGCGTCCGCGGTTGCTTGGTGAATACCTGCCCGGAAAATCGGTCCAGGACATCCACTGGAATAAGGACTTCCTCTATGTCGCTTGTTCCGGTGAAGGAATTGTCAAGTTTCAGACCGGTAAAAGCCGGCCACTTGTTCAGCGGGACGAAATACGAACGCCTTTCAACGTTTTTAAAATGAAAACCATCCAAGGTTTTCTTGCCGTAGCTGGCGGGGCTGGCGGTGTTGTCCTTTACGATGACCATGGCACTCGAATCAATCAGTTTATGCGTAGTGGTGTGGCTGTCGGTCTCGAAGTCCATTGCGATCAACTGTATGTTTATTCATTGAAAAAAGCTCTGGTATATATCTATTCCATCGGTGAAAACGGAAATGAAAAGAAGGTTGGTGAAATCGCTTTGGAAGCTTCGGTCAAAGATGTCAAAAGTTATAAAGATCGACTCTTTCTGACAACGTCTGAAGGACTGTATGAATATGATCCGGCGGCGATTGAGAAGTTCCGCTTGCAGAAAAGAATCTCGAATATCGGCGCGGGGGGGAAAATCTATTCAGGCAAAGACCGCCTCTATGTCGTTGATGGGTTCTCTCAACTCCTGACGGTTGACCCTTCATTTGAAGTCCCTTACGAAAAGCTTTTTCCAACAACAGATGTACGAACAATTGTCGAGCAGGGGCAATATCTATATGTCACCGGACTGGCTGATGGTTTGCAGGTCCTGGATACGCAACTGATCTCCCGTAAGGATGCCGCCCGGAATATCTATCCTCAGGGTGGCGTGCGAGATATCTACGTTGATGAACGACGTATCTTTGTCGCAGCTAATAAGGATGGCGTTTTATTTAGTCCCCGTGATTCAGAGACGGATTTTGAACGATTGAGCAGTCGTAAAAGCCTTTTTTTTAAGCATGATCGCGGCAGGTTGTTTGTCGCCCAGGTAGATGATGGTTGCGAAGTGTTCGACATCTCAACCCCTTCGCCAGGAACGCCTAGAAGGATTGGTTTGTGGCCTGACATCCCGGCACTAAAATTTGCGGTAAAAGGGGATTTGCTGATAACAACAAGAGGGATACATGGCGTGTCGGTCTATGATATCAGTGATTTGAAGAAGCCTGTTCTGCTGGATACGGTTGCCAAGCTTGACAAAGTTGACGTTTTTCGGGTTCTTGGTGTTGCAATTTCCGGTGATTATCTGTTTACGGCATGTAGCGATCAGGGGCTTGTGGTCTTCCGTTTAGCTGAAAACGGTGAGCTTTCTTTTGTCGCCAAAGTAGTCCCCCCCTTTCCAATGAATCAATTCCTAAGCGCCATCGACGTAACTCTTTCTGAGAAAACCGCTTACGTAGCCTGTAGTGGTTTTGGTGTTATGGTTGTCGATGTGAAAAACCCTAATAAACCGACCATTAAAGCGGTTGTTGATGTTGATGGTGTTGCCAAGCGGAGTGTCATTGATGATAACAGGCTATATGTGAGTGTACAGGATGACGGGATTAAAGCTTACGATATCTCGAAGCCCTTTGCCCCAAGATTTGAAAGTTTCCTCGCCGTTCACGGGATATCTTTTGGAGTACAGGTTGTTGACGACGCACTTTACCTGGCCCGGAATTTTGATGGCGTGATGATTTTTCCAGTGCCGGTGAGGGTGGAAGAGGTTAATGTGATTTCACCCGAACGCCTGCGGTTACATCTCCCGGCAGTTAACTATCCCGGTCGCTATGACTTGCAGGTGAATAGCCCCACGGTTTCAGTGACCCATGACGGGGTTTTCAGCTACCGGTAATCAGAAATTGTAGGTGATGCCCCCCCAGATCTGCCGGCCGAGAAGATAATTTTCTTCCGAGGGGCCATAGGCTATCCTCTTGTTGAAAAGATTCAGGATGTCCAAGGTCAGTTCAACCGTATTTCCATGATACTCTGGACTCATCCAGGATAGTCTCCAGTCGAATGTCAATGCGCTCGGCTTCCTGACGACTGCATAAATGTCGTACCCGTCCAACGACTTGTTCGTGTTAACAAGCGCCTTGTAGCGACCACGATAGTTCGTCGTGTTGGTGAATGAAAAACCGTAAGGCAGGCTTCTGTTGTAGACCAGGCTGGCTTTTACTGGACGGCTGAAGTTGTCTGCCGGAAGCTGCGAACGGTCAATCAGTTTATCGCCATACCAGACAAAGTTGATGTCTTCAGCTTCTACATCCAGTAGGGACTCTGTAAATGAACTGGCGTAACTTGAACTGTTGCTACGGTTTTTCGACCAGCCAATATTGAAATAAAGGCTGCTTTTTTCCCACTCTTTACTGTATTCGAAAGTCAATTCTTCATAGTCACGATGACCAGAATTACGCCATTCCTTATAACTATAGGGGTCATCAGGATCTATATCCGTCATATCAAGGGTAACGGAAACAATCTGGTCCTTGTAAACCCGATTAATATAACTTGCTGCAAACGTGCCGCCCCATACCTGTTGTCTGATTCCTGCTGTCCATTCATCTGCATAAGGTGTTTTGAGATCGCCGGTACGGCTTGCGTCGATCGATTTGCGCGGCCGTGGATCTTCAGGCCACGGTTGAGGTTGGAAATTGCTGCTGTCGAGGACGGTCGACCTCATGTAGACCTCGTAAGGCAGCTTTTGTTCTTCTAGCGCGAGTGTCAGCAGGCTTGCGCCGTAGTAACGATTAACTCCGGCAATGAATATGGTATTACGATCACCGAATGGGTCATATGACGCCGCAAGTCTAGGGGCTGCATTCAGGTTGTTTTGCAGATCGTCATAACTGAGGTGGATGCCTGGGCGTAAGTCAAATTTCCCAAAGCTAAGATTGTCTTCTAGGTAGGCACTGTAATTCGTAATATTCGCTTCAGCATGATCTTCTGGATAGTCGTTCATGAAATACATGAACTGTTCTCCCTGAACACAGTCAAAGCTGCCTTCGGGGCATATGACGCTGCCGTTGATCTTGGCTACAGAATAAACGCTCATATTCTCTGGGCGATTGAAAACGGCTTCAGTTGCAGAAATCTCGGCACCGGCATTGATCTGGTGTTCCTGTTTGCCGAATTTGATCGCATCGAAAGCCATATGAATGTTGCCGACAAGGGTTTCCTGTTCCTTGTCTATGTCGCCGTAACCGCCCTCCCAGCTTGTTTTTGAACTGATAATTGCCCCCCAATCTTTTTCTTCCGTAAGATCTGAGACACGCCATGAATACCAGTCCGGTGGTGCTACGCGACTGTTCCAGCTTTTCTGATAGCCGAGGTTGAATTCAAGTTGGCCGAGAGCCAACCTCTTCTCCAGTTGACCGGAGAGTTTATAGCCACCACCAAGCAGTGAATAGTCACTGTACATTGCGTTCTTCAGAAAATACTTACCTTCATAGGGCATGTAGCTGCCGGAGAGGGTCAGCTTGGTGCCAGTTTGTGGCTCGGTTACATATTTCAGGAAGATGTTTTCATTGATCCTGTGTTGCGAAACCTCTTGGTCGAAATGCTGTAAGGGGATTGTTGACTGCAGACGGGAATAGTCGAACAGCAATCCTGAATAATCATTTACAGGTACATTGAGGGTCGCACTAAATTGATACTTTGAAAACTTCGGTTGGTAAAGCGCCTGATTGGAGTTGTAGAAAGCCTCTTGTTCTGCCGGGTCGATGTGAAACTCGCCCCAAGAGCTATCTGTCATGCGAAAAGAAATTCGTCCGCTGAACTCAGCAGTCGGATCGATCGAATTTGTTTCAATGACACCACCATTGAAGGCGCCGTAGCGAGCGGAAATATTTGCCCGATAGATATCCACTGTATTGATGAGATGATCGAGCAGGAACATTTCTTGAGCGTTACCGGGAACATTGTTGTAGTTGGTCGTATCTTTAAATGCTGGGTCCAAAAGGCTGTTGTTGCCGATGGAATCAAGGATGAAGTTATTGTCTTCGGGGCGGCCACCAGAGATGGAAATTTCCGGTGGTTCAATTTCACCACCGGTTTTGGAGCTTTCAAAGCTCTCAGAATATTGAACGCCGGGGACCGTTTTGAATGCTTCGGTCAGGTTGCCATTCGTAGCGGGAATAATGCTTAAGGTATCGCGGTCAATAATCTCTTTCTGGGTCAAGATGTCAGGTGCTGTAGCTGTCACGGTGACCACGGGAAGAACAACTGTATCTGACTCGTTCTCCAAGTTGTCGTCAGCGCTTGAACTGGCGGGTAGAAAAAAGAGAACAAGAGACGCAACCATCAGGGTCGAGATAAGATGTGCGACGATTTTTTTTGTGATCGATGTGCAGGGTTTTTGCATATCGGAGAATACTACAGACATTGACATTACAGCTCTGTTGCTATGAAATGAAAGTTCTGTTACCGCGAAATTCAGCTAAGGTAACTGTAAAGAAGGATATGAATCAAGCCGCTTTTTAATCTGTCCCGGTTAGGTGTGTGGCGATAATCGATTAACTTATTGGGATTGTTGATACTATAGGACGCTTATCCATAAATGATTCGTTTGGGCTTAATCGTATTGATCTCGCTTGTACTGCACCTACTCGCTCTGAGTCTTGATTATGATCTCTTCCCGGCAGCAAGCAGTGCACAGTCCCCTGTCGGAAAGATTGGGGTGATGGTGATCAGTTCGTCGTCTTTTCACCCAGCACCAATCCTGACCCAGAGCTCAAATACAGCTCAAAAACCTTTGAAAGAGAAGGATAATCTTTCAATGTCGCCTGTCGCAACTACAGAACTGCAAACAGCGGAGTCACACGACACGGTAAAACCTGTTAAGGAGGATGTCGCTGTAGTTGAAGAAAAAGTAGCAGCTGTACCAGATGATGCTTTGTCACGTGAAAGTTCTGTGAATACTGCCCATAATGAGGCTCTCCAAGAACGGACAGATCCTAATGTGGAGCCAGTGTTTATCGAAATTGATAATGTCATCAACAGCACAGACCCGGATCCGGTAACCGTAGCGATATCAAGCACGACTTTGGAGGCTTCTAACCTTCACGATGGGGAGCTCAAAACGAATGCTGAGCTTGAAGGTTTACAGGGTCATACTGGAAAAGAATTTCATTTCGTGAATGAAACGGTTTCTGCTGAACCATGTTATGATCTCAATCCCGAGCCGGAATACCCTGAAAAGGCAAGTCGACGTGGTTGGGAGGGGAATGTTCTGCTGGCGGTTGAGGTTTTGAAAAACGGGCGAGTTAAGCGTGTCTCCATTTATGAAAGCTCCGGCTACAGGATTCTTGATAAGGCCGCAAAGTTGGCGGTCAAAAAATGGAAATTTAAACCTGCAATGGAGAACGGTTTGCCGGTCGATAGCGTGGCAAGAGTCCCTATTCACTTCAAAAACAATAAGAAAATGTACTGAAATACCTCAATATAAGCCTTGCAGGAGAAATAAATGGTGGAAGCAACAGAGCAGGCCCGTAAACTTATAGTCACGAATACGGCGTATCTGTCTTCATTGAAAAAGTTCCTTTCGGCGCCTGAAGCGGTGAGTATGGCAAACGTCATTGCTGAAACCCAGGCATTCAAGACCTTTGCGCAGGAGACAAAAGCTGAACCATTTGGCTTGATTCTTGAGCGCCTGGAGGCTTTGCTGACACGCCTTTCGGTTTCTGGCGGGACTCCGGGGAGCCTGGTTAAGGTGTCCGTCGGCTTGGCTGTCGATCAGTTGGAAAAGTTGGGACAGCTTCTGGAGTCCGGACAGCAGGCATCCGGCGCTATGGTTGAGGAGTTGCTGGATGCTTTTGCCCTGGCTGAGCGGTCAACGATGAACCAGCGTCGTGCGGTTGAAGAAACGCAGTCCGTAAGAGAACTTTATCCCGTAGCCGATGAAGATCCTTTTGCAGAAGACGGTTCCCCTGAGGAGAAGGTCGTTCCCGGTGTCCCGGCTGTTGATCCCTTTGCGGAGGATTGTTCTCCTCTTGATGACGTTATTGAGGCTTCTGCTTCGACGACTACAGCTGCTGTGGCTCCGGATTCT
>PKUG01000170.1 GCA_002869665.1 Desulfuromonas sp. | reverse complement strand
TGAAAAATCCTTCAGGAGAGACGCCACATACTTTTTGCGATCAACCGCCCCAGCTCAGTTTGGTCCGGAGGATCTCGAAGTAATCCTTGCTCGGACTGCTGACCAGCAAGGTCCGTGATTCCGAGCGCCGGATCTCGACCATGTCGCCGGGGAGCAGTTTGCGACCGACCTGACCGTCTGCGGTGAAAAACACCACGTCGTCCTGAAACTTGACCTCGATCTCGATGACGGAACGGCTCCAGACAACGATCGGCCGGTTGGTCAGAGTGTGGGGGCAGATCGGCGAAATCAGCAGGCTGTTGATCTCGGGGTAGATGATCGGGCCACCAGCGGCGAGGTTGTAGCCCGTCGAACCGGTCGGAGTCGAGACGATCAGGCCGTCCGCCTTGTAACTGCTCAAGTGACGGCCATCAACGTAAGTGTTCAGATCGATGATCCGTGCCAGCGCCCCCTTGTTGATGACGATGTCGTTCAGCACCGTATACTTGCCGATCACCTGATCATCGCGGCGGATGAAGGCATCGAGCATCATCCGGTCGGACACAAGGTAATCGCCGCTGATCAGCTTGTCGAGCATGAGCGGCAGCTCGTCACGCGTGATCTCGGTCAGGAAGCCAAGACGTCCGAGGTTGACCCCGACGATCGGAATATTGCGTCCAACGACGAGACGGGCCACCGATATCAGGGTGCCGTCCCCGCCGAGGACGATGATCATATCGACCCGGGCAGGAATATCTTCCTCGGCGTAACCGTTGATCTGGCCGATCTGCTCGGCCAAACTGTCCTCCAGCAACACCTCGATATTTTCCCGTTTGAAACGGGCACAGATGTCGAGTGCAATCTGCTCGGCGTCCGGGTGATTTTTCTTTGCGTAGATTCCGACTTTTTTCAGCATCTGCCCATTCCGTCGTCAGCTGTGAAAAGAGAGTGGTCGACAGGTCTGTAAACCATGAATAACTATCATAGCCGAACCCGAAAAGTCTATCTCATTCAAAGTTGTTATGGGGCTGCGACCATGCTAGATTGCTTTGAGAATCTGGATAAACGGTCAGCCCGGGCACGGTCAGAACAATAACGGAAAACGTGAATGGATCTCTTCGAACAGACACTTGAAAACGGGACCGGCGCTCCACTGGCAGAGCGTATGCGCCCGCGCGCGCTTGCCGAAGTGGTCGGCCAGCAACATCTGCTCGGAGAAGGAAAACTGCTGCGCCGACTCATCGAGCAGGACCAGCTCTCTTCGCTGATTTTCTGGGGGCCGCCTGGAACCGGCAAGACCACCCTCGGCCAGGTGATCGCCAACTGTACCCGTAGCCGCTTTGTCTTTTTCTCGGCCGTCCTCGGCAGCATCAAGGACGTGCGCGAAATTGTCGCCGAGGCGAAGCAGCAGCGTGCCTACCACGGCCGAAAGACTCTGCTCTTCGTCGACGAGATCCACCGTTTCAACAAGGCCCAGCAGGATGCCTTCCTCCCGGCGGTCGAAAAGGGGGACGTCATCCTCATCGGCGCGACGACCGAGAACCCCAGTTTCGAGGTCAACTCCGCCCTGCTCTCCCGCTCACGGGTCTTCGTCCTTGAACCCCTCGGCGCTGAGGAGATCGAAACCCTGCTCAGACGCGCCCTGGACGATCCCCGTGGTCTCGGCGAAGCCGGGCTCAGCAGCGAAGCGGAAGCCCTTGCGCTGATCGCCGCCCAGGCCGACGGCGACGCCCGC
This sequence comes from Desulfuromonas sp., assembly GCA_002869665.1. Classification (GTDB taxonomy): domain Bacteria; phylum Desulfobacterota; class Desulfuromonadia; order Desulfuromonadales; family Geopsychrobacteraceae; genus PKUG01. The sequence continues at coordinate 10,744 of PKUG01000170.1, read as the reverse complement.
ATCGCTCTGGGTACCCTGGAAATCGCGGCAACGGCGGCGACCGACGGCACCATCACCAAAGAACTTGTGCGCGACTCGTTGCAGAAAAAAGCGCTCCTTTACGACAAGGGCGCCGAGGAGCACTACAACGTCATCTCCGCTTTCATCAAGAGCCTGCGCGGCTCCGATCCCGATGCCGCCCTCTACTGGCTGGCACGCATGCTTGAAGCGGGGGAAGACCCGCTGTTCATCTGCCGACGCATGGTTATCCTCGCCTCGGAGGATATCGGCAATGCCGATCCGCGTGCGCTGCAGATCGCCCTGGCCGTCCAACAGGCGGTCCATTTCGTCGGCCTGCCGGAAGCACGTATCAATCTTGCCCAGGGAGTGACCTACCTCGCCACCGCCCCCAAGAGCAACGCCAGCTATCTCGGTATCGACAAAGCCCTGGCCGAAGTACGTAAAAGCGGCGCCTTGCCTGTTCCCAAACATATCCGTAACGCACCAACGAAACTGATGAAGAATCTCGATTACGGCAAGGGCTACCGTTACGCTCACGATTACGAAGACGGCTACGCCGACCAGACCCACCTGCCGGACAAATTGAAGGGGACGCTCTACTATCAGCCCGTCGATCGCGGATATGAAAAGATGATCAGGGAGCGGATGGAGTACCTCAAAAGCAGAAAAACACGGCCGGACGATCCCGATCGGGGTTGAGAGCTCCGGACGCCAACAACCACCTGCCGACACTACGACTCCCAGCGCTCGTAACGTACCATCTCTGCCAGCGACTTACGCTTCTTCTCGCGCCCTGGTTCATTCGGATAGCCCAGAGTCAGTAAGGCGACCGGATCGATCCCCGCCGGCAGGCGCATCACCTCGCTGACGACAACCGGATCAAAAGCACAGACCCAGCAGGTCCCCAGGCCGAGATCGGCCGCTGCCAGGGTCATGTGATCCGTTGCAATGGCAGCATCAACTTCACAATAGTTTTTGCCGTCATGCATGTCACGGGTCCAACCCGCGGCCGGCTCCGTGCAGATGACGATGATGACCGGCGCCTCGTGAAAGAAGGGGCGCGGGTAAGCTGCACACAATTCTTCAAGAACCGCTGGATCACGAACAACGATGAAATGAAACGGCTGCAGGTTTTTCGCCGTCGGGGCAAGGTTTCCCGCACGCAGAACCTCATTGATCAGCTCATCGGGCACCGCATCGGGCTTATAACCTCGAATGCTGCGTCGTTGCTCCGCCAGTTCGATAAATTCCATCAAATCCTCCTTTCAGGGTATTTAAAACATTTTCAATACCAGTAGACGCAATGTGGATCGTTTTTCAACAGCCTGACGCAGTATTTCTACCAGGCAGCGATCTGCTCACGAATCAATTCGCTTCCGGTCGTCCGGGCAACCCGATCCAGCAGAGCAAGCGCGCGTGGTGAGTTCTGGTTCTTCAATATCGCCACAGCATTCCTGCGCAGACGTGTCACCCCGGCATAAGCCATCGCAGTCCCTTTGATGATCCGGGCGATGTCACCGCTTGAAGCCGTAAGTAACCACTCCAGGTCGACCGGGATCCGCAGATCGGCAACTGCCGGCGGGCAGACGGCCGTACAGTTGTCACAGCCGAAGAGCCAGGCGCCGATCGATTCCCCTTCCGCATGCGTCAAGAGCCCGGGTTTCTCGATTGTCAGATAGCTGATGCATTGACGTGCGTCAAACTGTTCACCGTAGGTCAAGGCCCCGGTCGGGCAGTTTCTGGCACAGGCGCGGCAGTCGTCACAGGCAAAGGGAAATTGTGTCTCCGCGATCACTTCCGGTAACTCAAGTTCAACGAACAGGCAGCCGATGAAAACCCGGGTTCCCAGGTCCGGCAGACGCAGCAGGTTATTGCCACCCTGGATGCCAAGCCCCCCGGCGATGGCCAACAGGCGCTCATCGACCGGTCCGGTATCGACCGTCGCCGCACAGTGGATATCATGACCGAGCCGCCGGGCCAGTTCATCCAACATGCCTCGCCCCGTCGTGTGATAATCTGCCGTACGCACGTAACTGGAAACATAACCGAGCAGGGCATCAGCAGGAGGGGCAGGAAATGGATGGGTCGCTGCCGGATCGCTCCAGCGATTGGCAAAGGTGAGAATGATGACCGAGCGGGCGAAAGAAAAACGCGTCCAGGGGGAGTAGCGGTCCGGTTGAAGCCGGGCGAGATAATCCATCGCACCGTGCAACCCGGCATCGAGCCAGGCCGACGTCCGCTGCTGCTGCTCTGCACACTGATCGCGCATAAGAGGGTTGTCCAGGCGCAGACACGCTGCTGAATGCGCGCCGATATGTTTCGCGGTTTCAGCCAGCCAGCCAGAAAAATTATCCGGATTCATAACCATGAAGGGTAAAAGGAAAAAGGCTAAAGGATAAAGGTAAAAATAACACCTTTGCGTCTTCAGCCTTGCGCCTTTTCCCTTTATCCTTTCTCCTTTTTTAAAACTTGAAGCGCCGCATACTGACATTCATCAGCAGGCCGACACCGATCATTGTTGTGACCATACTGGTGCCGCCGTAAGAAAAGAGCGGCAGCGGAACCCCGACAACCGGCAGCAGGCCGATCACCATCCCCAGGTTGACGACGATATGCCAGAAAATCATCGCCGTCACCCCGACCGCCAGGAACAGACCGAAACGGTCGGCAGCCCGCCGGGCGACATACAGCCCCCAGACAATGAGGAAAATGTAACCCGACAACAGGAACAGGCCACCGGCAAAGCCCCACTCCTCGGCGAATACGGAGAAGGCGAAATCGGTGTGGCGCTCAGGAAGAAATGAAAGCTGGGACTGGGTCCCCTGAAGAAACCCCTTGCCGAGGAAACCGCCACTACCGACGGCGATCTTCGACTGAATGATGTGATAACCGCTCCCCAACGGATCAGCTTCAGGATTGAGAAAGGTCATGACCCGGGCTCGCTGATAGTCATGGAGACCAAACCAGCCGGCAACCATAGTCAGCAACCCCAGAACGACGAGAATGAGGATCGTTCCGCGTTTAAGTCCGGCGAAGAACAGCATGCTCCCGGCCACGGCAACGACCATGACCGCGGTTCCAAGGTCAGGCTGCTTGAGAATCAGCAACACTGGAACAGCCAGCCAGAGCGCCGGTTTCCAGAGTTCGCCGAGACCGAAACCACTCGGATGGGCTGTCTCGGCAAAGATTTTGGCGAAAAGCAGAACAACGGCAATTTTGACAACCTCACTCGGCTGCAAATTGAAGACGCCGAGATCAATCCAACGGGTCGCCCCCATGGAGGTCTTCCCCATGACCATGACGATAACCAGCAACGCCGAACTGACCAGATAGACATGCACGGCAAGATATTCGAGGTGACGGTAATCGAACAGGCAGATCGTCAAAGCAATCCCGAGCCCGCCACCCAACCAGAGCGCCTGCTTCAGGTATATTGGTGTCGCCGCATGCCAGGATGCAGTCGCACTGTAAAGGTTGAGGATCCCGAGGCCGGCCAGCGCCACCACGGTCAACAGCAGAACCCAGTCAAAATTCATCACCAGACGACGATCGAACATCAGTTATTTCCCACCTGTTCTTCGGAACTCTTCTTCCCGGCCATATAGCTCTCGATAATCGCCTTCGCCACCGGTCCCGCAGCGCGGCCGCCGGACTGCCCATGCTCGACAACAACCGCCACGGCGATTTCCGGATTGTCCGCCGGGGCATAAGCAACGAAGAGGGCGTGGGGACGCAGACGATAAGGGGTCTCGTTGTCGTCCTCCTCCTCTTCTTCCTCTTCGTCCGATTTCCGGCGGACAACCTGCGAGGTTCCACTTTTACCGGCGACAAGGACATCTTCCAGTTCGGCCGCACGCCCGGTCCCGTGCGGTTCGTTGACCACGGCAACCATCCCCTCTTGAACGACATCCCAGGCTTTTTCCGGATAATCGACCTGGCGCACCACTTCCACCCCGGGTTCCACCAGCAGGTTTCCTTCCCAGTCCTCAACCCGGTCGATCACCCGCGGCTTCAATACCGTCCCGCGATTGGCGATGGCTGCGGTCATCACCGCCAGCTGTAACGGGGTCGCCAGGACAAACCCCTGGCCGATCGAGGCGATAACCGTCTCCCCGGCGTACCAGGGTTTGTTGAAACGCTGGCGTTTCCACTCCTGCGACGGAATGACCCCGCCCCGCTCACCCGGCAGCGGATAACCCACGACGCCACCGAGTCCGAGCTCCTTGGCCGCTGCGGACAGTTTGTCGATCCCCAACTCCAGGCCGACCTGGTAAAACCAGACGTCACAGCTCTCACGCAGCGCCTTTTTAAGATCGGTCTCACCGTGGCCATCCTTCTTCCAGCAGCGGTAACGAGCCTCGCCGATGGTAAAATCCCCTTCGCAATCGACCGTCTTGCCCGCCGTAATCATTCCATCGCGCAGAGCCGCCAGGGCAACAATCATCTTGAACGTCGAGCCGGGCGGATACTGGCCGGCGACCACTTTATTCTGCAACGGATGACGCTTGTTCAACGCCAGTTCCGTCCACTGATCACTGCCGATCCCGGTGACAAAGAGCGCCGGGTTGAAGGTCGGTCGGCTGACCATGGCGAGAACATCGCCGCTGTGGACGTCGATGGCGACCGCCGCCCCCGACTCATCGCCAAAGGCTTCATCGGCAGCTCGCTGCAGATTTTCATCAATGGTCAGGTAGACCCGGTTCCCCGGGCGGGGCGGGTCCATCTGCAACTGGCGCAGCAGTTTCCCCTTGACGTCGACTTCGACCAACCGCGTCCCCTTTGTCCCGCGCAGATATTCTTCGTAGCTGCGTTCCAGCGCCGTCTTGCCGACAAAATCACCGGCGCGGTAACCGGAGAACTCCTCCTGCCCCAGTTCATCCTCGGTAATCTCACCGAGGTAACCGATCAGGTGAGCGCTGATCCCCTGGTCCAGATAGTCGCGGATCGGTCGCACTTCGGTCAACACACCCGGCAGGTCCCCCCCCTGCTCCTGGATCTTCTCCATAATGTCCCAGCTGACATCCGTCGCCAACGGAACAGGGCGATAGATCGGAAAACCCTTGCCGGCATTCCAGCGCTTTTCCAACTCTTCGACATCGACATCAAGTATTTCGGCCAGCCGAGTGAACAGCAGCTCACGGTTTTCAATATCCTGGCGCATGACGGAAATCTGAAATGATGGGCGATTGTCGACCAGCAACTGGCCGTTGCGATCATAAACCGGCCCACGCGGTGCTTCGAGGGACAGAACCCGCGTCCGGTTGCGTACCGAACGCTCCAGAAATTCATCGTAATTGACAACCTGGAGGTACCAGAGCCGCAACAGCAGGAGGAGGAAAACCAGGCCGACGAACGCCGAACTGATCAGAAAGCGTTTCCTGACAATCGGCAGCTCGGCCCATTTGATATCAAGCACCATGCTGTTTCCCCAGGCGGAGCAGCCCCCGGGCACGGCGGCGACCACGGCCGGCGGGGGTCAGGCGTGTAAAGCAGAGAAACAGGAAGAAAGTGAACAGCACGTTGGCCAGCACCTGCTGCGGTATCGACGGCAGCAGGATATAGAAGACCGTGCGTGTGTCGGCGAGAATCGTCAGCAGGATGCCGACCAGAACGATCTGCAGCAGCGTTCCCCCGGCGATCAGCAGCATGAAGAGCGCCGGGCTTTCAACGTTGAGCTTGTCCGCCAGCAGGCGCGCCACAATGGCAAGCGTCAGAAAAACACAGATGTAAAGCCCCAGACTGTGCCCGGAGAAACTGTCCTGGATGGCACCGAGCAAAACGCCGACCGTCACCGCCCGGGCGGTACTGCCGCTGAGCCCGGCAAAAACCACGAGGATCAAAAGCGGGTTCGGGCGCAGATCGGGGGGGAGGAAGAGCGGAAAAACACTGCTCTGAAGGAAGATCGACACGAGGCCGGACACCAGGTAAACAACGAAGGCGGTCATTGGTCGTCTCCGACAATGACCATCACTTCCTCAAGATGGGAGAAATCGGTTGTTGTTTGGGCCGTGACCTGCTGAAAGAGACTGAACTGATCCGTCTTCACTGCGGTGACCAGTCCGAGCGGCAACCCTTTGGGGAAGACCCCGCCCATCCCGGACGAGACCAGCAGATCCCCCTCCCGGATATCACCGTCACGCAGGGCATATTCAAGGGTCAGGGAATCACCGAGCCCGCGCACCACCCCCCGCGTCCGGGTGCGTTGCACGAGGACAGCAACAGCTGAAGAGGCATCGGTGATCAGCAGCACCCGCGAACTGTTCGGCGCGATCTTAATGATCCGCCCGACCACCCCGTCGGCGGACACAACCGGTGCGCCAACGCGCAGGCCCGCCCGTGCCCCCTTGTTGATCACGATTGTCCGCGACCAGTTGCTGGCATCTTCGCCGATCACTTGGGCCGGTAAAGCCGCGCGGTCAAGGTCATCGACAAACGCCAGGAGTTTGCGCAGACGGTCGTTTTCGCGGACAATTTCTTCGGTTTGACGTAATTGGGCGTGCAGTTCGCGGTTGATCTGCAGCAACTCTTCATTCTGCTGCCGGGCATCGACCAGCCACAGGTAGTTGCGCCAGAGATCCGTGGTCCCATCGACCAGGGAGTCGAGGGCTGATTGAAAGGGCGCGGCAAAAGAAAGTACCGCGCGTTCGAAGAAGGTTGTGGTGTCCTTCTGCCGCAGGTTGTACGAGTAGAGTACGACTGTTGCCAGAAACAGAATGATGACCAGCAGAAAAAATCGATAACGTCTTAAAAGGTCACGCATCCCCAGCTCCAACCGGTGCGTTGTCATGCAAAAAGGGAGGATCGACCGATCCTCCCCGAATGATTCAGCAGTTGCGGATCATACAAGATCAGGAAGAAACAGCCACCTGGCGCAACAGGTCGAGTTGGTCGAGCACGGCGCCCGAACCGAGAACGACACAAGACAGGGGGTCTTCAGCGACAACGACCGGCAGGCCCGTCTCCTTCTTCAGCAGGAGATCCAGATTCTTCAGGTAGGCACCGCCACCGGCCAGGACAATCCCCTTGTCAACGATATCCGCCGCCAGCTCCGGCGGGGTCCGCTCCAGGGAAATCCGTACGGCCTCAATGATGGTATTGATCGGTTCCGACATCGCCTCGCGGATCTCGTCGGAGTTCACCTCCATGGTCTTGGGAATCCCGCTGACCAGATCGCGCCCCTTGATCTCCATGGTGATTGTCTCGTCGTCGGCAGCATAGACGTTGCCGATGCCGATCTTGACCGCCTCGGCTGTCCGCTCACCGATGAGCAGGTTGTACTTGCGCTTCATGTACTGAACGATCGACTCGTCAAGCTTGTCGCCGCCGACCCGGACACTCTGCGCATAGACGATACCGGCCAGAGAGATCACGGCAACTTCCGTGGTCCCGCCGCCGATGTCGACGATCATGTTGCCCGAAGCCTCGGTGATCGGCAGACCGGCACCGATCGCCGCCGCCATCGGTTCCTCGATCAGGTAAACCTCGCGCGCACCGGCCGACTCGGCCGATTCACGCACGGCCCGTTTCTCCACCTGGGTAATCCCCGAGGGAACACAGATGACGATCCGCGGCCGAACCAGGTTTTTGCGGTTATGAACCTTGCGGATGAAGTAGCGGAGCATCTCCTCGGTGTAATCGAAATCGGCGATCACGCCGTCCTTCATCGGGCGGATGGCGACGATGCTCCCGGGAGTCCGGCCGAGCATTTCCTTGGCGTCCTTGCCGACCGCCAGCACCTTGCGCTGACCGGCATGTCCGGTCTGCACGGCAACCACCGAAGGTTCGCTGACGACGACCCCTTTCCCCTTCATGAACACCAGGGTATTGGCCGTTCCCAGGTCAATTGCCAGATCGTTGGAGAAAACACCCCAAATTGCGTTGAAAACATTGAACATATATCGAGATCCCTGAATGCTGATTTTTAGCCGGAAAACCGCCCCGGAAGTGGAGCGAAAAACTTTGTCACTCTAGCAAACGAGCAGTTAATAAGCAAGACTTATGGCGGCAGAAAATGATTGCATTCCGGCGAATTGCTGGTCTAACATGCGGGACTGTTTTATTCAAATTTCGCGGCCACAAAAATCAATAAACCGAGGAGTTTCATTGCAATGCTCGACTTAGTGCGGACCAAGCAAAAATCTTTCCTGATCAAAATCGCCTTCGGCCTGATCATCCTGAGTTTCGTCATCGGCTATACCATGCTGACATCCCCCAACAAAAGCGGGGGGCCGGCTGCCAGTGACGTTGCCGCCAGCGTCAACGGCGATGACATCAGCTACGCATCGTTCCAGCAGACCTACAGCAACCTGTACAACCTGTATCAGAGCATCTATCAGGGCAACTTCAATGCCGAGCTCGAACGCCAGCTCAACCTGCCCAAGGTCGCCCTGGGGCAACTGGTCGATGAGCTGCTGCTGATCCAGCAGGCCGACAAGCTCGGGCTCAGCGTCAGCAGCCAGGAGTTGATCGAAAGTATCGCCCAGTACGACGCCTTCAAAGTCAACGGCTCCTTCAACCGTGACCGCTACATCGAGGTCCTTAACTACCAGCGGATGAGTCCTGAGCAGTTCGAAACTGCCCAGCATCGCCAGCTGCTGACCCAGAAGGTTCGCACCAAGCTGCAGGAAGGGATCAACATCAGCGATACCGAGCTGGTTGCCGCTTTCCACAAGGACAACGACAAGATCAACCTCAACTACGTTCTGCTGACCCCGGCCGTCGTCGAAAACAAGGTCGAAGTGACCGACGAAGGGCTGGCCGCTTTCTTTGACCAGAACATCGACCAGTTCCGCATTGCCGAAAAGGTTTCCCTGCGCTACCTGCAGTTCGTTCCGGCCCGTTATGAAGATCAGGTCGGCACCCTCAGTGCCGAGGACATCGACACCTACTATCGCCGCAACCCCGACCAGTTCGAGATCAAGGAAGAGGTTAAGGCCGCACACATTCTCGTCAGCGTTCCGCAGGACGCCGATGCTGAGACCGTCAGCAAACGCCGCGACTTTGCCGCCAGCCTGCTGAAACAGATCCAGGAAGGCGCTGACTTCGCCGAGTTGGCAAAGGCCAACTCCGACGACAAGGTCACCGCGGTCAAGGGTGGCGAACTGGGCACCTTCGGCCGCGGCGCCATGGTCAGCGAGTTTGACCAGGCCGCCTTCAATCTTCGCCCCGGCCAGCTGAGCGACCTGGTTCGCACCCAGTTCGGCTTCCATATCATCAAAGTCGAAGAGTACACTGCTCCCGGCCTGCAACCGCAGGCGGATGCCATCGACAAGATCAAGGCCGGCCTGACTGCCGAGAAGGCCCGCCAGATCGCCTACGAAAAAGCGGTTGACGCTTTCAACATGAACCGCAAGACCGGCGACCTTGAAGCTGCGGCCAAGGCCAATGACCTGGGGATCAAGGAGACCGGCATGTTCACCCGCGGCCAGGCGATCGACGGTATCGGACGTGTTGCCGCCATCAGCGATGCCGCCTTCACCCTCAAGGATGGTGAACTGGCCCAGCCGATCCAGACCCCGCAGGGGATTTTCCTGATCGCCATCAAGGAGCGTTTGCCAAGCCGCCTGCCCGAACTCGATGAGGTCAAACCGGCGGTTGAACTGGCCTACCGTGCAGAGCAGGCCGAGACCCTGGCCCGCCAACTGGCCGAAAAGCTGCTTGCCGCCGCCAAGGAGAATAACGACCTGGCGGCCGCCGCCAAGGACGAGAAATTGATCCTTGAGGAATCTGGCGATTTCAGCCGCAGCTTCGGTGCCTTCATCCCGCGTATCGGCACCAACGAGGAACTCGCCGAGGAGGCCTTCACCCTGACCGCGGACGCCCCGGTCGCCTCCAAGGTCTACGAAATCGGCAACCGGATGGTCGTTGCCGCCCTCAAGGAAGCCAAGGTTGCCGACTTCGCGACGCTCGACGAGGCGGCGAAAAACCAGTTGAGCGAGCGCCTGCTGGCTGACAAGAAAGATCAGGTTGTCAAGGATAAGCTTGACGAACTGAAGCAGCAGGCCGATATCACCGTCTATGTTCCGGAATTGGCCGACGCCTTTACCCAGGGAGCAAAGTAACCATGAGCCAAGTCATTACCCAAACCAACTGTCCGGAATTGAACCTCGTCAGCCGTGGCAAGGTCCGCGACATATACGACCTCGGCGATCACCTGCTGCTCGTCGCCAGCGACCGGATTTCCGCCTTCGACGTCATTATGGACGAAGGGATTCCGGAAAAAGGCTATGTCCTGACCCAGATTTCCAAGTTCTGGTTCGAGCAGATGGCCGACCTGATCCCGAACCACCTGATCAGCACCGAAATCTCAGACTTTCCGGCCATCACCCATCAGTACCGTGACCAGTTGGAAGGGCGCAGCATGCTCACCAAGAAAGCCAAGCCGTTGCCTATCGAATGCATCGTGCGCGGCTACCTCTCCGGCAGCGGCTGGAAAGAGTACCAACAGAAGGGCTCCCTGTGCAGCATTCCCCTACCGGCCGGACTGGTCCAGAGTGACAAGCTGCCGCAAACCCTGTTCACCCCGTCGACCAAAGCCGAGTTGGGCGAACATGACGAGAATATCTCGTTTGCTGAGGCCGCTGAACTGTGCGGCCAGGAGTTGGCCCAGCAGGTCAGCGATATCAGCATCGCCATCTACGAACGCGCCCGCGAACTGGCCGACAGCAAGGGGATCATCATTGCCGACACCAAGTTCGAATTCGGCATGTTCGACGATCAGCTGATCTGGATCGACGAAGCCCTC
>PKUG01000085.1 GCA_002869665.1 Desulfuromonas sp. | reverse complement strand
GACATTGGAGAGTGCTGTTTCCCCGGAGGGCGAGGCGGCAAACAGGTCCGCGCCCGCCTCGATAAGCAGTCGGCAAATCTCGGTCTGGTTGTTTTTCGCTGCCAGCATCAGCGGGGTATAGTGCCCTTCCGTGGTACTGGCGAAAGCATTCAGATCCGGCGCCTGCTTCACGAGTTCGGCAACGATTTCAGAATACCCATCCCGGGCGGCCCAGTGGAGAGCCTGCCAGTTATCCTTGAACGGAAAGGAGGCCTCCGCACCCGAGTCAAGGGCCGCCTTGACCCCGGCGAGATCTCCGTCCATCGTCGCGCTGGCCAGGGCATTTGTCGCCGCTAAACGACCGAAAGCATCAGGCTGCTCCAGCAGTGCCAGGGTCAGCCGGTGATCGCCCTGCCGGGCCAATTCGAGCGCACTTGCGCCGGCACCATTCTGCTTACGCGGATCGGCACCGGCAGCGAGCAGCAGATGACAGACCTGCAGGTGATCATTGTAAGCGGCCAGATGCAGAGCCCCCCACCCCTCGACGGTCACGGCTTCAACAGCTGCACCATGCTCAAGCAGTAATTGTACGATTTCAGGGGCGCCATCCCGGCTGGCCATGTGCAAGGCAACCCAATCACCCGGCAGCTTCCCGTTAACAGCCGCCACCTGCTCCAGGCTCGCCCGGGCAGCTTGCAGATCACCGTTGGCCACGGCTTCCTGCAATGCAAATGTCTGCGCAATACGGGCGGAATTTTCCGGTGACCGCAGCAATTCCCGCAATAAGGGGAGTTCGGTCAGGTCAACGGCAAGTTGACCTTCAACACCCTTCTGCAACGGATCGGCGCCGCCGGCCAACAAGGCATTGGCGACCAGAAAATTGTTATTGAAGGCGGCGAGGGTCAAAGGGGTCTGCCCTTCCTCTGTTGCGGCAGGAGCATTGGCATCGGCGCCATTTTCGAGGAGGAAGTTAACGACACCCAGGTTCCCGTCCCGCGAGGCATAGTGCAGGGGGCGCCAGCCGAACTCATCGGCCCGATCAAGATCAGTCCCCTGTTGCTGCAGTTGCTTCAGCTCCTCAAGTTCGCCCGTCATTGCGGCGGTGCGCAGACGAAAGTTGATCCAGCCTTCCTCGGGGTTCTCGAGCATCAGTCTGGCATCGACATTGTCGGCCGCCATCTGCAGCGCAGTCTGCCCCTGATCTGACAACAGAGTGGGGTCGGCACCGGCAGTCAACAGGTAATGGATCGCCTCGACATTTGCATTCCTCACCGCACGCATCAGCGGGGTGATCCCGTCGACATAAAGATCAAGAGAGCTGCTTTTTTCCGCAATCATGGTCAGCAGTTCCTGCGAGCCACTTGTGATCGCGGCGTGCAGTGGTCGACCGTTGTGAATGAGTTGCACCCCCTGGCGCTCGGCCCAGAACAGCAGCCTGTCAACAATGAAAGGCTGATTGCTTTCTATCGCCCGTTCAAGCGGCGTAATATTTTCAGCGTCCGGCTTGTCCAGTCTGGCGGAGTATGTGCGCAGCAGCGAATCGAATAGCGAGAGGAAGGTCACCTCCCCTTTCGCCTGGGCGATCGCCAGAGTCAGGATCGTGTGAATCTTCTCCGGCCGATAAAAATCGGGGTCAGCACCCAACGCCAACGCTGTCTGCGCAGCAGCGACATCCTTCCCTTCCAGCGCCAGCCACAATTCATTATTGCGCAGGTCCTGATACTCTTGAGGGTTGCTCAGGAATGCGACGATATTATCTTCCTCTTTTTCCTCGGCGATCTGTAATGCCGTTCGCCCCTCGTCATCTGCTGCCGCAAGATCGGCTCCTCTGCGGTAGAGCTCGGCAGCAAAGGCAACATTACCCATCATTGACGCAACCATCAGCGGGGTCGTGCCGCGTCTTGCCAGCTGTTCGATATCGGCGCCCTTATCGAGCAGCAGCCGCCCCTCGGCCAGATAATCCGCGAACGCCGCAAAGTGCAGTGCGCCGACACCCTGCTCCTCGGACGCCGCGTTGACATCGGCCCCGGCCACAATCAATGCGTTCAACAGGGGGATCCGGTCTGCGTCAAAAGCAGGGATATCCATCACCCGCACCAGAGTCGGGACACGCTCCCCCTCATAAGTGACATATTGAGGGATCTTGCCCCCCTGCCTGATCGAGTCGAGAATTCCTGCGGAATCCTCCTCGGCAAACGCGCGCTGCATCAGCGCGTCGGCTGTTTCGGCAAAAGAACATGTCGGTCCGCCGGCAAACAGGATGGCCAGCAGCAACGAAAGCGCTATCCAGGGACTCAGGACCCTGCGATCAAAAATCTTCATAAAGTCATTCCGTTTAAAAAAAATTCACTCTTTGCTCACAATACAATCAATCAGGATGGCAATTCTAATATTATCTCCACCCCCTCTGCAGCAATTACAGATCCGGCAACCAATCCGGACACCAATTCGGCCCTGATCTGTGAAAAAATACAGAAATACAATGCCCGCTAGCGCAGACAATGCTGGAAAAAAATCTGCTCTGCGACTATTATGGCTAGTTCTCGCGCGCCCCGCGAAGGGGTGACGAATGCAATACCGGTCGAAAACTGTACATGCTTGCGCTCTCCGGAACGAACATGTCCCGCTTTTGTTCCAGCCTGCACCCGTAACCAGCGACAGAGACAACGCACCTCCACTTAAGCACTGTCGAACCATGCACGGGCTCAGGTTCAAATTAATCACTCAGGATCAAATTATGACGAAACGCGTTAATTTTCCGCCCGCCCAGGGCCTCTACGATCCCGCCAATGAGCACGACAACTGCGGTGTCGGCTTTGTTGCCAATATCAAGGGCAAAAAAAGCCATTCTATTGTGCAACGGGGAGTTGAGATTCTCTGCAACCTGACCCACCGCGGTGCCGTTGGCGCCGACCCGCTCGACGGAGACGGTGCCGGCCTGATGATCCAGATGCCGGACGCCTACTATCGCGATGTCTGTGAATTTGCGCTGCCGCCGGTCGGCGAGTATGGCGCCGGGATCGTTTTCCTGCCGCGCGATGAAAAGAGCCGTGCCGCCTGCTGCGACGCTCTTGACCGTGAACTGACCCGGATCGGCGGCACGCTGCTCGGCTGGCGCGAGATCAAAACTGACAGCAACGGCATCGGCCGCAACGCCCGCGCGGCGGAACCTTACGTCCGCCAGGTCTTCGTCGCCCGCGGCGAGGTCGAGATCGCCAAATTCGAGCTGATGCTCTTCCTGGCCCGTAAGCGCGCCGAGAATGCCATCCGCAGCGAGGAACTGGCCGGGGACGAACTTTTCTACGTCTGTTCGCTGTCGAGCCGAACCATCCTCTACAAGGGAATGCTGCTCTCGGAACAGCTGAACACCTTCTTCCCGGAGCTGGATGACGAGCGTCTGGTGAGCGCTATCGCGTTCGTTCACCAGCGTTACAGCACCAACACCTTCCCGACCTGGGACCTGGCACAGCCGTTCCGCTATATCGCCCACAACGGCGAGATCAACACCCTGCGCGGCAACATCAACCGCATGCGCGCACGGACTGCCCTCTTCGCCCACCTCGATCTGGCTGAAGCGGTCGCCGATCTCGACCCGGTCATCATCGAAAACGGCTCCGACACCGCCTGCCTCGACAATGCCCTGGAGCTGCTGGTGGTCGCCGGGCGCAGCCTGGCCCATTCGCTGGCGATGCTGGTCCCGGAAGCCTGGGCCTCCAAGACCAACCTGCACCCGCATATCAAGGGGTTCTTCGAGTACCACGCGACCATGATGGAGCCCTGGGACGGCCCGGCCAACATCGTCGCCTGCGACGGCCGCCAGCTGGTCGCGATCCTCGACCGCAACGGCCTGCGCCCGGCCCGTTACTGGGTCACCAGCGACGATGAGATCATCTACGCCTCCGAAGCCGGGGTCCTCGACATTCCGGCCGAGAAGATTATCCGCAAGGAGCGCCTCGCTCCGGGCAAGATGATTCAGGTCGATGTCGAGCAGGGAACCTTCAAGGAAGACCTGGAGATCAAGCAGGGGCTGGCCGCCGAGCACCCCTACGCCTCCTGGGTCAGCGAGTTCCTGATCCGCCTCGAAGACCTGCCGGCGCCGGCGACCAAGAAGGTCCGCAGCCTCGGCGAGCTGCGCCATGTTCAGGGCAGCTTCGGCTATACCCTGGAAGAGATGCGCATGGTCATGGCGCCGATGGCGCTCAACGGCCAGGAACCGGTCGGCTCGATGGGCACCGACACCCCGGTTGCCGTTCTGTCACAGCGCAGCAAGCTGCTCTACTGGTACTTCAAGCAGCTCTTCGCCCAGATCACCAACCCGCCGATCGACCCGCTGCGCGAAGAGATCGTCATGAGTTTGACCCAGTACATCGGGCCGGCACGAAACATTCTGATGCCGGGCCCCGAACACTGCCGCATGCTGGAGATCGACCACCCGATCATCACCAACGACGTCCTCGAGCAGCTGCGTCACAGCGACCTCGCCAACTTCCGCGGCACGACCCTGAGCACCCTGTTCGACGCCGAAGACGGCGTTCAAGGGCTGGAGCAACGCCTCGAGGAACTGTTCGTCGAGGCTGAGGTAGCGGTCGATTCCGGACGCACAATTTTAGTCCTCTCCGACCGCGGCGTCTGCGCCGAGAAGGCGCCGATCCCGGCCCTGCTCGCCCTGGCGGCGATCCACCATCACCTGATCCGCTGTGGCAAGCGCAGCCAGTGTTCGTTGGTGGTCGAAACCGGCGAGGCGCGCGAAGTTCATCACTTCGCCCTGCTGGTCGGCTTCGGCGCTGCCGCAATCAACCCCTACCTGGCCTTTGAAACCCTGCAGAGCATGGTCAACCAGGGGATGCTCCCCGGGCTCGACGGCAACGACAAGGGGGAAGAAGGCACCGACGTCATCAACCAGTACAACCAGAATTTCATCAAGGCGGTCGGCAAGGGGCTGCTCAAGGTCTTCTCCAAGATGGGGATCAGCACCCTGCAGAGCTATTGCGGCGCCCAGATTTTCGAGATCGTCGGTCTGAATCCGGAATTCACCGCGAAATACTTCCCGGGCACGGCGAGCCGCATCGGTGGCGCCGGACTGGAAGAGATCGCGACCGAGAGCCTGATGCGCCACAATGTCGCCTTTGCCGAACTGATCGACAGCAACCGCGACCTGGATCGCGGCTCGGAATATCACTGGCGGCGTGACGGCGAAGAGCACCTGATGAACCCCGAGGTGATCGCCCTGCTCCAGCACGCGGTCCGCAACGAGAGCCGCGAGGATTTCCGCCGCTTCTCGCAGCAGGTCGACAACCAGAGCGAAAAGAACTTCACCCTGCGTGGCCTGTTCAAGTTCAACAAGATCGGCGAGCCGATCCCGCTTGATGAGGTTGAACCGATCGAAGCTATCGTCAAGCGCTTCTGCACCGGCGCCATGAGTATGGGGTCGATCTCGGCCGAGGCACACGAGACCCTGGCGATCGCCATGAACCGTATCGGCGGCAAGTCGAACACCGGTGAAGGGGGTGAAGATCCGGCCCGTTTCACGCCGGACGCCAACGGCGACCTGCGCCGCAGTTCGATCAAGCAGATCGCTTCCGGGCGTTTCGGGGTCACCCCCCACTACCTGGTCAACGCCGACGAACTTCAGATCAAGATCGCCCAGGGCGCCAAGCCGGGCGAAGGCGGCCAGCTCCCCGGCCACAAGGTCAGCGACTACATCGGCAAGCTGCGCTACAGCGTGCCGGGCGTCACCCTGATCTCGCCGCCGCCGCACCACGACATTTACTCGATCGAAGATATGGCCCAGCTGATCTTCGACCTGAAAAACTGCAACCCGGAGGCTGACATCACCGTCAAGCTGGTCAGCGAAGTCGGTGTCGGCACCGTCGCCGCCGGCGTCAGCAAGGGGCACGCCGAGCGGGTCATCATCTCCGGCTTCGACGGCGGCACCGGCGCATCGCCGATCTCTTCGATCAAGCACGCCGGCATGCCCTGGGAGATCGGCCTGGCGGAAACCCAGCAGACTCTGGTCCTCAACGACCTGCGCGGCCGGATCATCGTCCAGACCGACGGTCAGCTGCGCACCGCCCGCGATGTTGTCATCGCTGCCATGCTCGGTGCCGAAGAGTATGCCTTCGCCACCGTCGCCCTGGTCACCGTCGGCTGTATCATGATGCGCAAGTGCCACCTGAATACCTGCCCGGTCGGGGTCGCCACCCAGGACGCCGCTCTGCGCGGTAAGTTCGCTGGCAAGCCGGAGCACGTGGTCAACTACTTCATCTACCTGGCCGAAGAGATTCGCGTCCTGCTCGCCGAGCTGGGTGTTCGCTCGCTGGAGGAGCTGATCGGCCAGACCCAGTACCTGCAGATGGACGACGCGATCAAGCACTGGAAGAACAAGGGGCTCGACTACTCGAAGATGCTGGTCAAACCGGCGGTCGGACCGGAGGTCGCCATCCGCCGTATTCAGGGGCAGGATCATGGGCTCGACAAACAGCTCGACCACAAGTTGATCAACCTGGCCGCCCCGGCGCTGGAACGCAGAGAGAAGGTCACCATCGAACTGCCGATCAAGAACAGCAACCGCACCTTCGGCACCATGCTCTCCGGCATGGTCGCCAAGCTCCACGGCCTCGAAGGATTACCGGAAGGGACGATCAATGTCCGCCTGACCGGTATCGCCGGTCAGAGTTTCGGTGCTTTCCTCGCCCCCGGGGTCGATCTCTACCTCGAAGGGGAAGCCAACGACTACGTCGGCAAGGGGATGGCCGGCGGGCGGATCAGCATTCGCCCGGATGCCAAGGCCCCCTTCGCCTGGCATGAAAACTCGATTGTCGGCAACACCGTCCTCTACGGCGCAACCGGCGGTGAAGCCTTCTTCGCCGGCAAGGCCGGTGAACGCTTCTGCGTTCGTAACTCGGGCGTCACCGCAGTGGTCGAAGGGACCGGCGATCACGGCTGCGAATACATGACCGGCGGCCGCGTTATCGTCCTCGGTCGTACCGGACGGAACTTCGCGGCCGGCATGTCGGGCGGATTCGCCTACGTCCTCGACGAGGACAGTCGCTTCCGCCGCCGCTGCAACCCGGCGATGGTCGACCTGGAGCAGGTCAACGGCACGGACGACGACGCTGAGTGGCTGAAGCAGATGATCATCAACCATTATGAACAGACCGCATCGCCGCGCGCGGCCGAGATCCTGGCCGACTGGGATGCGCAAGTGACCCGCTTCGTACGGGTCTTCCCCCACGAGTACCGTCGGGTGCTGAACGAAATGGCAGCCGAGGAGAAAGCTGACAAGGAGGCCGTCCATGGGTGATCCCCGCGGATTTATGAAATATTCCCGGCAGGATAAAAACATCCAGTCGGTTGGCGAGCGGCTCAAGAACCACGAAGAGCACTACTATTATCCGAGCGAGGAAGAGGTCAAAACCCAGGCCGCACGCTGCATGGATTGCGGCGTCCCCTTCTGCATGACCGGCTGCCCCCTCGGCAACCTGATTCCGGAATGGAACGACCTGGTCTATCGCGGCCAGTGGCGCCAGGCGCTGCAGGCCCTGCACGCGACCAACAACTTCCCCGAGTTCACCGGCCGCGTCTGTCCGGCGCCTTGTGAAACTGCCTGTGTTTTGGGAATCAACGAGCCGCCGGTCACGATCAAGCTCCACGAAGTCTCGATCGTCGACAAAGGTTACGCCGAAGGCTGGATCGTGCCGCAGCCGCCGCAAACCCGCAGCGGTAAAAGCGTCGCCGTCATCGGCGGCGGCCCAGCCGGGCTCGCCTGCGCCCAGCAGTTGAACCGCGCCGGGCACCAGGTCACTGTCTTCGAGAAATCGGATCGCGCCGGCGGCCTGCTGATGTACGGCATTCCGCACTACAAGCTGCGCAAGGAGAAGGTCCAGCGCCGGGTCGACCTGCTGGCCGAGGAAGGGATCGCCTTCCGTTACTCCTGCGAAGTCGGCAAGGACGTTGCTTTTGCCGAGCTGCGTGAAGAGTATGACGCCATCGTCTTCGCGACCGGTTCCGAGGAGCCGCGTGACCTCCCGGTCACCGGGCGCGACCTCGAGGGGATCCACTACGCGATGGAATTCCTCCCGCAGCAGAACCGCGCCAACTGGGGCGATGTCGACATCGCCGCCCTGCATCCGAAACATCAGGAGATCAGCGCAGCCGGCAAGAAGGTTATCGTCATCGGTGGCGGGGATACCGGCTCCGACTGCATCGGCACCTCGCTACGCCAGGGCGCCAGCGGCGTCGTCAATTTCGAACTGCTCCCCCAACCACCCTGCGAGCGCGCCGACGATAATCCATGGCCGCAGTGGTCGCGGGTACTGCGCATCAGCTCATCGGTCGAGGAACTCCAGGTCATGGGCGGGGAAGTCGAATACGAAATCATGACCACCCGCTTTATCGGCAACAACGGCAAGGTCACCGGGCTGGAAACCGTTCAGGTCGACTGGTCGAGCGGCAAACCGGAAAAAGTCCCCGGTAGTGAAAAGGTCTGGCACGCCGACCTGGTGCTGCTGGCCATGGGTTACCTGGGACCACGTCCGCAACTGGTGCAGGACTCGGGCTGCGAAACCGACCCGCGCTCTAATTTCAAGACCGACAACAAAAGCAGAATGACCTCGGTCGACGGGGTCTTCGCCGCCGGTGACTGCCGTCGTGGCCAGAGCCTGGTCGTCTGGGCCATCGCCGAAGGGCGCGAAGTTGCCCGCTGCGTCGACGAGTACCTGACCGGCAAGCCCAGCCTGCTGCCGAAAGTTCGGCTGGAAAGTTTCCAGTATTAACCTTCAGGACCAAATGCAAAAACGCCCCGACTCATTGAGAACCGGGGCGTTTTTATTTTAACCGTAGGGATATTTAACACGCAGTCAGCAGATTCAATTCAAAGGAGAGTTCTGCAGCAGGTGTTCGACCGCCTGACGGTCATCCTCCGTCCAGGGGCCGACGATGACCAGTTTCAGGGCTTCGGTACGCAGGATCTCACGGGCAACCTGCTGCACGATCTCAGGGGTCAAGGTCTGCAGATCGCGACAGTCCTGCTCCAGAGTGCGCAGATAGAGGGCCTGGGTGCCCCAACCATAGCGCACAGCCATGGCCTCGGTCTGATCGCGGGAGAAGTCGAGGTCGAAGAGATAGCTCTTGATCACGCCGACCAGTTCATCGGCGGGCAGGGACTTGTCGCGCAGCTCGGCAAGGACCGAGAGCACTTCGCCGACCGCGACCGTCAGGTTTTCCGGTGCCACCGAAAGGTCGATAGCCAGGTAGCCGGTATCCCCCATCAGCGCACAATTGGCCTCAACCGCGTAGGTCAGGCCAAGCTCTTCGCGCAGTCGCAGGCTGAGGCGCGCACCGCCGCCCCAGGAGAGAATCCGACGCAGCACGCGAACGGCCAGAATGCGTTCATCGCTGCGCCCCGGAAGCGGAAAGGCCAGCTGCAGGGTCACCTGCGAATCGGAGTCTTCCACCCAGAGGGATTCCACGCCGGCGGTTTTCACCAGCGGCGCCGGAATGATCGACGGCAATTCACTCCCGACCCAATCACCGAACTCGCGTTCAACGGCCTGCAGCACCTGCTCGCGCGTCACCGCACCACAGGCGGAAACAAGCAGGTTCTGGGGCTGATACCAGACGCTATAGTAGTCCTTCAAGGTTGCCAGATCGATGCTCTCGAGAATTTCGGGAGTGCCGGCGAGCGGCTTGCCGAGCGGATGCTCCGGCCACAGCAATCCGACCATCAGGTTGTCCGGGTTGATCTGTGCGCCATCCTCATTGTAATCCTCACGCGCCTCCTCGATGATGATCCGCCGTTCGGTATCGATATGATCGAAGCGCGGCCGCCGCAGCATCGAGGCGAACAGGGCGACCCCTTCGTCCAGATGATCAGGATGGATGCGCGAGTGAAAGCAGGTGGTCTCGGAATCGGTCGAAGCGTTGACCGCGCCACCGATCCTCTCGAAGGCCCGCTCCAGATCGGTGCTGGTGGCATACTCCGCCGTACCGCGAAAGATCATGTGCTCAAGAAAGTGGGAAATCCCCGCCTGTTCAGGCGCTTCGCAACGACCGCCGACCGCAAAATAGCAGACCAGTTCCGCCGTGTGCAGGTGCGGCATGGGCACGGTCACCACGCGGACGCCGTTGGCCAGTTGATCGGTGAAATGTTCGAGCATAAAGTTCAAAAATCCATAGTGCGTGAAAATTAGCTAAAGTAGCCCAGTTAGGCTGGAATTTCCAGTAAACATTCGTGATTCAATCATTATGCCGCAGCAGCCTGGCGATGTGGAAGATCATCATAAAAAGAGCCTCCCCGGAATGACCACTACCCCCTGAAAATCGACTCTCTTCAACGAACGTTTATATTTTCTTCGAATTCAACTGTTTCAATCAGAAAGTAAACGATCACTGAATTTCTTATCTCGTCTACGCATTTTTAGCGTTATAGTAAACGAACGTTGAATTCTGGAGGTAAACGATGCAAATTCTAAACGCCGGAGATCTCGGCGCGCTGATTCGCCAAAAACGCAAAGAGGATGGTCTTACCCTGCATGATGCTGCCGCCATCTGCGGTGTCAGTCATGTCTTTCTTTCGGCGCTGGAGAATGGCAAAGAATCCGTGCAGATGAATAAAGTCTTACAAGTCACTCTTTGTTTAGGCATTGAACTCCATGCCCAGTTCAGAGGCTGGAAAGCCAAGGATATGCAAGCATGATAACGCAACGGGTTGTCATGTCTCTGCTGAATTGGTTCATCTGACATACTGCCCCCAGAACTTACTCATTTCCAAGAGGTTACAGACAGATGACAACCCCCAAAGGCGAGATAAAACAGCTCAAGGATAAACTGTCCTCACTCAAGCGTGCGCGCCGTTTCATCCGTTGGGGAGAATCAGCCGGCTTGGCGCGTGAACTGCGAAATGTGCTGCAACAGATTGAGGAGCAGGTAGACGACCCTCAGATCGGTTGTGAACTGGTGGCAAATTTTTACACCACTGACCGCAGTGTCTTTGACCGTTGTGACGATTCAAGCGGACATGTCGGTGATGTTTATCGCTTTGATGCACAGGAACTGTTTCTCTCCTACGCCTCTCGCTACGCAGACAAAAACCAGCTGGCTAAATTAGTGCTTAAAACCTCTCTCAAGGATGATTACGGCGTACGCGATGCGCTGGTCAATAGCGCCGCTGAGTTCCTGCTGGAAGAACAGTTGCGCTGGCTGATCGAACAATTTCAGAAACTGGCAAATACAGAGTCAGATGAATTTGCACGCCGTCACTGGCACTACCAGGTGGAATCTTTGGCCCGGCAGCTCAAAGATCCACAACTGTTCGAGAAAACGCGTCTGGCGGCATGGGGAACGGACCTTCCGACCGCCGGCAAGATTGACATTGCCGAAGCCTACCTGGAAAGTGGCGATGAACACACCGCTTTGAGCTGGTTGGAAAAAATTTCAGAGACGGAGAATTACCAACGGGAGAAGCAGGACAAATTGCTGCTGACCATTTATGGCCGCCTGGGAGACAGTGAAAAACAGCGAGAAGTCGCCTGTCGAAGCTTTCGCCGTCAGCGCAGCAGGCTTTTATTTGAAGAGTGGCTTGTCATCGCCGGACATGATCAGAATTCCACTTTTCTCGCCGAAGAAATACAGGTCATTCTGAACACCCCACTCCTCTCTCTGACCGATGCCGCATTTCTGACCGATATGGAACAGTATGACGCTGCCGAAAGCTATCTGCAGGCCCGCGCTGAACAGCTGAACGGTGATTATTATCAGCACCTGCTCCCTCTCGCCGAAACCTTTGAATCCCTGTCCCGACCGTTGACCGCCAGTCTGCTCTACCGCGCCCTGCTCGATTCAATCCTACACCGTGGACAAACCAAAACATACGGACATGGCGCACGTTATCTGCACAAGCTGGACCTGCTGGCAAAAACCGTCAGCGACTGGAAGGAGATGAAACCTCATGCGGAATATGCTGCCAAAATAAAGCAAACACATGGTCGGAAAACCAGCTTTTGGGCACGGTATGAAAAACTATAAACGTTGGTCAATCTATGGTGCTGCTATCTGCTCATGTATTCAGCAATTCGATATACTGTCCACAAAACGCCCCACAAGCATGATAAAGAACATGGCCGTGTTCACCGACAGCTCCTTTTAACTTCCCAGGGATACACAAGAAACTGGGGAGCGTCCCTATTTTCCTAGGGGAAAAACAAAAGGCGACCGGATGGTCGCCTTTAATTGGATGCATTGTCCCCGAAACTCATCATGATTAATTGAATCATGAAATGTGTAGACACGACCCCTATATTGTTTCTCAGGCGCTTCGCAACGACCGCCGACCGCAAAATAGCAGACCAGTCCCGCCGTGTGCAGGTGCGGCATGGGCACGGTCACCACGCGGACGCCGTTGGCCAGTTGATCGGTGAAATGTTCAAGCATAAAGTTCAATAATCCATAGTGCGAGAAAATTAGCTAAAGTAGACCAGTTAGGCCGGAATATCCAGTAAACATTTTACCCTTGGTCCTTTCAACTCTGCTATAGTTCACAACTCTGGAGGGCCTCGCGTCAATGACGCGGGGCCCTTTTTTATCATG